>CAZNQE010000081.1:0-12465 GCA_964575005.1 uncultured Polaromonas sp. | reverse complement strand
GACGAAAACTGCATCCTGGTGCTGAAGAACTGCGGCCCCAAGGGCTACCCCGGCATGGCTGAAGTGGGCAACATGCCGCTGCCGCCCAAGGTGCTCAAAAAAGGCATCACGGACATGGTGCGCATCAGTGACGCACGCATGAGCGGCACCGCCTACGGCACGGTCGTGCTGCACACCACGCCTGAAGCCGCTGCCGGTGGCCCGCTGGCCGTGGTGCAAAACGGCGACATGATCGAGCTGAACGTGCCTGAGCGAAAACTGCAACTGCTGATCAGCGACGAAGAACTGGCTCGCCGCCTGGCCCTGTGGGAAAAGCCTGCACCCGCCATGAACTCAGGCTACTGGAAGCTCTACATCGACCATGTGCTGCAGGCCGACGAAGGCGCAGACATGGACTTTTTGGTGGGGCAGCGCGGCTCGGCCGTGCCCAAGGACAACCACTGAAATCGTCTTCACGCATGACACAACTTCTTGCGATCGACTGGGGTACGTCCTCACTGCGCGGCGCGCTCATGGACAGCGCCGGACAAGTGGTCGGCGAGCGCTCTTTTGCGCGGGGCATTTTGACGGTGCCGGCGGGTCACTTTCCGACGGTCTTTGAAGAATGCTTTGGCGACTGGATGACGCCCGGCGTGCTGTGCCTGATGTCGGGCATGGTGGGCAGTCGGCAAGGCTGGCAGGAGGCGCCCTACTGCCCTTGCCCGGCCGGCTTTGTCGACATTGCGGCCAAGCTGGTCTGGTTGCAGCCGGAGCGCATGGCCATCGTGCCGGGCTTGAGCTTTGACGCCAGCGGCGTGCCCGACGTGATGCGCGGTGAAGAGGTGCAGGTCTTCGGGGCGCTGCAGCTATTGGGCTTGAAGGATGCGCGGCTGGTCTTGCCGGGCACGCACAGCAAATGGGTGCGCGTAGCGGCAGGGCGGATCACGCAGTTTTCGACCTGGATGACGGGCGAGTTTTTCTCACTGCTGCGGCATCACTCCATCTTGGGGCGCATGATGCCGGCCGAGCATGAGAGCTCTGGGGTGTCCACGCATCCTGCCGAGCCCAGCGCTGCTGACTTGGCAGCGTTTGACCAAGGCGTTCAGCAGGCCCTGCAAGGGACAAGCCTGTTGCACACGGCATTCAGCGCGCGCACGCTGGCGCTCTTTGACAAGCTGCCGGCTGAAGTTTTGCCGCGCTATTTGTCGGGCCTGGTGATTGGCGAAGAAATACGCGCACAAGACTTGAACAGGCTCAACACCAGCGAAAGTCTTGTGATGATGGGCAGCACGGCACTGACCCCTTGGTATGAAAGAGCACTGAGCCAACGCGGCGTGCAGGTGCGCACCGTGGGAGACACGGCCAGCTGGCACGGCTTGCATGCGCTCGCTCGCACGCTGCGTCTGGTTTAATTTGCGGCTCCATCCATCAAGCATCTAGAGAGAAGCCCATGAGCTCGCCGCGCCAACGTTTTGATTCCGCTCTGAAGAGCTTGCCGCTGGTCGCCATTTTGCGCGGCCTGCAACCCGCAGAAGCCGTGGCCGTCGGGCAAGCCCTGGTGGACGCCGGCTGGCGCTTGATTGAAGTGCCGCTCAACTCACCCGAGCCCTTAAAAAGCATTGCGGCCCTTGCCACGGCTTTTCCGGATGCGCTGGTGGGCGCAGGCACCGTGCTCACGCCGCAGCAGGTGCGCGATGTAGCTGACGCTGGTGGCGCGCTCATCGTCTCGCCCAACTACAACCCGGCGGTGGTGGCCGAGGCCCTGCGCCTGGGCTTGGTCTGCCTGCCAGGCGTGATGACGGCCAGCGAAGCCTTTGCTGCGCTGGAAGCTGGTGCGACGGGGCTGAAGATTTTCCCAGCCGAGATGATCAACCCCGGCATCTTGAAAGCGCTGCGCGCCGTGCTGCCGCCTGATGCCTTGGTCATGCCGGTGGGTGGCATCAACCCGGCCAACATGCAGGCCTACCGCGCGGCGGGTGCCAATGGTTTTGGCATTGGCTCGGCGGTGTTCAAGCCGGGTATGAGCGCTGCAGATGTGGCTGAAAGCGCAGCGGCCTTTGCCGCGGCTTACGCTGGGACCGTTCGCGTATGAGCGCGCTACTTTCACCCATCGACGCACCCGAGGCGGCAATTTCGTTTGGTTTGGCCGGCCGCGTCTGCATCGTCACCGGTGGCGCGCAAGGCATTGGCGAGGCGTGCTGCCGGCGCTTCGCCCGTGAAGGCGCGCATGTCGTGATTGCCGATGTGGACGCGGCGCGCGGCCAAGTGCTGGCTGCTGAATTGAAGGCGCTGTTTGTGCGCTGCGATGTGGGCGACAAAGCCCAGGTCGATGGGCTGGTGGCAGAGGCCATGGCTGTGCACGGCCGGATCGACGTGCTGGTCAACAACGCCGGCATCTTCAAGGCTTCTGACTTTCTGGAGATCACCGAAGAAGACTTTGACGCCGTACTGCGCGTCAACCTCAAAGGCGCTTTCTTGGTAGCCCAAGCTGTGGCGCGAGAGATGGCCAAGGCCGGGCGCGGCAGCATCATCAACATGAGTTCGGTCAATGGCACGCTCGCCATTCCGAGCATTGCCAGCTACAACGTGAGCAAGGGCGGCATCAACCAACTCACGCGCGTGATGGCACTGGCACTGGCCGACAAGGGCATTCGCGTGAACGCCGTAGCGCCCGGCACCATTGCCACTGAACTGGCGGCCAAAGCCGTGCTGACGAGCGAGGAAGCCAAGGCCCGCATCATGAGCCGCACGCCACTGCGGCGTTTGGGCGAGCCGTCTGAAATTGCTGACACCGTGGCTTACTTGGCCAGCGATGCAGCGAGCTACATCACTGGGGAAATCGTGGTGGTGGACGGCGGCCGCATGGCGCTGAACTACACGGTGTAGGTCTTACTTTCCCGGTGCTTCAGCCAGCCACTGCGTGGCCAGCGCCACCCAGTAGGTGCCGCCCAGCGGAATCAAATCGTCGTTGAAGTCGTAGCTCGGGTTATGCAACATGCAAGGCCCGCCGCCATGGCCCATCTCGCGGTGCGCGCCGTCGCCGTTGGAGATAAAGCTATATGCGCCCGGCTTGGCCTGCAGCATGTACGAAAAGTCTTCCGCACCCATGGTCGGCTCTTGCGCCAGTACATTCGCCTCGCCCACGATGCCGGCCATCACGCGGCGGGCAAAGTCTGCTTCTTTGGCGCTGTTGATGGTGGGCGGGTAGTTGCGTGAGAACTCGAACTCGCAGCGCGCGCCAAAGGCTTCACACAACTGCTCGCTGATCGCCTTCATGCGCGACTCGATCAAGTCCAGCACTTCGATGGTGAAGGTGCGCACGGTGCCCTGCAACTCGCAGGCATCCGGAATCACGTTGGTGGCTTCACCCGCATGAATCATGGTGACCGAGATCACGCCTGCGTCCACCGGCTTTTTGTTGCGGCTGATGATGGTCTGAAAAGCTTGCACCAGTTGGCAGGCGATCAAGACCGGGTCCACACCGTTGTGTGGAAGCGCTGCGTGGCCGCCTTTGCCGCGCACCGTGATCTTGAATTCATTGCTCGACGCCATGACCGGGCCGGGGCTCACAGCAAAGGTGCCCACCGGCGCGCCTGGCCAGTTGTGCATGCCGAACACTGCTTCCATCGGGAACTTGTCGAACATGCCGTCCTTGATCATCTCGCGCGCGCCACCGCCGCCCTCTTCGGCCGGCTGAAAGATCAGGTAGACCGTGCCGTCAAAGTCACGGTGCTTGGCAAAGTGCTGTGCGGCGGCCAGCAGCATGGCGGTGTGGCCGTCGTGGCCGCAGGCGTGCATCTTGCCGGCTTCGCGGCTGGCATGCGCAAAGGTGTTGAACTCCTGCATGGGCAGCGCGTCCATATCAGCCCGCAGGCCCACGCCTCGCCCGCAAGCGCCGCCGTCACGCCCATGCACGATGCCGATCACACCCGTGGTGCCCATGCCGCGATGAATCGGGATGCCCCAGGCCGTGAGCCGTTCAGCCACCAGGTCCGCGGTGCGCACTTCTTCAAAGCAGAGCTCGGGGTGGGCATGAATGTCGCGGCGCAGCGTGGTGATGCTGGCGGCTTCGGTGAGGATGGAGTCAATGAGTTTCATGGGCGAACTTCTTTGAAGTCAAAGTGGATGAAATGATGCTAGCAGAGGCGTCGTTACTGAGCCGCTCATCTGAATGACGCCCCTCAAAAACGCGGCAGAATCAAGCGCATGAGACTTCTACACACCATGCTGCGCGTTGGCAATCTCCAGCGCTCCATCGACTTCTACACCCAGGTGCTGGGCATGACGCTCATCCGTCAGTCTGAGAACCCCGCCAACAAGTACAGCCTGGCTTTTGTGGGCTACGGCCGCAACCCGGAGCATGCCGAGATTGAGCTGACCTACAACTGGGGCGTGGAGACGTACGAGATGGGCACGGCCTATGGGCACATTGCGCTGGGCGTGCCAGACGCTTATGCGGCTTGCGACAAGATCAAGGCTGCCGGCGGCAACGTGACGCGTGAAGCTGGCCCGGTGAAGGGTGGCACGACGGTGATTGCGTTTGTGACGGACCCGGATGGGTACAAGATTGAGTTAATAGAGCGTAAGGACTTGGCCTAGCCGTTCAAGTTGCCGGGGCGCTGGATCAGGTCGTCCGGCGGGTGCTGAGTCCGCTCACTTAGCGGGGCGCTGAGTCAGGCAGTGGCCGGCTGCCTCATGGCGGGGTACCGCAAATCGGCTGCCAGCCACTGCCTGACTCAGCTTTGTTCTTAGAGGACGCACGCAGCAGGAGTCACCCGGCAGTAAGCACGAACTCCTGCTTTGGGCTGACTAGCGCTTGAGCTGGCTGGCTTCAGTGGCCAGCGTTGTGATGCGGGCCCAGTCACCGCTGGCCACGGCATCGGCTGGCGTCAGCCAGGAGCCGCCCACACACACCACATTGGGCAGCGCCAGAAACTCAGGCGCATTGGCCAAGCTGACGCCGCCCGTGGGGCAAAACTGCACATCAGTAAAAGGGCCGCTCCAGGCCTTGAGCATGGCGGGGCCGCCCGCTTGCATGGCCGGGAAAAACTTGAGCTGTGTGAGGCCGTCTTCTTGGGCCATCATGATTTCGCTGCCTGTGGCTACACCGGGCAGCAGTGGCAAACCCAGATCGCGGCACGCTTGGCCGACAGCGCTGGTGTAGCCCGGGCTCACGGCAAAGCGCGCCCCGGCATTGGCGCAGGCCTTGGCGTCTGCGGCGCTGCGCACAGTGCCGGCACCAGCAACAGCCTCAGGCACTTCGCGTGCAATCGCTTCGATACAGGCCAGCGCTTGCGGCGTGCGCAGAGTCACTTCAAGCATGCGAATGCCGCCGGCCACCAAGGCTCTAGCCAAGGCCACAGCGTGCTTCACATCGTTGAGCACGATGACCGGAATTACCGGCGCGTCTTGCATCACTTGCAGGGCCGTCAGTGGCCCGCTCAATACTTTCAAACCCATGCTGCTGCTCCTTCTTCTGCGCTCAATGCATGCCGGCGCATGCCGGCGAAAAGTTCACGGCCCACGCCCAGGCCATTGGCTTGGCGCAAGGCTTCGGGCATGGTGGCCAGTGGCCGGGCGTCCCATTCGGCCGCAGCCACTTTCACCACCAATTCACCCGTCTGGCTGTTGAGCAAAATTACATCGCCGTCTTGCACCTTGGCCAGCGGTCCGCCGTCGGCCGCTTCGGGCGACACATGGATGGCCGCGGGCACCTTGCCTGACGCGCCGCTCATGCGGCCGTCCGTGACCAACGCCACCTTGAAGCCTTGGCCTTGCAAGACCGACAGCGGCGGTGTGAGCCGGTGCAGCTCGGGCATGCCGTTGGCCTGCGGGCCTTGCCAGCGCACCACGCAAATCACGTCACGCGCCAACTCGCCGGCCTTGAAGGCTTGCTGCAAAGCTTCTTGCGAATCAAAAACGCGCGCGGGTGCTTCAATCACCAAGCGGTCCTGCGGCACAGCCGAGACCTTGACGACACTGCGGCCCAGGTTGCCCTGCAAAAGCTTGAGGCCACCGGTGGGGCTGAAGGGCTGGGCGGCGGGGCGCAGCACGTTCAAGTCTTTGGACTCGCCCGTCTCGCGCCAGGCCAGCTTGCCCGCGTCCATCGCCGGCTCACGCGTGAACTCGCGAATGCCGCCAGCGCGCACCGTCAGCACGTCTTCGTGCATCAAACCCGCGTCCAACAATTCGCGGATGACAAAGCCCGTGCCGCCGTCGGCCTGGAACTCGTTCACGTCGGCGCTGCCGTTGGGGTACACGTGGCAGAGCAGCGGCACCACGTCTGACAGTGCCGAGAAATCATTCCAGTCAATCGTGATGCCCGCCGAGCGCGCGACGGCCACCCAATGAATCAGGTGGTTGGTCGAGCCGCCCGTGGCGAGCAGCGCAACCATGGCGTTGACGATGGCGCGTTCGTCGACCACGCGGCCAATCGGCGCGTAGGCTGCACCCCGACTCTTGGTGATGCCCAGCACCGTGCGCGCCGCTTCGCGCGTGAGCTCGTCCCGCAAGTTGTTGCCGGGGCTGACGAAGGCTGTGCCGGGAACGTGCAGGCCCATGGCTTCGAGCAGCATCTGGTTGCTGTTGGCCGTGCCGTAAAAGGTGCAGGTGCCGGGGCTGTGATAAGACTTGAGCTCGGCTTCAAGCAGTTCAGGCCTGCCGACCAAGCCTTGCGCCGCTTTCTCGCGCACGCTCGCCTTTTCTTTGTTCGACAAGCCCGATGGCATGGGGCCAGCGGGCACAAACACGGTGGGCAAATGCCCAAAGTGCAGCGCGCCAATCAAGAGGCCGGGCACGATCTTGTCGCACACGCCCAGCATCAGCGCGCCATTGAACATGTCATGCGACAGCGACACGGCCGTCGCCATGGCAATCACGTCGCGGCTAAAAAGGCTCAGCTCCATGCCGGCCGTGCCTTGCGTCACGCCGTCGCACATGGCGGGCACGCCGCCCGCAACTTGCGCCGAGGCGCCATGCTTGCGCACCTCGTCTTTGATGAGGTCGGGGTAGCGCTGCAAAGGCACGTGCGCCGACAGCATGTCGTTGTAGGCGTTGATGATGGCGATGTTGGGCGCTTTTTCAGTCACGACCTTGAATCGGTCGTCCAGCGGAATGCCGGCCACGCCATGCGCCAGATTGGCGCAACCCATGCGGTCTGGGTTGGCGTCGCGGGTGGAGGCGTCGTCGATGCGGGCGAGGTAGGCGCTGCGGCCAGCGCGGCTGCGCTCGGCGATGGCCTCGGTGATGCTGCGCACGGCAGGATGGAGCATGGCTTTGGGGTCTCCTGATGTAATTTAGTTACTTACTCGATGGTAGCCGGTTACAAGCCTGGCCCGCGCGCCCGGGGTTACCAAGGGGTTACGAACTGATTGGGTCTCAGCTCGAACATTGGTGACTTGTCGAATTCACGCCACATGCCCTGTCAATTCGAGAATTCAGCAGGCCTGAGGCGTTGTAAAGTCGTTTCTGTGAGCAACTGCCCCGCCCTGACTGATGCGCTGACTGAGGAACTTACGGCTCTGGCCGTGGCGCCTAACCCTCTTCGCGACCCGCAAGCTATTTTCGAGCAAGTGATGACGCAGTGGGGCGGCCATGAAGACCTCTGGATTTTTGGCTACGCCTCGCTCATCTGGCGGCCCGAGTTTGAGCATGCCGAAGAGCGCCACGCGCATGTGCGCGGCTACCACCGCGCACTCAAGATGTGGAGCCGCATCAACCGCGGCACGCCCGAATGCCCGGGCCTCGTTTTTGCGCTGCTGCCCGGCGGCAGCTGCCGGGGCATGGCCTACCGCGTGCCGCGCGCCCAGGTTGGTGATGTCCTGCAAACGCTGTGGAAGCGCGAAATGCCCACCGGCGTTTACGACCCGAAATGGCTGCAGTGCCAAACGCCCGGCGGCTCGGTCAGCGCGCTGGCTTTTACCTTGTCGCGCCGCAGCCCCAACTACACCGGCGAGCTGGACGCCGCCACTTACCGCCGCATCATGGCCGAAGCACGCGGTCGCTTTGGCACCACGCTGGAGTACGCAACGCGCACACACGCCTGCTTGTGCGAAGCGGGCATTCGAGATGCCGCGCTGGAGCGACTTTTGCGTCTCGCGCAGGTCGCTTGAAGTAATTCACCAAACCCAAAACCTATACTCGGCCGATATGACCGAGCCCCAAACTTCCATCGCCGACCTTCGCAAAAGCTACGAGCGCGCCGAGCTTGACGAAGCCGCATCCAACGCCAATCCGCTGCTGCAATTTCAGCAATGGCTGGACGAAGCGATTGCCGGCGAACTGCCCGAGCCCAACGCCATGACGCTGGCCACCGTCGGCCATGACTTGCGGCCGTCAACGCGCGTGGTCTTGATCAAGGGCTTGGATGAACGTGGCATTGTCTGGTTCACCAACTACGACAGCCGCAAAGGCAAGCAACTGGCTGGCAACCCCTACGCCGCGCTGCAGTTTCATTGGGTCGAGCTGGAGCGCGTTGTACGTATCGAAGGCACGGTCGAAAAAATCTCCGACGAAGAAAGCGACGCCTACTTCAACAGCCGCCCGCTCGACTCACGCATAGGCGCCTGGGCCAGCCCGCAAAGCGAAGTGATTTCAGGCCGTGGCGTGCTGGTGGCCAACGCCGCCAAATACGGCGCCAAGTTCTTGCTGCAACCGCCCCGCCCACCCCACTGGGGCGGCTACCGCCTCAAACCCGATCGCTGGGAATTCTGGCAAGGCCGCCGCAGCCGCCTGCATGATCGGCTTCGTTATGCGCAGCAGGAAGACGGTGCTTGGTTACGGGAGCGGCTGGCGCCTTAATTAGTGAATAAACGGTCTGATCAACCAACCGCACAACACCGTCAAGATGGCGCCTTGGTCGGGTAGCGCTAGGCGTAGGGCTTAGGACTTAACCCACTCGGCAACATCGTCTGCAATGTCAGACTCAAAGTTCCTTGTGGTCACGCGCAGGCCTTTGCTTGTGAGGTGGTAGTCCAGTTGATCAAGAGCGTTTTCAATCTCAAGGCTTTGCTTGGGGTTGAGTCCGTTCTCCGTCGTGGGCCGGAGCAAAAATACGGCTGGTTGTCCCTGCTTTTTGTTGTGCCGCATATAGCTTTCAACCAAATTGGCCGACTTCAGCAACTCTAGCTGCACGCGCTGGCTGTCTGCATACCAGCCGCTCGCCAAAATGCCTGCCCCATGTGGCTGGACCAGATTAACCATGCCAATGTGCTTTTCGTCCCCAAAGTGGTCTTCTCGCAATATGGCGTCGGCCTTCATGCCCATGCGTTGCTTGACCGCTTTAAAGAGGTCTTGCACCACCTGGTCGGCAGGTCTGCTCTTAAAGCGAGGCGCCTTTGCCAGCTCGGGTTGTGGCTCCATGGGTATCTCGGCTTCTGTAAGCGCGGCTTCCAGCGCGTGTTGTGCGCTCAGGTCACTGGCAAAGCCCACGGGGTCAATATGCAGGCAGTACGGCAGCGCCAAGCCGTTCAATGGGGCGTGCTGCTCGCGGGCTGCGGCCAAGGTTTGGCGAATCTCGGCAATAAGCTGGTCAACCAGTGTGCGTCCAGCTTCGCCGTAAACGAACTCGAACTTGTCAGTGCCCGAAATCAGGCGAAAGTCGCAAAGCCCGCGCTGGTCAAGCATGGCCAAGCCAACCAAAAAACGTTGGGCGCTGAAAATGCTTGGCTGCAGCCACAGCCGCGCCCATGTACCGCGCCATGCGGCTGGCGCAGCATGCAGGGGTGGTGAATGTAAAACTTCGAGGAGGTTCATGTTGCAAGCCCAAACCGGCGTCTGATGCAGTCCTCGGTAACTCGGTAAGTCAAGAAGCTTAGCAGCCTTGCGGCCGCCTGTGTTCCGAAATTCGTTTCGGCCTGTTGTTGCAGCTGGTGCGCAAGCTCGGCCCAAGCTGGAGCGTGTTGCTGCTCGCTGATGTAGTACATCGCGTTAGCCAGCCCTTTCGCGGCTTTGCGTGTGGCCTTGTCCCTACTGGCCATGGCCGCATGAATGGACTTGAGCAACGTGGTTTCCAGTACGGGCTTAGTGCTGGCTGCGTCTGGCTCGTCATGATGCTCTGGCTGCCTGACCGTCCAGTCTTGGTTGAATGCAGCCTTTTCATGATCAATGGCGACCAGCCCACCGCCTTCAACTGCCCACCATAAAGCGTTTGTTTCAATGCGGTCGCAGTTGCCAAGCCAGCCGTCCATCGCGCCCATGCGCTGCCCTGCCTCAGTATGCAGCACGGCCTTTTCCCAAAAGCGGCCCAGCTGGGCTTGAATGTTCTTTGACGGCTCGACCGCGCTTGTGCACCAAAGCACGATGGGGGTGGTGACGTACCTTACCGCCTCGTTGAGTTCTTTGCCGTGTTCAGGGGTAATGTCGCCGCGCGTGCCCACCATGATGCTGGCCCGGGGGGAGGTCTTGACGCCCAGGCGCTGCGCAAGCGTCCAGGCCGCATATTCGTTAAACCAGCCCTTGTCTGACAAATGGAACAGCTTGACCACGGCGCGCTCATGGTGCGTGGGTGCCTCCGGGTTCATACGCACGCTAGCTACATGCGTGCTGGCGTTCATGCCGTGCCCCGCCTTTAACTCTACGCCTAAGCTGCCAATGTAACGCTGGTAGGAGTCGCTGATTTTCCCGAGTCGGACGGTTGCTGTCATGGGGCCTTAGTGCGGGGACAGTTTTTTAAGAAGACGGTGCTTGGTTGTGAGAGCGGCTGGCGCCTTGAGGAGCCGGGATATCGAGGAAACGCTATGGCTGCTGTTGGCCCTAGACATTTACTCAGAGCCCACAGTGCGAGCAACGCGAAGCCCAACTCCGCCGTTCAATCCCGGGGGCTTTCATCATCATTTGCGGTGCAAGAAGGTGGAGGGCACCCACCACCAGATCATCGGGCCCACACCGATCAAAGTCATTTTTGTAATACAAAAAAATTTAGAAAGAAATTCAACAGGGCTTATTGTCACCCCAATTAACTACATCCACACAAGAATGAAGCTCTGCGTCCTTCACGTCAGATCTATGGACTGCCCGCTGACCGCGCGCAGCGCTTCAAGCGAAACTAGGGCTGGCGCAATCTCCGCCAAAGGCACGAGCACAAATGCGCGTTCGTTCATGCGCGGATGCGGCACTGTGAGCCGGGCGGACTTAATGTTCGCGGTGCCGTAAAGCAGCAAGTCCAGATCCAGCGTACGCGGGGCATTGCGGTAAGGACGCTCGCGGCCTGCCTCGTTTTCTATTGCTTGCAGCGCCGTCAGCAAGTCGGGGGCACTCAGAGTTGTGGCCACTTCGGCTACGGCGTTGATGTAGTCCGGGCCGCTGGAATCAACGGGTGCTGTTCGGTACTGGCTCGAGGCTTTGACCAGCCGAATGCCTGGCGTTTGCGCCAGCGCTTGCAGCGCATCGAGCAAGGCTTGTGCCGCGTCGCCGAGGTTGGCGCCCAGCGCCACATAGGCCTGGACCTCGGGGCGCTCGGGCTGGCTCATTGCAGTCAGCAGCGAAGATTTAGTCTGCAGTCTGGCCGTCGGAACCAGAAGCGCTGCCACCAGCAGCACCGCCCGAAGGCTTGCGACGGCGACGACGCTTCTTCGGTGCTGCTGCGTCGCCCTGCTCTTGGGCAAAACCTTCTGCATCGCCATCCGCACCACCGTCAGCAGCGCGCAGCGGCGCCACTTGAACCGTGACCTGCCCAGACGATCCAGCTTGAACATCGGCCGAAGCCAAAGCCGCCGGCTCAGGTCGGCGCACGCGCACACGCCCTTGCGGCTTGGCTTGCTGCGATTGCCGCACTTCTTCGATCATCGCGTGCCGCTCGTCGTCGTACGCGGTGCTGAACTTTTCCCACCATTCGGACAAAGCCAGGTCAATCTCGCCCGTTTGACCGCGCAGGCGCAAGAAGTCAAATCCGGCGCGAAAGCGTGGCTGCTCCAGCAATGAATAAGGGCCGCTGCCCACGCGCTTTTCAAAGCGCGGCTGCATGCTCCAGATCTCGCGCATGTCGGTGCCCAGTTTGCCGCGGCCCGACACGTCGCCGATCTTGGCTTCAAAAGCCTGGTCGATCGCATCTTGCAGCGCGGGCATCACAGGCTCACCGCGCTTGATGCGCCGTGCCCAGCCTTCACGCACATCCGGCCACAGCACGCAGGCCAGCAAGAAGCTAGGCGCCACGGGCTTGCCTTCGCCCACGCGTCGGTCGGTGTCTTGCAGCGCGAGCTTTAAGAAGGGTTGGTCCGCGCTGTCCACCACCACGTCGAGCAGCGGGTAAATACCGGTGCCCAGGCCCAGGGCCTTGAGCTGCTCGATGCTGGCCAACGAATGACCGGTCTGCAAGAGCTTGAGCATTTCGTCAAACAGCCGGGACTGCGGTACGTCGGCCAAGAGGCCGCGCATTTCGCGCAGCGGTGCCACGGTTTTGTCTTCAAACTTGAAGCCCAGCGCGCTGAGCTTGGCCGCAAAACGCACGGCGCGGATGATGCGCACCGGGTCTTCGCGGTAGCGCGTGGC
>CAZNQE010000080.1:0-12559 GCA_964575005.1 uncultured Polaromonas sp. | reverse complement strand
GGCAAAAGCGCACCATGGTCGCCACAGGAAACTGCAGCATCTGGTCGGTCGGGCAAGACCAGATGCAGCCCATCATGGGCAAGAAATACCAGTCGCGGAACTCGTCAGAAAAGCGCTTTTCACGCAGGAAGTCAGCCAGCGGCTGCAACAGGGCGGGGCTGGCGTCGGCGCCGGCTTTTGCCAAGCCCGTGCAGAGCCTGTTGAATCGCACGATGTCGCGCAGCATGCGCCAAAAGCCAGGCCGCAGCAGGTTGCGTCGCTGCGCAAAAACGGTGTTGAGGCTGGAGCCGCTCCACTCCAATGCACCGCCCTGGCGGGACGGCGGCACCTTTACAGAAAAAGACATGTCCGACTTGGCTGTGACCACGCCCAGCTCGGCAAACAAGGCGATCAAGTTGGGGTAGGTCCGTTCGTTGAACACCAAAAAACCGGTGTCCACGCCGTGCGTCACAGGGCCGGCCGCCGTCGGCAGCGTGATGTCCACCGTGTGCGTGTGGCCCCCGAAATAGTCACCCGCCTCAAACAAGGTGATCTCTGCCTGGCCCTGGAGGCGATGCGCCACGGCCAGCCCCGAGATGCCGGAGCCGACGATGGCGATGCGCAAGTTTGGCGCGGCGCTCATGCTGTAGACCCCAAAGACAAAACTGTTGCGAAGCGCCCCGGCGCGAACGAGGGAGGGAGGGAGGAGGAGAAATTGCGCCCCGGGATTGCAGCCCGGCTGTTCATGCCGGACGGTCTTCGCAGCAGGAAAAACGTCGATAACTGAACTTTAAAAGACAAAAGGGCGCAGACAAGGCGGCATTTGAGCCGGAACCCAGCCATTGAGTAAGCGCTTGTAAGTGGCGCTGACAAGAAGAAGCGTTGCATGGATAGCCCAATGGCGTTGGTCCGGCGCGGGGGCCGGGAGTCAAAACCGATCATTTTTACCATCATGGATAAATTATGACCGACTGGTATTTGTTTGACCAGAAGAGAATTTCTGATGGCCCGGCAGCCTGCCAAGGCACTGCCAGCTCATCTGTTCGAGCCTCGGCAGCCGCCGACTATAAGGGAATGTCCGGGCGTGGCGGGCGGGCTTGCCAGACGGCTGTGGTCTGCCACATCGGACGGCCTAAAATCCCGCGATTCAAGGCGCCTTCAAGAACCCGAAAGGACGGTCATGCTTTACCCCGAACTCTTCAAGCAACTCGAATCCGTTCGTTGGGATATGGACAAGGACATTCCCTGGGCGAGTTTTGACGCCTCGCTATTGACGGAAGAGCAGGCCCAGACCATCAAGATGAACGCCATCACGGAATGGGCGGCGCTGCCGGCCACCGAGATGTTCTTGCGCGACAACCGTGACGACAGTGATTTCTCTGCCTTCATGTCGATCTGGTTTTTTGAAGAGCAAAAGCATTCGCTGGTGCTGATGGAGTACCTGCGCCGCTTCCGGCCTGAGCTGGTGCCGACCGAGCAGGAACTGCATGAGGTGCGCTTTGAGTTTGAGCCGGCGCCCGCGCTTGAAACGCTGATGCTGCATTTTTGCGGTGAAATCCGCCTGAATCATTGGTATCGCCGCGCCAGCGAGTGGCACACGGAGCCGGTCATCAAGCAGATTTACACGCAGCTCAGCCAGGACGAGGCGCGCCATGGCGGGGCGTACCTGCGTTATATGAAGCGGGCGATCCAGAAGTTTGGCAATGAGGCCAAGGCGGCTTTCAGCAAAGTGGGCGTGTTGATGGCCAGCGCTCGCCGCACGGCGCAGGCGCTGCATCCGACCAATTTGCATGTGAACAAGGCGCTGTTTCCGCGCGACACGATTCAGTCGCGCTTGCCCAACCCGGAGTGGTTGGAGCATTGGCTGGATACGCAGATCAAGTTCGATGCGATGTGGGAAACCAAGGTGATTGACCGCATCTTGCACAACATGAGTCTGTTGATGGACCAGAGTTTCAAGACGGTGCAAGAACTCAATCGGTTCCGCAAAGAAATCAGCCGGGATGTGGCGGCCACCGAGCCGAAGCCGACCGCAGCCTAGGTAGCACCGACGCCATCGCCAAAGTCGGCAGCGCCACTAGCAAAAGCAGCCCAAGACCACCAGCGAAGAAGCCGAAGAGAGCGGGCGCCCGGCGACCGATTTGCGGTACCCGCCATGAGGACGCCGGGCGCCCGCTCTCTTCGGCTTCGGCCCTGCGGAGTCAGCAGGCGCAGTTCGGGTTCGGGTTCGGGGTCGGATTCGGGGAGGGTCGAGGGGGCAGCGGGCCGCTGTCCTCATGGTGGGTACCACAAATCGGCCACCGGCCCGCTGCCCCCTCGACCCTTTGGGCCGGGGACACCTCGGTGCCTGGGTCTGTGGTTTTATATTCCGCGCTGCCGGTCCAACTTGAACTGCAACACGAAGTCGCCAAAGTTGCCTGCGTCCAAGCTGTCACGCACTTCCTGCATCAGGTTCAGGTAGTAATGCAGGTTGTGAATGCTGCTCAGCATCGGGCCCAGCATCTCGCCGCAGCGGTCCAGGTGGTGCATGTACGCACGTGAAAAATTCTGGCAGGTGTAGCACGTGCAGGTCGCGTCCACCGGCTGCTCGTCTGACTTGTAGCGCGCGTTCCTGATCTTCAAATCGCCAAAGCGCGTGAACATGTGGCCGTTGCGCGCGTTGCGGGTCGGCATCACGCAGTCAAACATGTCCACGCCCGCCCCAACGCCTTCGACCAGGTCTTCAGGTGTGCCCACGCCCATCAAATAGCGCGGCTTGTTGGCTGGCAGACGGTGCGGGGTGTGCGCCATGATGCGCTGCATTTCTTCCTTGGGCTCGCCCACGCTCACGCCGCCAATGGCGTAGCCCGGCAAGTCCAGTTCCACCAGCTGGTCCAGCGATTCCTGGCGCAGGTTTTCGAACATGCCGCCCTGCACGATGCCAAACAGCGCGTTCGGGTTTTCGAGCCGCTTGAACTCGCTGACGCAGCGGCCCGCCCAGCGCAAGCTCAGCTCCATCGACGTGCGGGCTTCGGCTTCGGTCGTGATGTGGCCTTTGGTGTCGTAAGGCGTGCATTCGTCGAACTGCATCACGATGTCGCTGTTCAAAATCGTCTGGATCTGCATCGAAATCTCAGGCGTCAAAAACAACTTGTCGCCGTTGACGGGCGACGCGAACTTCACGCCTTCTTCGGAGATCTTGCGCATCTCGCCCAGCGACCAGACCTGAAAGCCGCCGCTGTCCGTGAGGATGGGTTTGTTCCAGCTTTCAAAGCGATGCAAGCCGCCAAACTGCTTGACCACGTCCAGGCCCGGACGCATCCACAAGTGAAAGGTGTTGCCCAAAATGATCTGCGCGCCCATGGTGTGCAGCGACTGCGGCGTGACGCCCTTGACCGTGCCGTAAGTACCCACAGGCATGAAGATCGGCGTTTGCACCACGCCGTGGTTGAGCGTGAGCTGGCCGCGTCGCGCGAAGGAGCCTAGGTAGGCGCCGTCGCCTTGGCCTTCTGATGGCTGAGCGGGGTCGGTTTTCAGGACTTCAAAGTTCAGCATGGCGAATCTTTCAGGCGAATGTGTTGTTGTTTTTTGAAGTGGTGCGCGCCAGCAACATGCAGTCGCCGTAGCTGAAAAAGCGGTAGCGCTCAGCCACCGCATGGCGGTACAGCGCCATGATGTGGGCGTGGCCCGACAGCGCACTCACCAGCATCATCAGCGTGCTCTTGGGCAAATGGAAGTTGGTGAGCAGCAGGTCCACCACCTTGAAGTCAAAGCCTGGCGTGATGAAGATGTTGGTGTCGCGGCATGTGTCACCAAACTTGGCATGTGATTCCAGCGCACGCACGGTCGTGGTGCCCACCGCCACCACGCGGCCACCGCGCGCTTTGCAAGTGGCAATCGCATCCAGCGTGGCGGCTGGTACTTCAAAGCGCTCGAAGTGCATCACGTGGTCGCTGATGTTCTCGGCCTTGACAGGCTGAAAGGTGCCCGCGCCCACGTGCAGCGTGACGCTGGCGCGCGCAATGCCACGCGCTTCAAGCCTAGCCAGCACCGTTTCGTCAAAGTGCAGCGCCGCGGTCGGCGCAGCCACCGCGCCCGGGTTCTTGGCAAACACCGTTTGGTAGCGCCGCTCGTCGTCGGCCGAATCTTCGTGCGTGATGTAGGGCGGCAGCGGCACGTGGCCGTGCGCTGCCATCAGCGCATAGGCGTCGTCGCTCAGCTCGAACTGATAGAGCGGGCCATCCACGTTGGGCCAGCGGCCCAGCAGCGTGGCCGTAAAGCCGCCGTCCATTTGCAGCACCGCACCGGGCAGCGGCTTTTTGCTGACCTTCATGTGTGCGGCCACGGTACGCCCGTCGCCACTCAACACGCGTTCGATCAAAAGCTCAAGCCGGCCGCCGCTGGCCTTTTGGCCGTAAAGCCTGGCCTTGACCACCTGCGTGTCATTGAAGACCAGCAAATCGCCGGCTTGCAGCAGCTCAGGCAGTTCGACAAATCGCCGATCGATGGGTGCGCTGCTTCGGCCGTCCAGCAGGCGTGAGGCGCTGCGCTCGGCAGCAGGATGTTGGGCAATCAGTGCGTCAGGGAGTTCGAAGTCGAAGTCTTGCAGGGCGAAGCTTCGGGCTTCTGTCGAAGCGAGGGGAACAAGAGACATGCGCTTGAGGGCCGGACGGGCCCGTTCCAAGTTAAGAAAGGCTGCAATTTTGCCATGCACAATCTGACGCATGTCCTCTGATCCCGTGGCGCCCACGCCCGACGCCTCGCCCAAGCCGGCCCGCAAAGCCCGGCAGCCCAAGGCTGCGCCCGCGACGCCAACCGGGGGGGCGCGCGCTGCACCAGCAGCCAAGTCCCAGGCGCAAAAGCTGCTCGAAAAGCTGGGCCTGGCGCGCGACATTGACCTGGCCTTGCACTTGCCGCTGCGTTACGAAGACGAAACCCGCATCACGCGCCTGGCCGACGCGGTAGACGGCGAGGTGGTGCAGGTCGAAGCCGAGGTCACGCATGTGGAAGTGAGCTTCAAACCCCGCCGCCAGCTGCGCGTGAAGATCGATGACGGCTCAGGTGCGGAAGACCGCATGGGCGCTTCAGGCTGCTGCGTGCTGCGCTTCATTAACTTTTACCCGGCGCATCAAAAAACGCTCAGCGTGGGCGCGCGCGTGCGTGTGCGCGGCGAGTTGCGCAGCGGCTTTTCAGGCCGTGAGATGGTGCATCCCAGCTTCAAGTTGGCGGGTGGTGAATTGCCCGGTGCGCTGACGCCCGTGTACCCCACGGTGGCCGGCCTGCCGCAAGCGTATTTGCGCAAGGCCGTGCTCAGCGGTGTCCAGCGTGCCGACTTGGCGGAGACCGTGCCGCCAGCAGCGCTGGCCAGCCTGCCCGGCGCCAAAGAGCCCTTTACGTTGCGTCAGGCTTTGCAGTATTTGCATCACCCCACGCCCGAGGCATCGTTGGCCGCGTTGGAAGACCGCAGCCATCCGGCCTGGCAGCGCCTTAAAGCAGAAGAGTTGTTAGCGCAGCAGCTGTCGCAGTTGGAAGCACGCCGCTTGCGAGCGGCCATGCGGGCGCCTTCATTGCGCGCGCCGGCGCATGGCCCGCAGTGCACCCTGCATGAGCAGTTGCTTGAACGCCTGCCCTTCCGGCTCACGGCCGCTCAGCAGCGTGTCGGTTTTGAGATTGATGCCGACCTGAAAAAGACGCTGCCCATGCACCGCCTGCTGCAAGGCGATGTGGGCTCGGGAAAAACAGTGGTGGCCGCGTTGGCGGCGGCGCGCTGCATGGACGCCGGCTGGCAATGCGCGCTGATGGCGCCGACCGAAATCTTGGCCGAGCAGCATTTCAAAAAACTCATCAGCTGGCTGGAGCCGCTGGGCATCACCACCGCGTGGCTGACGGGCAGCCAAAAAACCAAGGAGCGGCGCGAGGCGCTGGCCTTGATCGAAAGCGGCGCGGCGGGGCTGGTGGTGGGCACGCACGCGGTCATTCAAGACAAGGTCAAGTTCCACAACCTGGCGCTGGCCATCATTGACGAGCAGCACCGTTTTGGCGTGGCCCAGCGCCTGGCGCTGCGCAGCAAGATGACCGAAGGCGGCCAAGAGCCACACCTGTTGATGATGACCGCCACGCCGATTCCGCGCACGCTCGCCATGAGCTATTACGCGGATCTGGATGTGTCCACTATCGACGAGCTGCCGCCGGGGCGCACGCCCATCGTCACCAAGGTGGTGAGCGACAGCCGGCGAGACGAAGTGATCGAGCGCATTCGCGGGCAACTGGCCGAAGGCCGGCAGGTGTACTGGGTCTGCCCGCTGATTGAAGAAAGCGAAGCCATTGACCTGACCAACGCGACCGAAACGCATGAGGCGCTGAGCGCAGCGCTGGACGGCACGACTGTTGGGCTGCTGCATTCGCGCATGCCCGTGGCAGACAAAAAGGCTGTGATGGCGCGCTTTACAGCCGGCGAGATCGGCGTGCTGGTCAGCACCACGGTGATTGAGGTAGGCGTGGACGTACCGAACGCTTCGCTCATGGTGATCGAGCATGCCGAGCGATTCGGCTTGTCGCAGTTGCACCAGTTGCGCGGCCGCGTGGGGCGCGGTGCAGCGGCCTCGGCGTGCGTGTTGCTGTATTCCACTGGCGACGGCCCGCGCCTGGGCGAGACAGCACGGGCGCGGCTCAAAGCCATGGCCGAGACGCAGGACGGCTTTGAGATTGCCCGGCGCGACCTCGACATTCGCGGACCGGGTGAGTTCCTGGGCGCCCGCCAGTCCGGCGCGCCGCTGCTGCGCTTTGCAGACCTCGCCACCGACACTGAATTGCTGGAATGGGCGCGTGGCTTGGCGCCGCAGATGCTGGACGCGCACGCCGGCTTGGCGCGCCGGCACATCGCCCGCTGGCTGGGCGGCAAGGCCGACTTCCTGAAAGCCTGACAATAAGCCCATGACGCTCACCGAACTCAAATACATCGTGGCCGTGGCCCGCGAAAAGCATTTTGGCAAGGGCGCGGACGCCTGCCATGTGTCGCAGCCCACGCTCAGCGTGGCCATCAAAAAGCTCGAGGAAGAGCTGCAGGTCAAGCTTTTTGAGCGCAACGCCAACGAGATCACGGTCACGCCGCTGGGTGAAGAAATCATCCGGCAAGCGCAAAGCGTGCTCGAGCAAGCCGACAGCATTCGCGAGATTGCCAAGCGCGGCAAAGACCCGCTGGCTGGCGCGCTGCGCCTGGGCATCATCTACACCATCGGCCCTTATTTGCTGCCGGACTTGGTGCGTCAGACCATCAAGCACAGTCCCCAGATGCCGCTGATGCTGCAAGAGAACTTCACCGTCAAGCTGCTGGAGGAATTGCGCACCGGCGAGATTGATTGCGCCATCCTGGCTGAGCCTTTCCCCGATACCAATCTGGCGATTGCGCCGCTGTATGACGAGCCCTTTGTCGCGGCCGTGCCCAGCACGCATGCGCTGGCGCAGCGCAGCCACATCACGGCTGAAGAGCTAAAGGCCGAGACCATGCTGCTGCTGGGCAATGGCCACTGCTTTCGCGACCACGTGCTGGAGGTCTGCCCCGAGTTCGCACGGTTTTCGAGCAGCACGGAAGGCATTCGCAAGAGCTTTGAAGGCTCGTCGCTGGAGACCATCAAGCACATGGTGGCCGCCGGCATGGGCGTGACGCTGGTGCCGCGGCTGAGCGTGCCGCGCGGCGCGCTGGAAGCGCCCAGTCCGGTGGCTCCGCACGACGCTGATGCAGACGAGCCGTCCTATATTCGCTACCTGCCCTTTGAAGGCCATGTGCCGACGCGCCGCGTGGTGCTGGCCTGGCGCCGCAGCTTCACGCGCTACGAGGCGATTGCCGCGCTGCGTAATGCGGTCTATGCATGTGAGTTGCCCGGCGTCAAGCGGCTGTCCTGAAAGCGCGTCTGTAGTCCAGGAGGGCCAGGAGGGGCCGGGAGATTGCGCTGCACAGCTTGCCGCTTGGCGCGGTCGGCTCTTAAAGTGGTCGCTTTGCAAAGGACTACGTCATGGTCAACACGGCAGCGCTCAACCCATCCTTGAATCCATCCCCGGCCGCCGGTCAGCGACCTGCGCCGCGCATCAACAACGGCATCAGTGAGGAAGACCGCGCCGCGATTGCGCAAGGTCTGAGCCGCCTGCTGGCCGACACCTACACGCTGTACCTGACCACGCACAACTTTCACTGGAACGTGACCGGTCCGATGTTCAGCACGCTGCACCAGATGTTCATGACCCAATACACCGAGTTGTGGGACGCGGTGGACCCGGTGGCCGAGCGCATCCGCTCCCTGGGGCATGCGGCGCCCGGCAGTTATGCGCAGTTCACAGAGCTCACGTCAGTGCCCGACGTGCCGCGCGATCCGCCGAATGCGATGGAGATGGTGCGCATCCTGGTGCAAGGCCATGAGGCTGTGACCCGCACGGCGCGTGAGCTATTCCCGCTGGCTGAAAAAGGCGCGGACGAAGCCACCGCCGACCTCCTGACGCAACGCATGGCCACGCACGAACAGACGGCGTGGATGCTGCGCTCTTTGCTGGAGAATTAGACTCAGTGAAATCGGACGCTTTTTGAGCCGTCAGACACCGTGACCACTACCCAGACCGCCCCATCCCCCAAGGGCCAGCCAGACCGGCTGGCCTTGTACCTTCAATTGATCCGCTGGAACCGCCCGGCCGGCTGGTTGCTGTTGCTGTGGCCCACCCTGGCCGCGCTGTGGATCGCGGCGGGCGGCTTTCCGGGCTGGCATTTGCTCAGTGTGTTCACGCTGGGCACCATCCTCATGCGCAGCGCCGGCTGCTGCATCAATGACGTGGCTGACCGCAAATTCGACAAGCACGTCAAGCGCACGGCGCTGCGGCCGGTGACCAGCGGGCAGGTGTCCGTCAAGGAGGCGCTGGCCTTGGGCGCGACATTGGCGCTGGCAGCTTTTGCCTTGGTGCTCACGACCAACCAAGCGACTGTGGCCTGGTCTTTTGCAGCCTTGGGCGTGACCTTGGTCTACCCCTATGCCAAGCGGTTTTTGTCCATGCCGCAGGCCGTGCTGGGCGTGGCTTTCAGCTTTGGCATTCCCATGGCGTTTGCGGCGGTGCAGGGCCAGGTGCCATTGCTGGCCTGGGTGCTGCTGCTGGGCAATCTGTTCTGGGTCATCGCTTACGACACCGAGTACGCGATGGTGGACCGCGACGACGATCTGAAGATAGGCATGAAGACTTCGGCCATCACCCTTGGCCGCTTTGACGTAGCGGCGGTGATGCTGAGCTATGCGCTGTATTTGCTGATCTGGGCGTGGGCGCTGGCGGGCCGATCAGGCCAGATGGTGTGGATGGCTGCGCTGGGCTTGGCCGCAGCGCAAGCGGTTTGGCACGGCTGGCTGATTCGGGGGCGAGAACGCGAGGCTTGCTTCAAGACCTTTCGCTTGAACCACTGGCTGGGGTTTACTGTCTTCGCGGGCGTGGCCCTGTCCGCTTTCGGTATTTAGCTTTTAGTCGCTGCGCCAAATTCATCACCGAGTTCGGCTGCACGCTGGCGCGCTGCCTGCATGGCCGCAATGAACTGCGGCTTGACGCCGCTGGCTTGCATCGCAGTCAGCGCCGCATAGGTGGTGCCGCCCTTGGACGTGACGCGCTCGCGCAGCGTCTGCGGCGGCTCGTCGGACGCCGCGGCCAATGCAGAGGCACCGCTAAAAGTGGCGATCGCCAGTTGCCGTGACTGCGCTTCCGTCAAGCCCATAGCCTGGCCCGCTTCGGTCATGGCCTCGATGAAATAAAAAACATAAGCCGGGCCCGAGCCTGAGAGCGCCGTGACGGCGTCGAGTTGTTCTTCGCGCTCCAGCCACAGTTGCTGGCCGGTGCTCTGCACCACCACCTCGACGCTGGCGCGGTCTTCGGCGGTAACGGCTGGGCGCGCATACAAACCGGTGATGCCTTGGCCGATCAGCGCAGGCGTGTTGGGCATAGCGCGCACTACGCGTTCACTGCCCAGCCACTGGGCAATGCTGTCGGATCGGATGCCGGCGGCTACGCTCAGGTGCAGGGCCTGGGCGGTGTGGGCGCCGGCTTGCTCGGCCGCTTGGCTGAACATCTGGGGCTTGACGGCCCAAACGACGAGTTGGGCACTGGCCAAGCTCGGCCCGGCCTCTGGCAGCACACTCACGCCGAAGTCCTTACGCAGCTTGGCCGCTTGCTCGGCGAAAGGCTCGACCACCTGCACCTGCTGCACGGGCAGGCCCTCTTTGAGCAGGCCGCTCAAGATGGCGCTGGCCATGTTGCCGCCACCGATGAATGCGATGTGAAGGTCGTGAATGCTGGCGGCCATGAGGGTCCTGTGCAGTAAAAAGGGAGGCGAAAAGGTGAAGGGCCGAAGTTTATGCGGCGTGTTGGGGTGTGATGTGAGGTGTCACTTCAAGCGTCACTTGAGCACCGTCTGTCGCACCGCATGCTCCCACTCGGCCATGCGCTCGGCGGCGCGTGCCGGGTCCAGCGTGGGCACAAAGCGGCGCTCGGCACGCCAGAGTTGCGACAACTCGTCGGTGCTGGCATAAACGCCAGTGCTCAGGCCCGCGAGGTAAGCCGCCCCCAGCGCTGTGGTCTCGGTCACGGCGGGGCGCACCACGGGGATGCCCAGTAAGTCCGCCTGAAACTGCATCAGCAAGTCGTTCACGCAGGCGCCGCCGTCCACCCGCAACTCTGCCACCGGCGCCGCACCCGCCTCGACTGCGTCGCGGCTCATCGCCAAGAGCAGTGCGGCACTTTGGTAGGCGATGCTTTCCAGTGCCGCCCGCGCGATGTGCGCCACCGTCGTGCCGCGCGTCAGGCCGGTGATCGTCCCTCGCGCATCGGGTTGCCAGTAAGGCGCGCCCAGCCCCGTGAAGGCTGGCACCATCATCACGCCGCCCGAGTCAGGCACGCTGTGCGCCAGGGCTTCGACTTCGCTGCTGCCCTTGATGGCATGCAGTCCATCTCGCAGCCATTGCACGACGGCGCCGCCCACGAACACGCTGCCTTCGACGGCAAACTCAGGCCGCGCGCTGGTCTGCGCGGCGCTGGTGGTCAACAGGCCGTTGTGACTGGTTTGAAATTGTTCCCCGGTGTGCATCAGCATGAAGCAGCCGGTGCCGTAAGTGTTTTTGGCCATGCCAGCCTTGAAACAGGCCTGCCCAAAAAGTGCGCTCTGCTGGTCGCCCGCCACGCCGCCTATCGTGATCGGGCTGCCCAGAAGCTCGGGCAGGGTGTTGCCGTAATGCGCGCTGGAAGGCAGCACGGCGGGCATCAGGCTTTCTGGAATGTCCAGCAAGGCCAGGAGTTCGGCGTCCCAAGCATTGGCATGGACGTTGAACAACATGGTGCGCGAGGCGTTGCTGACATCCGTTGCGTGCAGTGCGCCGCCTGTGAGCTGCCACATCAGCCAAGTGTCAATCGTGCCAAAAGCCAGCTCTCCGCGCTCGGCGACGGCGCGTACACCGGGCACGTTGTCGAGCAGCCATTTGAGTTTGGTGCCCGAAAAATACGCGTCCACCAGCAGTCCGGTTTTTTGTTGGATCAAGCTGGCCTTGCCCTGCTCGCGCAAGGTGGCGCAGGTTGATTCGGCCCGCCTGTCTTGCCAGACGATGGCGTGATGAATCGGCTGGCCGGTTTTGCGATTCCAGACCACCGTTGTTTCGCGCTGGTTGGTGATGCCCAGCGCACGAATATCGCTGGCTTTGAGCTGGGCCTTGGCCAGTGCCTCCCGCGCTGTGGCCAGCTGGGTCTCCCAGATTACCAGGGGGTCATGCTCAACCCAGCCTGGGCGCGGGTAAATTTGTGGCAATTCACGTTGCGCCATGGCGACGCTACGGCCAGCCGAGTCAAAAACGATGCTGCGCGAGCTGGAGGTGCCCTGATCAAGTGCGAGAAGGTAGGTCATGCCTTCAATTGTGAAAGAACTCCGCTGCAGACCCGGCAAGGCAAAGGCCGCGCTCGCCGCTTGACTTCGCGTGAAGAGGTGCGCGGCTCGATTTGTTGCAGTTTTGCAACTCACCAAGCCCTTCGGAGCGGACGCTTTAGCTGCCGGGAACGCCGGAGCGGGCCGATTTCAGGCGTCTCAAGCCCTTTTAAGCGCCGTCAGGTGACTTTTTTGCCGGCCCTGTTGACGCAAGGCATTTACTTGGTCATAATCGTGGGCTTCGCTTTGAAAGGCGGAGAACTTCTGCCCAAAGGATGCAGTGCAAGTGGTTTGCGCTGTGGACGACGGGCCCAAGACTGACTGGTGTGCAGCCTTACTGAATGACGCAAAGTCTTCAGGGGGTTCTTATCCGGTGCAAGTTGGGAAAAATTTAAATGATCCAAACGCAATCCAAACTCGATGTTGCTGACAACACGGGTGCCAAGTCCGTGATGTGCATCAAGGTGCTGGGCGGCTCCAAGCGCCGGTACGCCAGCGTTGGTGACGTCATCAAGGTGAGCATCAAAGAAGCCGCTCCACGTGGCCGCGTCAAAAAAGGCGAGGTTTACAGTGCAGTGGTCGTTCGCACCGCCAAAGGCATCCGCCGCGGTGACGGCTCCCTCGTCAAATTCGACGGCAACGCAGCAGTGTTGCTCAACGCCAAGCTGGAGCCCA
>CAZNQE010000079.1:0-12576 GCA_964575005.1 uncultured Polaromonas sp. | reverse complement strand
AAAAAAAACTTCGAGAACGGATTGCGGTGCTGTCTTGAGGCGCACGCCCACGGCGTGAAAGCCGAAGAGGACTTTGGGGGAAGAGGACATCGCTCAATTATCGCTGGGCAATCTTCTGGGCTGCGCGGCGGGGACGCTTTGCTAACTTGGCGGGGCCGCAGCTTGGCGTGCCGTCAGGCACTGCGCCGCTCATGTCCCCCGGCGGCTGGGGCCGCCTCCTCCTTTACTTCGCTTTGCAGTGCCTGACGGCACGCCAAGCTGCTCTGGGTTTGGGGACGCCCAGCGCCTACCGCTCTGCCAAGCTGCGGTCCCAGATTGGCTATCAAACGCAGGCTGCGACCTGCCCTGCTTCGATCGTGATGCGACGCTCACACCTTGCAGCAATCGCCGGGTCATGCGTGACCAGGACTAGCGTGGTGCCCAGTTCCTTGTTCAGGTCGAACATCAGCTGCATCACCGTCTCGCCCGTGGCGAAGTCCAGGCTGCCGGTGGGCTCGTCGGCCAACAGCACTGCGGGCTTGACCACGAAGGCCCGTGCCAAGGCCACGCGCTGCTGCTCGCCGCCAGAGAGCACCTTGGGGTAATGGCTCAGGCGCTGACCCAGGCCTACACGGGCCAGCATGTCGGCTGCTTGAGCGCGAGCGCCGCGCACGCCTTGCAACTCCAGCGGCAGCATCACGTTTTCAAGCGCGGTGAGGTTGGCCATGAGCTGGAAGCTCTGGAACACAAAGCCGACTTTCTGTGCACGCAAGGCAGCACGGTCGTCCTCACTGATGGCGAAGATGTCTTGCCCGGCCAGCCGCACCGTGCCCTGGCTGGGCGTGTCCAGCCCGGCAATGATGGACAAGAGCGTGCTCTTGCCCGAGCCTGAAGCGCCCACGACGGCGGCGGTTTCCCGAGCGGCCAGGGAGAAATCGATATCGCGCAAAATGGTCAGCGTACCGGTCGAATCCGACACGGACTTGAACACATGCTCGACAGAGATGATGGCAACAGGACTCGCTTCAGACATGACAGCCTTTTTCTTGAACAGCAGCTTTGAAGACTCAGACTTTAACAAGCCAGACCAGCGCGACAGTGCCGCCTCGGCAAGGCCTTGGTGCACGGCGGGCTTAAAGCGGTCTGCTCAGGCAGCGCGCGAATGCTTGGCCAAAAGCTGGGTTGCCTTCTTGTTGATGTTGGTCTTTGCTTTCTGGACATCTGCGGCCCAGGCGCAAGCACAGGGCAGCAAAGCGGGCGCACCAGCGGCCTTAAAGAGTGAAAAGTTGCTCATCGTCGGCGATTCGCTCAGCGCTGAATACGGCCTGCTGCGGGGCAAGGGCTGGGTGGCCTTGCTGCAACAGCGGCTGGCCACGGACAAGCCAAGCCTGCAAGTGATCAACGCCAGCATCAGTGGCGACACCACGTCGGGCGGACGCTCCCGACTGCCTGCCCTGCTGCGCCAGCACCAGCCCTCGGTGGTGGTGATCGAGCTCGGCGGCAATGACGCCTTGCGCGGCCTGCCGCTGGAGATGACCGAGCAAAACCTGCGCGCCATGACCGAAGCCGCACAAGCCGCCGGCGCGCGCGTGCTGCTGGTCGGCATGCAGGTGCCGCCCAATTACGGCCGCGCCTACAGCGACACCTTTGCCGCCCTCTTCCCCAAGGTGGCACGCGCCACCAAGGCGGCGCTGGTGCCTTTTTTCCTCAAGGGCGTGGCAGACGTTGACAATACGGCTCAGCTCTTTCAGAGCGACCGAATTCACCCCAACGAATCGGCTCACCCGATCATGCTGGCCAATGTGTGGCCCGAACTCAGGAAATTGTTGAAGTGACCGTGCAACTGATAACCGCCGACCAGGCCCTGGGCCGCCTGGCTTCTTTTTCTGCCGTGATTGATGCGCGCAGCGAAGGGGAATATGCCGAGGACCACTTGCCCGGTGCCGTCAATTGGCCCAGCCTGAATGACGCGGAGCGCCAGCAGGTCGGCACGCAGTACAAGCAGGTCAACGCTTTCGAGGCCAAGAAGCAAGGCGCCGCGATGGTGGCGCGCAACGTGGCCGCGCATATCGAGCGCGAAGTGCTGGACAAGCCCCGTGACTGGCAGCCGCTGGTGTATTGCTGGCGCGGAGGCAAGCGCAGCGGCTCGCTGGCCTTGATCCTTGACCAGATCGGCTTCAAGGTGACCTTGATTGAAGGCGGCTACAAAGCCTTTCGGGCGGCGCTGGTGGCCGACTTGCCAGCCCAAGTGGCGCGGCTGAAGTTTGAAGTGGTGTGCGGCACCACTGGCTCAGGCAAGACACGCTTTTTGCAGGCGCTGGCCGAGCAAGGCGCGCAAGTTCTGGATCTTGAGGCGCTGGCCAATCACCGCAGTTCCGTGCTGGGGCTGGTGCCCGGCCAGACGCAGCCCACCCAAAAAGCCTTTGACACACGCATCTGGGCGGCCCTGCAGACTTTCTCAGCGGATCGCGTGGTGTACATCGAAAGCGAGAGCAAAAAAGTCGGCAACGTGACCGTGCCCGAAAGCCTGATTGCAGCGATGCGCCAGAGCCCGTGCATGCATCTGGTCTTGGAAGAGGCTGAGCGCGTCAAGCTTTTGATGCAGGACTACGATTTCTTCGTGAAAGACTCAGCCTACTTTTGCGAGCGACTGGAGGCCTTGACCGAAGCGCGCGGCGCGGCTGTGGTGCGGGACTGGCAGGCCCGCGTGCAAGCCGGCGACATAGCCAGCGTGGTGCAGGAGTTGCTGGTGCTGCATTACGACCCGGTGTATTTGCAGTCGATGCAGCGCAACTTCACGCATTACCCCACGGCCAGGCGCTTGCAACCGGCCGACCACAGCATGGACGCCATGCAGGCCCTGGCGCGCAGTCTGTCGCTCGCTTAAAGGCAGTCCTTGGGGCCTTGCGTGTACTTGCGTGTACTTGCGTGTGCTTGCGCTAAGCCTGAACGTAAAAAAACTGCAGGCCCCTTGCAGGGCGTGCAGTCTTTAAAGATGCGTTCGGTGCAGATCAGGCCGCAGGCAGGTCGCTTTGGCCCGGCTCGGCTGGCGCGCCCTCTGCCGCTTCGGAACCGTCTTCAGGCTCGTCTGGCTTGCCCTCGGCCTTGCGCTTGAGCTTGTCTTCTTTCTTGCGCTTTTTAGCAAGCTCTTTCTGGCGCTTTTCGTACGAGTAATTGGGTGTTGCCACTGGCTGCTTTCAATATGGAGTTGCTCTGACTGTACTTCATCGGCCTTGAAGTTTTTCAAGCCCTTGTGCGATGTCGGCCTGCAAGTCAGCCACAGACTCAAAGCCCACTGAAAAACGCACGAGCACGCCTTTGTGGGGCCACGCGTTCACGCGAATGCTGGGCATGTCGTAGGGCACACACAAGCTCAGCGGGCCGGCCCAGCTGTAGCCGAGCTTGAAGCATTTCAGGCTGTCGCAAAAGGCATCGATCTGCGCGCTCGAATACTCGGGTTTGAAGATAGCGCTGAACAAGCACGCTGCCGCGGTGCAGTCGCGCGCCCAAGCCGCATGACCGGGCGAGCCGGGCAAGGCCGGATGGCGCACTTCGGCCACAGCCGGCTGCGCCTGCATCCATTGCGCCAGCGCGCGCGTCGCCTGGTCTTGCGCCTGGTAGCGCATCGCAATGCTGGGCAAGCTGCGCAGCACCATCTCGGCGTCATTCCCGGCAATGCCAAAGCCCAGGCGCATGTGGCAAAAATGGATCAGCTGATGCAAGTCATCGTCACGCGTGACGACCGAGCCCATCAGCACATCACCGCCCCCGCTGGGGTACTTGGTCAGGGCCTGCATGGACACGTCCACACCCAAATCAAACGCGTTAAAGGCGATGCCCGCACCCCAGGTGTTGTCCAGCGCGCTGACGATGCCTTGCGGATGCTTGTCGCCATGCGCGCGGATCACGCCGACCAAAGCCGGAATGTCGGCGAACTCCAGGCTGATGGAGCCAGGCACTTCCAGCCAGACCAAGCGCGTCTTGCCCGTCAGCTTGGCGGCCAGGTCGGCCGGGTTCATGGGGTCGTACACCCGATGGCTGATGCCCCAGGCCTTCAACTCGTTTTGCGCGAGCGTCTTGTTGGGGCCGTAGGCGTTGTCGGGCAGCAGCACTTCGTCGCCGGCCTTGAGAAAAGCCATGTTGACCAGCGCCACTGCCGCCAGGCCGCTAGGCACCAGCGTGCAAAAGCGACCGCCTTCAAGCGTGGCAATGCGCTCTTCGAGCGTGAAGGTGGTGGGCGTGCCGTGCAGGCCGTAGGTGTAGCCTGTCTTGTGCTTCCAGTCGCGCGTGCGCAGCGCGGCGACTGTCGGAAAGACGATGGTCGAGGCCCGGTAGACCGGCGTGTTGACGCCCTTGAAACCGGCCGGAGCCTCGTAGGGATGGTGAATCAGTTGGGTAGAAAGATCGCTCATGCGCCCATGTTACAGACTCAGACCTTCCACTTCTCCATCAACTGTGCGGGACGCAGCGCGTCATAGCCTTCAAAGGGCTGATGAATCCAGGGGTTGGTCGCCAAGAAGTCAACCGAATAATCCGGTTGAAAGGTAGACACACCTTTGGTCCAGATCACCGCGCTGCGGAGTTCGGTGATGGGCTTGTAGTTGTTTTTGAGCTGGTGGATCACGGCGTTCAGCGTGTGACCGGTGTCGGCCAAGTCATCAACCAGCAGCACGCGGCCGGCGATCTCGCCTTTGGGTGTGGTGATGAAGCGGGCGATGTCCAGGTTGCCTTGCACTGTGCCCGAATCAGCGCGGTAAGAGCTGGTGGACATGATGGCAAGCGGTTTGTCAAAGATGCGCGACAGAATGTCACCGGGGCGCATGCCGCCTCGGGCCAGGCACAAGATGGTGTCGAACTCCCAGCCTGACTGGTGAATCTTGATCGCCAATTTTTCGATGAGGTTGTGGTACTCGTCGTAGCTCACGTACAGGTGTTTACCGTCTTCAGTCAACATGGCGTGCTTTCAGGTCAGAGGTCTGGGTCAGGTTTTAAAGAGTAGAAGAGACACCCGCTCAAGCGGCGTACGGATTCTTCAGCAAGATGGTGTGGTCACGGTCAGGGCTGGTGGACACCATGTGAATCGGCACACCCGTGACTTCTTCAATACGCTGCAAGTAGCGCTGCGCAGCGGCAGGCAAAGCTGCGTAGTCGGTCACGCCCACCGTGCTTTGCGTCCAGCCTGGCAGATTTTCATAAATCGGTTCGCAGCGGGCGATTTCTTCTGCGCCCATGGGCAAGATGTCGGTCAGCACGCCATCAAGCATGTAGCCGGTGCACAGCTGCAGCGTCTCGATGCCGTCCAGCACATCGAGCTTGGTGATGCACAGGCCCGACAAACCATTGACCTGGGCCGAGCGCTTGAGCAAGGCGGCGTCAAACCAGCCGCAGCGGCGGCTACGGCCGGTGGTCACGCCTTTTTCAGCGCCCACGGTGCTCAAGTGGTAACCCACGGTGCCCGGCTTTTCCCAGTCCAGCTCGGTTGGGAAAGGACCGCCGCCCACGCGGGTGCAGTAAGCCTTGGTGATGCCCAGGATGTAATGCAGCATGCCGGGGCCAACGCCCGCACCTGCCGCAGCATTGCCTGCCACGCAGTTGCTTGATGTCACGAAGGGATAGGTACCGTGGTCAACGTCGAGCAGCGTGCCCTGCGCGCCTTCAAACAGCAGGTTGGCACCGGCCTTGTTCGCATCATTTAGCTCGCGCGAGACGTCGGCCATCATGGGCTTGAGCAGCTCGGCGTGGCGCATCGCCTCGGCGTAAACTGTATCGAAATCAATGGCTGGCGCATTCAGGTAGCCGGTCAAGACAAAGTTATGCAAGTCCAGCAACTCGCGCAGCTTGGTCGCAAAGCGCTCGGGGTACTTCAAGTCTTGCACCCGCAAGGCGCGCCGGGCAATCTTGTCTTCATAAGCAGGGCCGATGCCGCGGCCGGTGGTGCCGATTTTGGCAATGCCGGCTTTTTCTTTCGCAGCTTCGCGGGCAATGTCCAAGGCCGCGTGGAACGGCAGAATCAGCGGGCAAGCCTCGCTGATGCGCAGGCGTGAACGCACTTCAACACCGGCCTTTTCCAAGCCTTCAATTTCTTCAAACAGCTTGGCCGCCGAGAGCACGACGCCGTTGCCGATGTAGCACTTGACCCCGGCGCGCATGATGCCGCTGGGGATCAGATGCAAGGCGGTTTTCACGCCGTTGATGACCAGCGTGTGGCCAGCGTTGTGGCCGCCCTGAAAGCGAACCACGCCTTGAGACATCTCGGTCAGCCAATCGACCAATTTGCCTTTGCCCTCGTCACCCCATTGGGTTCCGACGACCACGACGTTACGTCCCGCCACAGCGGCTTGTTTGTTTGTCATTTTCTGAGTTCTTGCTAAAAGAGAAAGGGAATGCAGGGCAAAGGCCTCAGACCAAGGCCTTGCCCAAAGGCTGAACAAGCCACTCACCGGCCACCAGGGCCAGTTCGCGGTCGCAATCGAATTCATTGAGCTCATGCTCATGACCGGGCAAGACACAGGCCACAGTCTCGCCGGCAGCGCGCAATGCGGCAATGCGCGTGCGAAGCGCGGCGTCTTCACCCCAGGGGGCGCGCACCGCGGCCCGCAAGGGCCGGGCTGGCAATACGCTGACCAACTCTTTGAGGTCCAGACTGAAGCCGGCTGCCGGACGGTTGCGCCCGAACACGGCGCCGACCTCGTCGTAGCGGCCGCCGCGCGCCAGTTCAGTACCGTGGCCATACACAGCAAAACGGATGCCGCTGTAATAGGCATGGCCGCGCAAATCAGCCAAGTCAAAACCAATCTTCACATCGCCGCCGAACTTGCTCACGTGCGCAGCTAACCAGCGCATGTCCTGGATGGCGGCCAGGGCACCAGGCACGGACTTGAGAACCTGCTCGGCCTCGGCCAGCACGGTCTCGTCTCCGTACAACTGGAGCAAGGCTTTCAGGCCTTGAGCGCACCCCTTGTCGATGCCCGGCGTAGCGGATAAGAGATCGTGGAGTTCACTGGCGTCCTTTGCCGCAAGCGCCGCATGCAATTGACTGACGGTTGCAGCGCTCAGCGTTGCGCCCTTCAGCAGACTGGTGACGATGCGCACATCGGCCATGTCCACCGACAAGTCCTGAATGCCCGCAGCGCGCAAGCCTTCGATGGCCAGCAGCTGCGCTTCCAAGTCGGCTTCAAGGCCGGCGTGGCCATAAATCTCAGCGCCAAATTGCAGGGGCTCACGCGTGGCGTGCGGACGCTCGGCGCGCGTATGCAGCACCGGCCCGCAATAACAAAGCCGGGCCACGCCCTGACGATTGAGCAGGTGCGCATCAATGCGCGCGACCTGGGGGGTGGTGTCAGCCCGCAAGCCCAGGGTTCGACCGGACAACTGGTCGACCAGCTTGAAGGTTTGCAGGTCCAGCGCCTCGCCGGTGCCCGTCAGCAAGGACTCTAGGTGCTCCAGCAAAGGAGGCGTGACCAATTCATAGCCATAACTGCGCGCGGTGTCCAAAAACAGGCGGCGAAGTTCTTCGGTATGGCGCGCCTCGGAAGGCAGGACATCGGCAATTTGATCCGGCAATTGCCATGATGACGACCAAGCGGGCATGCGAAATTTGGAAGAGCTAAAACACGCATTTTACCGGCGCTTGGACGTACAAAACGCCGGACAGCCCTAAAAGCTGTCCGGCGTTTGAAAGACCCCGCGCTAAACGCGTGGTCGGAAGCTTATTTGCGCGCCGGTGCAGCGCTGCCAGCACCCGAGCCGCGCATGGCTTTAAAGAAGTCTGAAGAGGGATCGAGCACCATCACATCGCCCTTTTTGTTGAAGGTGGCGCGATAAGCATCCAGACTCCGGTAGAACTGGGCAAACTGTGGATCACGGCCAAAGGCCTCGTTGTAAAGCGCAGCGGCCTGGGCATCACCCTCGCCTTTGATCTTTTGCGCGTCGCGGTAAGCGTTGGCCACCGTGATTTCACGTTGACGATCGGCGTCAGCGCGAATCTTTTCCCCTTCGGCCGCGCCGGTCGAACGCAGCTCGTTGGCCACGCGCTTGCGCTCGGCTTCCATGCGTCGGTAAACCGACTCGGTAATGGCTTCCACATAATCCACGCGGGTGATGCGAACGTCCACCACATCAACACCCCATGGCTTGGCGCCACGCACCACTTGCAGCACTTCAGTCTTGACGTCGGCCATCAGCGCTTCGCGCTTGAGGGACAAAAGGTCTTTGACGGTGCGCTTGTTAATCTCTTCCTGGAAGGCGTTGCGAACCACGCGGTTGAGCTGGTTGGCACCTGCGCGCTCGTCCAGGCCCACATTGCGGATGTATTCAGACGGCTGGGTGATGCGCCAGCGCACATACCAGTCGATCACCACGCGCTGCTTTTCTGCGGTCAGCATCGGTTCGGCATCCGAGCTGTCTAGCGTCAGAAGACGCTTGTCGATGTACGAGACATTCTGGAACGGTGGCGGCAGCTTGAAGTTCAAGCCTGGCTCGGTGATGACTTCTTTGATCTGGCCCAGCGCATACACCACGCCGAACTGGCGCTGGTCCACGACGAACAACATGGAACTCAGCAGCGCGAGCGCCACCAAGGCGGTAGAGGCAATAAATCCGATTCTGTTCACGATGATTCCTTAGCGGGTGTCGCGGTCGCGCGAGCGCGAGGTGTCGCGGGTACGCGAATCCGCAGATGCTGGGGATTGCGCGGTGCCACCGTTGGAGCTTGCGCCAGGCGCCGCACCCGAGGCGGCGGGTGCGGATGCGCCGTCCGCACCACTGCCCTGCCCGCTCAACTGCATGATCTTGTCCAGCGGCAGATACAAAAGATTGGAACCTTGACGGGAATCCACCAGCACCTTGGTCACGTTGCTGTAGACCTGCTGCATGGCATCGGTGTACATGCGGTCACGCGTGACCTGCGGCGCCTTTTGATATTCCGTCAACACGGAGCGAAAGCGCTGCGCATCACCCTGAGCCTGCGCGACGATCCTGGCTTTGTAAGCCTCGGACTCTTCTTTCAAACGCGAGGCAGAACCCACCGCACGCGGTATCACGTCATTGGCATAAGCCTGGGCTTCGTTCTTGGCCCGTTCACGTTCCTGACCGGCCTTGAGCACGTCATCGAAAGACGCCTGAACTTGCTCCGGAGGTCGCACACCGCTTTGCTGGAGGTTGATGCCCACCACTTCCACGCCCACGTTGTAGCGATCCAAAATGGTTTGCATCAGCGTGCGAACACGGGGGCCGATCTGGTCCCGCTCTTCGGACAGCGCTGAGTCCATGCGCATCTTGCCGACCACCTCGCGCACGGCGGTTTCAGCGGCCTGCACCACAGCGCCTGCCGGGTCTTTGCTCTCGAAAAGGTACGCGCGTGCGTCGCTCAGGCGGTACTGCACGGCGAATTTGATCTCGACGATGTTCTCGTCTTCCGTCAGCATGGCCGACTCGCGCAGACCGGTGGCCTTGATGACGTTGTCACGTCCCACATCCACCGAGCGGATCTGCGTGACCACCACCAATTCATGGCGCTGGATCGGGTAAGGCAGGCGCCAATTGAAACCCGCGCCCACGGTCGCCTTGTAACGACCGAATTGCGTGATCACGGCCTGCTGGCCCTCTTGAACGATGAAAAAGCCCGTGCCCAGCCAGATCAAAGCGGCCACGGCGGCGATCAGGCCGACACCAATGCCGGCACTCTTCATGTCGGGTTGAAATCCACCGCCGCTACCGCCGTTACCACCATTGCCGCCGCCAAAACCGCGTGGCCGATTGCCGCCCTTGTTTCCACCCTTGCCGCCGAACAGGCCACCGAGCTTGCGGTTGAAGTCGCGCCACAACTCATCGAGATCGGGCGGGCCTTGGTTCGGGCCCTGCGCCGGTGGGCGACGCGGGGAGTTGCCCGAGTTACCGGGGCTGGCGCTTGGCGGCTCGTCGCGGTTGCCGTCAGGACGATGCTCATCGCCGGCCTGGGGCGACTTGTCTTCGTCGCGGCCCCAGCGTGGATCGTTGAGGTTGAACATGCCAAGGGCGCGCTGTTTCAGCCGACCTGGGAAGGCTGTCACCGTCTGGAGCACTGGGTTCAGATTCATGAAGTGAAATCTCTTGTTTTTAATCACGGTGCCATTGTGCCTAATCAACCAACAGCCTCATCTGTCAGAGGGCTATCCTCATCATCGGCTTCGCTGGCTTCCCCGGCATCCTCAAGCTTGATTTCAAGCGCATGGCGCGACAGGATTTCGCGGAGCAAAGGCAGTCCTTCGCCAGTGCGAGCACTCACAAAAACCCGCTCCAGGCGCCGTGGGCTGTCGGTGGCCGGGTCAGTTACCTCAAAAGTATCTGCCATCTGCAAGGGCCAGCGCGCCTTGTCCACCGCATCGAGCTTGTTGAACACCAGAATTTGCGGCACATGGTCGGCGCCGATTTCAGTCAACACCTGCTGAACTTGCTCGATCTGCTCAAGGCACTGCTCATTGGCGCCGTCGACCACATGCAGCAGCAAATCGGCTTCGCCCGCTTCTTGCAAGGTAGCCTGGAAGGCATCGATCAATCCATGCGGCAGGTCGCGGATAAAGCCCACTGTGTCAGACAGCGAGACGGAACGGGCCGCATCGCCCAGGTACAGCTGCCGCGTGGTCGTGTCCAAGGTGGCAAAAAGCTGGTCTGCCGCATAGGCACGCGCCTTGACCAAAGCATTGAACAAGGTGCTTTTACCGGCGTTGGTGTAACCCACCAGCGAAATGGTGAAAGCATTTCGGCGGTCACGCTGCTTGCGCTGCGTCTGCCGTTGGCGCTTGACCTTGGTCAGCCGCTCTTTCGTGCGCTTGATGGCATCGCTGATCATGCGCTTGTCGAGCTCGATCTGCTTTTCGCCCGGGCCGCCGCGCACGCCAGCGCCACCCGTCTGACGCTCCAGGTGCGACCAGCGTCGCACCAGGCGGGTTGACAAATACTGCAGGCGAGCCAACTCGACTTGCAACTTGCCCTCGTGGCTGCGCGCACGCTGGGCAAAAATTTCCAGAATGAGCAGCGTCCGGTCGTTCACAGCCATGTCCAGCGCGCGCTCAAGGTTGCGCTGCTGGGCAGGACTCAAAGATTGGTCGAACAGGATTTCAGTGGCGCCCGTTTCCTGGGCGAGCATCTTGATTTCCTCGGCCTTGCCGCTGCCCACGAAGAGCGCCGCGTCAGGCGCCCTGCGTTTGCAGGTCAGTCGGGCGACGGGGTTTAGCCCGGCTGTCTGCGCCAACAGGCCGAGTTCTTCAAGGTCGCCGTCAAAGTTCGGGTAACCAAAGTCCACCCCGACGAGGATGACGGGGGCAGGCGCTGTCGATCGGGTGTCCGAGGAGCTCAGCTCGCAGGGCCCTCTTCGGACTCAGCCACAGCGAAGGTGACTGCGCGTCCGGGAACGATGGTTGAAATCGCGTGTTTGTAAACCATCTGGGTCACGGTGTTGCGAAGCAACACGACGTATTGGTCAAACGATTCGATCTGGCCTTGCAGCTTGATGCCATTGACGAGGTAAATCGACACTGGCACATGCTCACGACGCAGGGTGTTGAGGAAAGGGTCCTGCAACAGCTGACCTTTGTTATTGCTCACGATATTCTCCGTGTTCTAGAGTTTTTGTTAGATGGAAGTTGACCTTACCACAGCACTTCGGCAAGCCCATGTAGGCTTAATCCGATTCCTTGCCTGTGAAAGGGTTCTGCGAAGTTTTCAATTGGATGCGCAGCGGCGTACCGACCAGATCGAATTCCTTGCGAAAGCGCCCCTCGAGAAAGCGCTTGTAAGACTCGCTGACATGTTCCAGCGAGTTGCCATGGATGATGATGATGGGCGGGTTCATGCCGCCCTGGTGCGCATAGCGCATCTTGGGTCGGAACATGCCCGAGCGCTGCGGCTGCTGGAACTGCACCGCCTCCAACAGCAAGCGCGTGAGCACCGGCGTGGACATCTTCCGGTTGGCCGAGGCGTGAGCCTGGATGATGGACTTCCACACTGGGGCCAGGCCCTGGCGTTTGATGGCCGAAATCTTGTGGATGGACGCAAACTTCAAAAAGGCCAGACGCGTCTCGATGGAGCGCTCCAGCACCTCGCGCTGGTAGCTGTCCACTGCATCCCACTTATTGACCGCCAGCACCACGGCGCGGCCAGATTCCAGGATGTAGCCGGCGATGTGCGCGTCCTGGTCGGTCACGCCCTGCGTGGCATCCAGCAGGAGCAGCACCACGTTGGCGTTTTCAATCGCCTGCAAGGTCTTGACCACCGAGAATTTTTCGATGGCTTCAAAGACTTTGCCTTTACGGCGCAGGCCGGCAGTGTCAATCAATTCAAAGCGCTGACCGGCCTTCTCGAAAGGCACCGAGATCGCGTCGCGCGTGGTGCCTGGCATGTCAAAGGCCACCAGACGCTCCTCGCCAAGCCAGGTATTGATGAGCGTGGACTTGCCGACGTTGGGCCGGCCGGCGACGGCCAGGCGAATGACAGAGGGGTCTGCATTGGCTTCCTCGTCGGCGGGATCAGGCAAAGCAAGCGGCGCCAAGGCCATTTCAACCAGGGTGCGCATGCCTTGGCCATGAGAGGCCGATACCGCGAGCACTTCGCCCAGGCCCA
>CAZNQE010000078.1:0-12752 GCA_964575005.1 uncultured Polaromonas sp. | reverse complement strand
TCAACCAGGCCGGCGCGCTGGTGCATGTGTACACCGACGGCAGCGTGCAGGCCAATCACGGCGGCACCGAAATGGGCCAGGGGCTGAACACCAAGGTCGGGCAGATCGTGGCCGACGAATTGGGCGTGCTGTTTGAAGACGTGCGCGTGACCGCCAGCGACACCAGCAAAATTCCGAACGCCTCGGCTACGGCCGCTTCTGCAGGCACCGACTTGAACGCACGCGCCGCGCAATACGCCGCGCGCAATGTGCGCGACAACCTGGCGCAGTTTGTGGCCGGCCTGGACCACTGCGGTGCCGGTGCCGTGCGCTTTGTGGCGGGCGAGGTGATTTCGCCCAAGCAGACGCGGCTATTTAAAGACGTGGTTCGACTGGCCTACGCCAACCGCATCCAGCTCTGGAGCGACGGCTTTTACCGCACGCCCAAGATTCATTACGACAAGACCACGCTGACCGGGCGGCCGTTTTATTACTTTGCCTATGGCGCAGCCTGCACCGAAGTCATCATCGACACGCTCACGGGCGAGAGCCGTGTGATCAAGGTGGACATCCTGCATGACGTGGGCACCAGCATCAACCCTGCCATTGACATTGGGCAGATTGAAGGCGGTTTCATTCAGGGCATGGGCTGGCTGACCACCGAGCAATTGGTGTGGAACGACAAGGGCCACCTGAGCACGCACGCGCCCAGCACCTACAAAATTCCCGCCACGGGCGATGTGCCTGAGCACTTCAAGGTGGCGCTGTGGCCCGAGCCGAACCGCGAAGATAACGTGTACGGCAGCAAGGCCGTGGGCGAGCCGCCCTTCATGCTGGCGATCAGCGTGTTTGAGGCGCTGCGGGATGCGGTGAATGGGGCGCGGAATCAGGCCGGCAAGCAGATGGCAGATGGCTCTTCATTGGCAATGAATGCACCCGCGACGGCGGAAGAAGTGCTTCGCGCCCTGAGCGTCTGAGCGCGCAGCTTCAGGCTGTTCAGCTCACAGCACCAAGATCGCCCTGAAGTCGTTCACGTTCGTGTGCGTCGGCCCGCTGATGACCAAGCCACCCAGCGGCTCGAAAAAACCGTAGGCGTCATTGCGGTCCAGGTAGCGGTCCAGCTTCATGCCCTGGGCCTGTGCGCGGGCCACGGTGTCGGGCGCTACATAGGCACCGGCGTTGTCTTCCACGCCGTCGATGCCATCGGTGTCTGCAGCCAGCGCGTAAACCCCGGCTTGCCCTTGCAGCGCCAGCGCCAGGCCCATGCAGAACTCGCCGGCGCGTCCGCCTCGACCGCGGTCTTTTTTGTCTTGGCCGGCAGGTTGCGGGCGAATCGTCACCGTGGTTTCGCCTCCACTCAAAATCACGCAGGGCGTTTTAAAGGGCTGGCCTTCACGCCCAGCCTGATGCGCAGCGGCACGCGCCAGCGCAGCATGCACCTTGCCCACTTCGCGCGACTCGCCTTCGAGTTCGTCACTCAAGATGTAGGCGTTCAAACCCGCTTCCCGCGCCACAGCGGCTGCGGCTTCCAGGCTTTGCTGCGGCGTCGCAATCATCTGCACCGTGTGACCGTCAAAAGCCGCATCGCCCGGCTTGGGCGTCTCAAGTGCGCCGCTTTCGAGCTGGGCGCGCACAGCCGCTGGCAATTCGATGCCGTAGCGCTGCAAGATGGCCAGCGCGTCGGCGCAGGTCGTGGCGTCCGGCACGGTCGGGCCGCTGGCAATGATGGACGGGTCGTCGCCAGGTACGTCGCTGATGGTCAGCGTGACCACACGCGCGGGCGCACACGCAGCTGCCAGCCGCCCGCCCTTGATGCGCGAGAGATGCTTGCGCACGCAGTTCATCTCGGCAATGTTGGCGCCGCTGGCCAGCAAGGCTTTGTTGATGCCCTGCTTGTCGGCCAAGCTCAGGCCTTCGGCGGGCAAGGTCAGCAAGGCCGAGCCGCCGCCTGAGATCAGGCACAGCACCAGATCGTCCGCCGTCAAGCCCTGCACCATGGCCAAAATGCGTTCGGCCGCGGCAAGGCCCGCAGCGTCAGGCACCGGGTGCGCAGCTTCGACCACTTCGATGCGCGAAGGCAGGCCTTCAGGCCGCGGCGGAGTGTGGGCATAACGTGTCACCACCAAGCCTTCCAGCGGCGCATCCGCAGGCCACAGCGCTTCAACGGCTTGCGCCATCGAACCGCCAGCCTTGCCCGCGCCAATCACGACCGTACGGCCCTTGGGTGGTGGCGGCAAAAAGGCGGCGGTGTTGTGCAGTGGCAGTGCGCGCAGCACGGCAGCGTCAAACAAGTGCTGCAAAAACTCGCGCGGCTGCTCGGAAGGCTTGGGGCAGGGAGCTGGAAAAGTCATGGTCGGATTGTGCCTTTGGCTACCATCGTCATATGCGAACCCTCCTGATAAAAAACGCCCAATGCATCGCCAAGCTGGACGCCACCGGCCGCGAGCTGAAAGACGCCTCGATCTTCATTCGTGGCTCTGTGATTGAAGCCATCGGCCCGGCCAGTGAATTGCCAGCCGAGGCGGACGATGTCATCGACGCGCGCGGCCACCTTGTCACGCCGGGCTTGGTCAACACGCACCACCACATGTACCAAAGCCTCACGCGGGCGATTCCGGCGGTGCAAAACGCCGAGCTTTTTGGCTGGTTGCGCGGGCTTTACCCCATCTGGGCGGGTCTGACGCCCGACATGGTGCGCGTGTCCACGCAGGTGGCCATGGCCGAGCTCTTGTTGAGCGGCTGCACCACCAGCAGCGACCATCTCTACATCTACCCCGACAGCCGCGAGGGCCGGGTTCGGCTGGACGACAGCATTGAAGCCGCGCAGGCGATTGGCATGCGCTTTGTGGCTACGCGCGGCAGCATGAGCGTGGGACAGAGCCAGGGCGGCTTGCCGCCCGACAGTTTGGTCGAGCGGGAAGACTTCATCTTGCAAGACACGCAGCGCCTGATTGAAACCTGGCATGACAGCGGGCACGGCGCTATGACGCAAGTGGCCGTGGCGCCCTGCTCGCCTTTCAGCGTCAGCCGCGACTTGATGCGTGAATCCGCCCGGCTGGCGCGCAGCTTTGCCGGGCAGAACGTGCGCCTGCACACGCACCTGGCCGAGAACGACCATGACGTGGCTTACTCGCGCGAAAAGTTCAACTGCACACCCGCTCAGTACGCGCAAGAACTCGGCTGGCTGGGTGCCGATGTCTGGCATGCGCACTGCGTCAAGCTCGACGACGAGGGCATCAGCCTGTTTGCCGCCACACGCACGGGCGTGGCGCATTGCCCGTGCAGCAATATGCGTCTGGCCAGCGGCATTGCGCCCGTGCGCCGGATGCTGGACGCCGGTGTGCCCGTGGGTCTGGGCGTGGACGGCAGCGCCAGCAACGACGCGGCGCAGATGGTGAACGAAGCCCGGCAGGCGCTGCTGCTGGCGCGCCTGCGCAAGTCGCTGGAAGCACCTGGCACGGGTGCCGACGGAAGACCCGTGTTTGGCTGCGACACCGCGCCGCTGGAAATGACGGCGCGCGATGCGCTGCGACTGGCCACGCGCGGCGGCGCGGAGGTGCTGGGTCGCCGTGACATCGGGCATTTGAGCGTGGGCATGTGCGCGGATCTCGCGCTGTTTGACTTGCAAACCACCAGCTTTGCCGGCGGCGCTGTACACGACCCTGTGGCCAGCTTGCTGCTGTGCGCCAGCCCGCAGGCGGCCTACACCGTGGTCAACGGCCGCGTGGTGGTGCGCCAGGGGCAACTGGCCACGCTGGACTTGCCGCCGCTGCTGGAAAAGCACAACCGGCTGGCCGTGCAATTGGCTGAGGCCGCGCGCACAACTTAAGTGCGCCGCGACTTCACGGCTCTTAGTTTGCCGCCGTGTTGGCACCCGACTCAAACCAACGACCGATCAGCGCCCGCTCGTCATCCGTGATTTGCGTGGCGTTGTTCATGGGCATGATCTTGCTGACCACCACCTGCTGGTAAATCGCTTGCGCATGACGCTTGACTTCTTCGGGCGAATCCAAGCGCACATTTTTCATCTGCACCTGCTCGCCGTGGCACTGGATACAGCGCGCAGCCAGCACAGGTTTGACTTCAGCAAAGTTCACGGGCACAGCGGCCGCAGCCGACACAGTGGCCGCAGCGGCTGGCCGAGGCGCTGGCTTGAGCCAGATGATGGTGCCGATGATGACGGCCACGCCGACCAGCGCATACGGCAGCGGATGCGGATTACGGCCCAGCTTGTAGCCGTGGCGCAGCACAAAGAACTGGCGAATCGCCGCACCGGCAAACATCATCAAGATGAGGATCAGCCAGTTTTGCGGGTGGCTCCAGGTGAAGCTGTAGTGATTGCTCAGCATGGCAAACAGCACCGGCAGCGTGAAGTAGGTGTTGTGCACGCTGCGCTGCTTGCCGCGCTTGCCGTGGATCGGGTCCACAGGCCGGCCGGCCTTGATGTCCGCCACCACGGTGCGCTGGCCGGGAATGATCCAGAAGAACACGTTGGCGCTCATGGCGGTGGCGATCATGCCGCCCACCAGCAAGAAGGCTGCGCGCCCGGCAAACAAATGGCAGGCCAGCCAGGAGGCTGCGCACACCAGCACCAGAACGCCCAGACCGACCAGTGCGTCGCCATTTTTCTTTTGGCCCAGGGTGCGGCAGATCAGGTCGTAGGCAAGCCAAAACACCACCAAAAAGGCCAGCGCTGCCATCACGGCGGTCGAGGGCGCCCAGTCCATCTTGGACTTGTCGATCAGATAAGTGCCTGCCTGCCAGAGGTAGGAAATGGAAAACAGCGCAATGCCGGACAACCAGGTGCTGTAGCTTTCCCAATAAAACCAATGCAGATGACCGGGCAGCTGCGGCGGCTTCACTGCGAACTTGACCGGGTGATAAAAACCCCCGCCGTGCACGGCCCAGAGCTCGCCGCTCACGCCCTGCTTTTTCAGGTCTTCATCGACAGGCGGCGTCAGGCTTGAATCGAGAAAGACGAAATAAAACGATGAACCGACCCAAGCAATGGCGGTGATGACATGAACCCAGCGCAAAAGCAGGTTCGCCCAGTCGAGAAGATAAGTTTCCATGCGAGAGTCCTAGCAAAGCATGTGCCTTGTCAGCGCTGGCGGCTGAATAAATAAAGCACGGCTGTCGGACTGCTCACCACTGCGGGCGCTGTAAGCAGCAAGAACCGCGACACTGGAAAAACTTCCGGCTCCGCTGCGGTTTGCGGGCCAAAGTGTATACAAAATGAGTTGCCAAAAAGCAAGGGTTTTGCCGGAGAGACGACGCCGGCCGGATGGGATGCATAATGGGGGGGTGACAGCGCACAAGCGTTGGCACAAGTTAGGTGATCGGTCAGTTTCGCGCGCTACGGCGGTACTTCTCAAGTTTGTTGTGCTTTCGGGACCCCATCGCTCTTGTTTTATGTATTTTAGGAATCCCCATGGGCAATAAACTTTACGTCGGCAACCTGCCGTACTCCGTTCGCGACGAAGATCTGCAACAGTCTTTCGGCCAGTTCGGTTCGATCACCAGCGCAAAAGTCATGATGGAACGCGACACCGGTCGCTCCAAAGGCTTCGGCTTTGTGGAAATGGGCAGCGATGCCGAAGCACAAGCAGCCATCACTGGCATGAACGGCCAGTCCCTCGGCGGCCGTAGCATCACTGTGAACGAAGCTCGTCCAATGGAAGCACGTCCTCCACGTAGCGGCGGCTTCGGCGGCGGCGGTGGCGGCTACGGCGGTGGTGACCGTTCCGGTGGCGGCGGCGGCTACGGCGGTGGCGGCGATCGCGGCGGCTACGGCGGTGGCGGCGGCGGCGGTCGCGGCGGCTACTAAGCCCTGCACCCCCCACTAGTTGACTCAGCCTTGCGCTGAGTACAACCTTCAAAAGGCTTCAAGACTTCGGTTTTGAAGCCTTTTTGCTTTTGGCTGCTGCTTTTGCGTTTGACTTGACTGCTGTCCGAGCTTCAGCGCCCTTGAAGAAGTTGCGCAGCTACCGCCACTGCAATCACTTCAGGCTCTTTGCCTTCAACACCGGGCACGCCAATGGGGCAGGTCACGTGGGCAAGTTCCTCGGCACTGAAGCCTCGCGCCTCAAGACGGTGCCGGAACGTGGCCCATTTGGACTTGCTGCCAATGAGGCCGATGTAGGGCAAGTCGGCCTGGGCGCGTTGGCGCAGCAGGCATTGCGCCAGGATGTCCAGGTCTTCCGCATGGCTGAAACTCATGATCAAAACGCGGGCGCCGGGCGCAAGGTCTTTGACGGCGTCTTGCACCGGCTCGGAATGTTCGCACAGCACGTCGGGGGCCAGATGCTCCGGAAAAATGCCGTCCCGGCTGTCAATCCAGTGCAGGCGCACCGGCAGCCTGGCCAGCACCTCGGCCAAGGCATGGCCCACGTGGCCACCGCCAAAAAGCGCTACGGGCATGTGGCCCGTGCTCAAACGCTGTTGCAGGGCCGGACTGTCCCCAGCGCTGACCCCCTCGAATTGAAGATGCACGACCCCGCCGCAGCATTGGCCAAGCGTTGGGCCCAGCGCCATACGCTGCTGCTCGACTAGTTTTGCAGGACCCGCCACCAGCAGTTCCCGTGCCCGCTCAATGGCTTGGAACTCCAGATGACCGCCGCCAATGGTGGCGATCACCTCGTCATGGAACACCGCCATCCAGGTGCCGGCGTCGCGCGGGGCCGAGCCTTGCGTGGCCTGGACCTGCACCAGCACGGCCGGCTGACGGGCTAGGCGCTGGAGCAAGCGTTCAAGGTCAGCAGGCATGGCGCACCCGCCCTTGCCCTTACTGAGCCGCCGGGCTGAGCTGCGTCAAGCCGCCCATGTAAGGCTGCAGCACGGCTGGAATGGCCACGCTGCCGTCTTCGCGCTGGTAGTTCTCCAGCACGGCCACCAGGGTGCGGCCCACGGCCAGACCCGAGCCGTTGAGCGTGTGCACGAATTCGTTCTTGCCTTGCGCGTTCTTGAAGCGAGCCTGCAAGCGCCGCGCCTGGAAGGCTTCACAGTTGCTGACCGAGCTGATTTCGCGGAAAGTGTTTTGCGCAGGCAGCCAGACTTCGAGGTCATAGGTCTTGGTCGCGCCAAAGCCCATGTCACCGGTGCACAGCAGCATGACGCGGTAAGGCAAGCCCAGGGCTTGCAACACGGCTTCGGCATGGCCGGTCATTTCTTCCAGTGCGGCGTCGCTCTGCTCCGGGTGCACGATCTGCACCATCTCGACCTTGTCAAACTGGTGCTGGCGGATCATGCCGCGCGTGTCGCGCCCGTAGCTACCGGCCTCTGACCTGAAGCACGGGGTGTGCGCGGTGAGCTTCATGGGCAAGGCCGACTCGGCCAGCACTTCGTCGCGCACCAGGTTGGTCAGCGGCACTTCAGAGGTCGGGATCAGGTACAGCGCGGCGTTTTCGGCTTCGCCTTCCTGCCCGCCTTTTTTAGCGGCAAACAAATCTTCTTCAAACTTGGGCAGCTGGCCCGTGCCGCGCAGCGAATCGCCATTGACGATGTAGGGCACATAGCACTCGGTGTAGCCGTGCTGCGTGGTCTGCAAGTCGAGCATGAACTGCGAGAGAGCGCGGTGCAGGCGGGCCAACGGGCCTTGCATCACGGTAAAGCGCGAGCCTGTGAGTTTGGTGCCGGCTTCAAAGTCGAGGCCAAGCGGCTGACCCAGATCCACGTGGTCTTTGGCCGCAAAGCCCAATGCTGCCGGCGTGCCGCCCTGGCCGCCCGCTGGGCTCCACTGACGCACCTGCACGTTGCCGGCTTCGCCCACGCCTTCGGGCACGCTGGGGTGGGGCAAGTTGGGCACGGCCAGCAGCAGCGCCTGCATCTCGGCCTGAATGGCGTCGAGCCGTTGCGCGGTGCTTTCGAGTTCAGTCTTGGAGGCGCTGACCTGCGCCATCACGGCGCTGGCGTCTTCGCCCTTGGCCTTGAGTTGGCCGATCTGCTTGGACAGGTTGTTGCGCTGGCTCTGCAGCTCTTCGGTGCGAATTTGGCAGGTCTTGCGCTCGGATTCCAGCGTCTGGAAGGCCTCGACGTTCAGGAAGGCTTGAGGACGCTTGCGCGACTCAAGGCGGGCGATGGCCGAAGGCAGGTCTTTGCGAAGGAGATTGATGTCAAGCATCGCCCGATTTTAAGGGTCGATGCGCAGGCCCTTGGGCAGGGGGAACTTCACTGTCTCCTCAATACCGTCCATCTTGCGCACCGACACCGCGCCCAAGGCCCGAATGCGGTCTATCACGCGCTTGACGAGGACCTCGGGCGCCGATGCGCCAGCAGTCAGACCCACACGGCTACGGCCTTCCAGCCAGGCTTCCTGCAGCTCGCTGGCGTCGTCCACCATATAAGCGGGAGTGCCCAGCTTGGCCGCGAGTTCGCGCAGGCGGTTGCTGTTCGAACTCGTCGGGCTGCCGACCACGATCAGCACATCGACTTGCGGGCTCATGACCTTGACCGCGTCCTGGCGGTTTTGCGTGGCGTAGCAAATGTCTTGTTGCTTGGGTTCGCGCACGCGCGGAAAGCGCGCCTTGACGGCTGCTGCAATTTCAGCGGCGTCGTCCACGCTCAAGGTCGTTTGCGTGACCACCGCCAGGCGCTCACTCTGCCAGGGCTGCACCCGGGCCACGTCGGCCACGTCCTCGACCAGATAGATGCCCTCGCTGAGCTGGCCCATGGTGCCTTCAACTTCGGGGTGGCCCTTGTGGCCGATCATGATGAATTCGTAGCCTTCCTTGTGCAGCTTGGCCACTTCCACATGCACCTTGGTGACCAGCGGACAGGTGGCGTCAAAGATCTGAAAGCCCCGGCGCTGGGCTTCCTTTTGCACCGCGCGGCTCACGCCATGCGCACTGAAAACCAGCGTGGAGCCGGGCGGCACGTCGCTCAATTCTTCAATGAAGATCGCGCCCTTTTCCTTGAGGTCGTTGACCACATAGGTGTTGTGAACGATCTCGTGGCGCACATAGATGGGCCGGCCGAACTTGGCAAGCGCGCGCTCGACGATTTCGATGGCGCGGTCCACGCCAGCGCAAAAGCCGCGCGGCTCGGCAAGCAAGATTTCCTGGGGCGTTGCGCCCTCTTTGGCGGCGCTCACAACACACCAATCACGTGAACTTCAAACACCACCGGCTGGCCCGCCAGCGGATGGTTGAAGTCGAATTGCACGGCCTCGCCATCAGGCTTGACCTGCTGAACTGCGCCAGCGTACTGACCCATGCCGTCGGGTGTGGGGAACTGCACCACATCGCCCACGCGGTATTGCTCGTCCGGGTCGCCCAGTTCATTGAGCAGCTTGCGTGCCACCCACTGCAGCAGTTCGGGGTTGCGCTCGCCAAAGGCCTCGCCTGCCGGTACTTCAAACGTGGCGCGCGTGCCTTCTGACAGGCCCAGCAGGCGCTGCTCCAGCGCGGGCGACAGCTCGCCTGTGCCCAGGCTGAGCGTGGCCGGCTTGTCCTTGAAGGTGTTGATGATGTCTGCGCCAGGCACGCCATTAACCGCGGGTGCGGCCATGCGGTAGTGCAGCGTCAAAAAAGAATGCGGGCCGACCAAGGGCAAGGGGGCGGCAGTGGGGGCGGTGGCGAGGGAAGACGAATCAGACATCAAGCGGGCTTTCGGGCGCGGCCAAGCGGCGCCAATGCCCCATTGTAGAAACTAGAAAGTAAAAAGGTGTGGCCCGGCCTTGGGCGCGGCTGAACAAACAGCCCTGCTCCTGCCTTGGGCGGCGCTTAAGCTGAAAACATGCTGCTCAAAGACCTGCCTGAAGACGCCCGCCCCCGAGAAAAACTGCTGGCCCGAGGTGCAGGCGCACTGAGCGACGCCGAGCTGCTGGCCCTGCTGCTCAGAAGCGGCATCCAGGGCAAAAACGTGCTGGTTCTGGCGCAGGAGTTGGTGGATAAATTTGGCGGCGTGGCCGGGCTGCTGAACACCTCAGCGGCTGACCTCCAGACCATCAAGGGCCTGGGACCGGCCAAGCGCGCTGAATTGGTGGCCGTACTGGAACTGTCACGCCGGGCCCTGGCGCAGCGTCTGGTTGAAAAGCCGCTGATCGCGTCCCCGCAGGCGGTGCGTGACTATTTGCAGTTGCAGCTGGGCAGCCGGCCGCACGAGATTTTTGCGGTGATGTTTCTCGACAGCCAGCACCGGCTGATCACGCTGGAAGAAATGTTCAGAGGCACGCTGGCGCAGACCAGCGTGTACCCACGCGAAGTGGTACAGCGCGCCCTCGCACTGAACGCTTCAAGTGTGGTGCTGGCGCACAACCACCCCAGCGGCGCCGCCCAACCTTCCCGCGCCGACGAAGCCCTGACGCAAACCCTGAAATCCGCTCTGGCGCTGGTGGACGTGCGAGTGCTCGACCATTTTGTGGTGACGGCATCTGAAGCGGTCTCGATGGCGGAGCTCGGCATGGTCTAAAGTCCGGGCATGAAAACGCCCGCCGCCAAAGCCCAAGCCCGCCCCAAGGCTGCCGTCCGGGCACCCGCGGCGGTCAAGGCCCAGGCACCTGCGGTGGTCAAGGCCCCGGCACCTTCGGTGCTCAAGGATCTACGCGGCCTCAAAGCCCTGAAGCTGGAAATCGAAACCCAGGCCAAGCTGGCCGCCGAGCGCGAAGCTGCGCGCCTGGCCGCTGCCCGCCAGCGGCAGGCTGAAAAAAACCTGTTTGCGCACAGCATCGGCCCCGTCAAGGCCCTGCCCTTGCGCCACAGCCAGGCCAAGCCCATCCTGGTCGAGCCCCCGGCGCCGGTGCCGGTGCAGCAGCAGCTCGACGAGCTGGCCGTGATGCGCGAAGCGATTTCCGATGAATTTGACGCCGACACCTTGCTGGACACCGACGAGGCCCTGAGTTTTCGCCGGCCCGGCATGGGGCCGGACGTGGTGCGCAAGCTGCGCCGCGGTGGCTGGAGCATTCAGGGGCAGCTGGATTTGCACGGCCTGCGCCGCGACGACGCGCGTGAGGCCTTGGGTGAATTTTTGCGCGATGCGACCAAGGTCGGCTGGCGCTGCGTGCGCGTGGTGCACGGCAAGGGCTTGGGATCGCCCGGCAAAACGCCCGTGCTCAAAGGCCGCGTGCAAAGCTGGCTGGTGCAGAAAAAAGAAGTGCTGGCTTTTGCCCAGGCGATGCCTGCGCAAGGCGGCGCGGGGGCGCTGGTGGTGCTGCTGGCGCAGAGCTAAAGCCAAGCAACAAGCAACAAGCAACAAGCATTAAGCCGCGCAAAGGCCAGCCACCTGCGGCAATGAGCCCGCCGCTAAAGCGTCTCAGCAAAAAACGCCACGCCCGCCTCAGCCGCTTTCACGCTGATCTTGTGCGTGGCCTGCGGCTCGGGAATGAAAAGCAGGTTCTGCGTCAAGCCACGTGCGCCCAGCTCGGCCACCAGTCGCTCGCTTTCGGCATAAGGCACACGCTCGTCTTGCCCGCCGTGCCACAGCATCAGCGGCCGGTCCGCGAGCTTTTCAAGCTGCGCTGACGGCTCGTAGTCGGCCAGCGCCTGCATGCAACGCGCATGTTCGGCCGCGTTGCCAGCGTCCACATGGCCCAGCGGTGGGTACAGGTGCTGCGATGAATCCTGAAAATAAGCCGAGCCCATGTAGGAGCAGACAGCGCGCAGCCACGGGTAGCGCGCCATGCAGCCCAGCGCCGTGTAGCCGCCCATGGACGCACCCATCACGCCGACCCGGCCGTCTGCCACCAGGCCTTGCGCGGCGTAGTGCGCGTGCAGTTGCGGCAACTCGTCGATGCTGGTTTTGAGGATGGTCCAGAACTGCCGCGTGCGGCCGGCTTCGTCGCCGTCAAAGCGGCTACCGTGCAACAAGGCCTCGGGCGCAATCACCCGGAAACCCGCTTGCGCCAGCATGAAGGCCAGGTAGCTGTACAGCTCTTTGGACGAAGTAAAGCCGTGGTACAGAAACACGGTGGGCAGCGGCAAGTGCACCAACGCCCCTGGCGTGGCATGCAAGACAGGTACGCCGCCGACGACCTCAGCGTCCAGGGTGACGCGGTGTTTCAATTTCAAAACGGCCCCTGCTTCACGAAGCCGCCGCCTTGGTAAATGCGGGCGGGATCTGCCGCGTCCAGCGCGGGCGTTTGCTCACGCGCAGCACGGTAGGGCTCGGCGCTGTCTTGCGGCACAAAGCCCAGGTGCGCCGCACCCGCGTTGCTCCACCACGGGTCGCGGTTGTCGGAAACGCCAAACACCACGCTGTAGTCCAGGCGCGGGGCGGCCAGGCAGCAGCGCACCAACTCGGTCAGGTCGCGGTAGCTCAGCCACGTGTGCAGCATGCGGCGGTCCAGCGGCTCGGGAAAGGCCGAGCCGATACGCAGGCAGGCGCTTTGCACGCCGTAGCGGTCAAAGTAAAAGCGCGCCACGTCTTCGCCGAAAGATTTGGACAAGCCGTAATTCCCATCGGGCCGGCGCTCGCAATCGGTCTGGAGCAAATCGCCTTGCTTGTGAAAACCGACCACGTGGTTGGAGCTGGCAAAAATCACGCGCTCCACGCCCTGAACGCGCGCCGCTTCATAGACGTGCATCACGCCTTTGATGTTGGCCTCGAGGATTTTTTCAAAGGGCTGCTCATTGGGAATGCCGCCCATGTGCACGATGGCCTGGCAACCTTCGGCCAGCGCATTGACGGCCGCTTTGTCGGCCAGATCACAGGGCACAACTTCTTCGTTCACTCCGGCGGGTGCCATAGGCAAGATGTCCGACAGCCGCATCCGGGTGACATGCGGCTTGAGGCTGCTGCGCAAATGGCCACCCAGGCGGCCGGCGGCGCCGGTGATGAGA
>CAZNQE010000077.1:0-13341 GCA_964575005.1 uncultured Polaromonas sp. | reverse complement strand
GCTTTCATCACTCGCCACTGAGCGCCTTGAACAAGCGCATGGGAAGGCGATGAAGGTCGTCTTCGTCAGCCCGGATACCGGCCAACAAGGTGGTGGTGCGTCCTTTTTTAAACGGCGCGCCACCGTAACGCTCATGCACTGGCGGGGAAGCCGGTGAGAGTTTATTTGTTGAATGTCTCTCTAAATGAAAAAGCACCCAGCACGCTGGCTTCTGGCCGCGTTGTCGCAGGCCGCCTTGGCCTCGTCCGTCAGCCATGCGCAGACGGCCCCTACTCTGACTGACACTGTGGTCACTGCGTCACGGATTCCCGATGACGCGACCCTGCTGCCGCTGGGCGTGCAGGTCATCACTGGCTCAGAGATTCGTGAAGCGGGGATGACCAACGCACGTGATGCGATCCGGTGGCTGGGCGGTGTGGTGACCCGCCTGGATACAGGCAGTGGACGCGAACCTGTTCTTGACCTGCGAGGTTTTGGTGAAACTGCTTCAAGTAACACGGTCATCCTCGTCGACGGCGTGCGCCAGAACGAAGGCGATATGAACCCAACCGTTCTGGGTTGGATTCCTGTTGACAGCATTGAGCGGATCGAGATCGTGCGAGGCAGTGGATCTGTATTGCACGGCGAAGGGGCGACCGCAGGGGTGATCAACATCATCACGTCCAAGGGATTGTCAGAGCCGAGTGGCTCGGCCAGTTTTGCTTACGGCTCAAATGCGACACGGGACGCGCGCGCTTCGCTCAATACCCAGTCCGGTAATTGGCGCTATCAAGTTCACGCCAATGCCTTGAATACCGACAACCATCGCAACAGCTTCAATACGCAAGAGCGCAATGCGTTGGCACGAGCGACTTGGGCCGACGGCCCCTCTTTGTTTTCAGTCCAACTCGGTGGGCAGTCATCCGAGGGCAATCAGCCCGGCGGTTTAACGCCAACCGATTTTCAAACGCGACCTCGCTTCGCCTACAACCAGAACGACAGGACACAGTCGGAGATTCAGAATCTGCTGGTCAGCGCGGAAAGCGCGATGGGTCCGTGGCGACTGGCGATTGATTTGAATGGACGTGTATCGACGAGTGATGCACAGCTCGATTCGTTTGGTACCGGGTACGTGTCGAGTTCTCGAACGGATTCCACTCGCGCCGCTTTGCGGGGTTGGCGGGAGTTTGCCCAAAATGGTGTGCGCCATCGCTTTCTAATGGGCATTGACTCTGAACGTTGGGCGCAGGACAGCCAGAACAACTTCCCAAGCACATCCCGGATTAAGCAAGAGTCTGATGCGGTCTATGCGCGCAATGAAATTAACGTCGCAGATTCTGGCTTCAAGGCCTTTGCTGGGGCAAGGCAAACAACGTCATATCGACAAGCCGTGGGCACTTGGGGGTCGGGCGCGTTGGATGTCAACAACACAGCTTGGGAACTGGGCGCGGCCAAGAAAGTCAGCGAAAACGGCGAGGTGTTTTTAAAGACCGGTACAAGCTTTCGGCTCCCCAACGCGAACGAATACACCTGTTTCGACCCGACCTTGTGCCCCACCAGCAGTACCAACATCTTGCGCCCTCAAACGTCGAGGGACATGGAGATCGGTTATCGACATGCATCGGAAAAAAGTCGCTGGTCTGTTCGCCTCTACCGCAACAATCTGGTCGATGAGATTGGATTTTTCGGGGCGTCCAACCGAAACTTCGATCCCACCAGGCGCCAAGGCATGGAGGCTGATTTGACGGGTAAATTGAGTTCCGCCCTCCAGGGTGGGTTCCAATATGCGTATCGACAGGCTACCTTCAGAAGCGGCACCTACGGCGGTAATGAGGTTCCGCTGGTCCCCAAGCAGAGCTTGAGTGCCCGACTGAGCTACCAGATGTCGGCAACACAGCAATGGCTGTTGACCTCGCAACTCGTGGCCTCGCAACGCATTGGCGATGACTTCGACAACGCAAGTGCCTCGCGAATTCCCGGATATGGGACAGTCAACATCCGCTACAGCCAAAAGGTGGATGCGTGGACTTTTGCCGGTTCTGTGAACAACCTGACGGATCGCGCCTATTACAACTACCGGACCAATGTTGATGCATCAACGAAGTCTGTTTACCCGGAGGCAGGCCGAACCTTTTTGGTCTCAGCCGAACGCCGCTTTTAGATGAACTTGGGCCCCCAACGCATCGTCTGCCTCACCGAGGAGACCACCGAATGGCTTTACCTGCTGGGGCAGGAAAGCCGCATCGTGGGCATCTCGGGGTACACGGTGCGGCCGCGACGCGCACGGGAGGAAAAGCCGAAGGTCAGCGCATTTTTGACGGCCAAGATCGACAAGATCCTGGCGCTGAAGCCAGACTGCGTCTTTGGTTTTTCTGACTTGCAGGCAGACATTGCGGCAGCCTTGATTCGGGCGGGGGTGCAGGTCACGGTGTTCAACCAACGCAGCATCGAAGAAATTTTGTCGATGCTTTACCAAGTGGCGGCGATGGTGGGCTGTGCGCAAGAAGGGCAGCGGCGCATTGAAGCGATGCGCTTGAATTTGCAGGCTACCCAAGCCGCAGCCCAGGCGCTCATAGCCACTGGCAAACGCCGGCCGCGCGTGTTTTTTGAAGAGTGGGACGAGCCCCATATCAGCGCGATCCGCTGGGTGTCCGAACTGATTTCCGTGGCGGGCGGCGAGGACTGCTTTCCTGAATTGGCGCGCATGCCCATGGGCAAGGACCGCATCATTGCCGATGGGCGAGACATCGTGCAGCGTGCGCCTGACATCATCTTGGGCTCATGGTGTGGCAAGAAGTTTCGCCCCGAAAAGGTGGCGGCGCGCCCCTGCTGGCAATACGTTCCGGCCGTGCGTGATGGTCAGCTCTTTGAAATCAAATCGCCCGACATCTTGCAGCCCGGCCCGGCCGCCTTGACCGATGGCTTGGCGCAGATGCACCGCATCTTCATGGATTGGATGCGTGCGCATGGTTAAGGTGGGAAAACTATTGCAGTTGGCTATCGCCTGTGCGGCTTTGGGCATGTCCGCCTGGCTTCACGCGGCCGATTTAGCAGTCACGGACGATCGCGGCCAGACCGTGAATTTCGATGCGTCGCCTCAGCGCGTGGTGAGCCTCTTGCCGTCCTTGACGGAGACTGTGTGCGCTTTGGGCGAGTGCCAGCGCCTGGTGGGCGTGGACCGTTACTCCAACTGGCCGGCTGCCGTGGCGGCCTTGCCCAAACTGGGTGGCGGCCTGGACGCGAACGTCGAGGCCATCGTCGCCGCCAGGCCCGATGTGGTGTTGCTCGCAGGCTCGGCCCGGCTGGCTGAGCGCCTGGAGGCGCTGGGCATCAAGACGCTGGCCTTGGAGCCCAAGAGTCACGCGGATGTGCAGCGCGTGCTGGTCACCCTCGGCCAGTTGCTGGCGCTCAAGCCGACGTTCGCGCAGCAGGTCTGGCGGCAGATTGACGCGGGCGTCTTGGCGGCGGCGCAATCGCTTCCTTGGCAGGCTAAAGGCGCGCGCGTGTATTTTGAAGTCAGCAGCGTGCCCCACGGTGCTGGCCCGACCTCGTTCATTGGCGAAACGCTGACGCGGCTGGGTGCACAAAACATCTTGCCTGCAAGCCTTGGGCCTTTTCCTCAGATCAATCCCGAGTTTGTGGTTCGCGCCAAGCCTGACCTGATCATGCTGGGCGACAGCACGCCCGGGGCCATGGCGCAGCGGCCCGGCTGGGGCGCCATGCCGGCGGTGAAAAACAACAAGGTGTGCCGCTTCAACAGTGAACAGGCCGACGTGCTGGTGCGGCCCGGGCCGCGTATGGACGAGGCAGCGCGCCTCATGGCCGGCTGCCTGACGGACAAGCTCAAGGTGCCGCGATGAGCGCAGGGCCCCGGGTTTTGAACGCGAGCAAAGTCAAAGCGAGCGGGCTCAAGGCCCCTACGCGCCGAGAGTCGTGGCTGGCCTGCTTGCTTGCCCTGGCCGTGCTCATCATCGGCGGCCTTTCTCTGGGTATTGGCAGCACGGGCGTAGAAGCCATCTGGCGCATGGCGGCAGACCCAGTGGCCGCGCAGATCGTGTGGGACATTCGCGCGCCGCGCATGGTCGCTGCCTTGGCGGCGGGTGGCTTGCTGGGCTTGGCGGGCGCCGTGGCGCAAGGGCTGTTTCGCAATCCCTTAGCAGACCCATTTCTGCTGGGCAGCGCCTCGGGCGCAGCCCTGGGCATGGCGCTGGCGATGGCTGCGCTGAGTGCTTTAAGTGCTTGGGGTGCGGGTCCAACCGCGGCCGATTGGTTGCTCCGTCTGGGGCTGACGGGCGCGGCTTTCGTTGGAGCGGTTGTGGCGGTGTTGATGACGCTGGCTCTGGCCCGTGGTGTGCAGCAGACGCTGCGGCTCTTGCTGGCGGGCGTGGTGGTGGGCGTGGTGCTGGGCGCGCTGACCTCGTTGGTCACTGCGGCTGTGCCAGCTATCTTGCCGGCCATGCAGGCCTTCATGCTTGGCTCGACGGGGATGGTGAGCTGGGGCGCCTGCGCCTTGATGGGTGGCGTTGGTCTGCTCTGCCTTTTGATTGCCCTTGCTCTGGCCCGCGGGCTGGACGCGCTGGTGCTGGGCCCGGCCACGGCGCTCAGCCTGGGCTTGCCTTTGATGTGGGTGCAAGCGGGCTTGGTGGGCGTGATCGCGCTGGCCACAGGCACCGCCGTGGCGCAAACAGGCTTGATCGCTTTCGTGGGACTGGCCGCGCCGCATCTGGTACGCGCCCTCGTCAAGACCACACACGCCTGGCTGGTGCTGCTGGCCAGCTTGATGGGCGGGCTTTTGCTGATGTCGGCCGATGCCTTGGCGCGTGGTTTGCTGGCGCCCCAAGAATTGCCGGTGGGCGTGTTGACCTCCGTGCTGGGCGGCGGCTATTTGCTTTGGCGCATGCAGCGCCAGGCGGTCTGAATCATGGCGATGCACATCACCACAGGCGGTACAGGCAGCCAGCCCCTTGCCTTGCGTGCGCAGGGTTTGAATGCCTGGTTAGGTCAGGGCCTGGGTCGGCAGCAGATTTTGTTTGACCTGAATGTGAGCATTCGACCCGGGCGATGGACCAGCATCCTCGGGCCCAACGGCGCGGGTAAATCTACCTTGCTCAAAGCCATGGCCGGCTTGCTGCCGCACACCGGTCAAGTTTTCCTAAACGCTCACCCCTTCGCTGACTTGGCGCCGCGCCAGCGCGCTTGCACCCTGGCCTGGCTGGCCCAGAGCGGCGGCGCTGAAGCGGGTGCCGACGACCTCACGGTGTACGACCTTGCCCTGCTCGGACGCCTGCCGCACCGGCCCTGGCTGGCAGGCCCCAGCGCTGCTGATGAAGCCGCTGTTGAACAAGCTTTGCGCCAGACGCAGGCCTGGGACTGGCGCTGCCGTACGCTGGGCAGCTTGTCGGGTGGCGAGCGCCAGCGCGTGCTGCTGGCGCGCTTGCTGGCCGTAGAAGCCCCGGTGATGTTGATGGACGAACCGCTGGCCAACCTGGACCCGCCGCATCAAGCGGACTGGATTGACCTGGTCCGTGAATTGGTGGGGCAGGGTCGCACCGTGGTGAGCGTGCTGCATGAGATCAGCGTGGCGCTGATGGCTGACGATGTGCTGGTGATGCAACAAGGCCGCTTGTTGCACAGCGGCCCAGTTGCCGACCTTGCGGCGCGTTCGGCCATTGAATCCGTGTTCGACCAGCGCCTCGAAATCAGAGCGCTGGAGCAGCGCTGGGTGGCCCTGCCGCGTTAGGGTGCCGGGATCACGTTAAGGCCCTTTAAGGCCGAGGCGTCTTGGGCTGGTAGTCGCATTGCGACCGCACCGCGCACTGCCAGCACTGTGGCGTGCGGGCCTGGCACACGTAGCGCCCATGCAAGATCAGCCAGTGGTGCGCATCCACCAAGTACTCGGGCGGAATGCGCTTCATGAGCCCGGCCTCAACCTGATCAACATTCTTGCCAGGTGCGAGGCCAACGCGGTTGCTGACCCGAAAAATATGCGTGTCCACCGCCATGACGGCTTCGCCGAACGCGCTGTTAAGCACCACATTGGCGGTCTTGCGGCCCACGCCGGGCAGCGCTTGCAGGGCTTCCCGGGTGCGCGGTACTTGGCCGCCGTGCTGGGTGACCAAGATCTCGCAGGTCAGCATCAAATGCCTGGCCTTGCTTTTGTACAGACCAATCGTCTTGATGTAGCCCTCCAGCCTGTCCAAGCCCAAGCCCAGGATTTTTTGCGGCGTGTTGGCCACTGGAAATAGCTTGCGCGTGGCCTTGTTCACACCCACGTCGGTGGCTTGTGCCGACAGCAGCACCGCGCACAGCAACTCGAACACGCTGGTGTATTCAAGCTCCGTGACTGGCAAGGGATTGGCCGCCTTGAGCGTGGCAAAAAACACAGGGATGTCGGCAGATTTCATGCCCGGCAGTTTAGGCGGGGCGTTACCATTCTGGCTCGACATTTCAACCTTCTGGAACCCCGCGCCATGCCGCTTCAATTCGCCGACCGTCTGAACAACGTTGAAACCTCTGCCATCCGCGAGCTGTTCAAACTGCTGGGCAAGCCCGGCATCATCAGCTTTGCCGGCGGCTTCCCGGACAGCACGCTGTTCGACGTTGACGGCATTGCGCAAGCGGTGAACCAGGCCCTGCAAGACGAACCTGGCGCCGCGCTGCAATACGGCGCGACCGAAGGTCACAACCCACTGCGCGAGCAACTGGCCACGTTCATGGCCGGCAAGGGCGTGAGCGTGGCGCCTGACGGCATGATCGTCACCACCGGCAGCCAGCAGGGCCTGGACTTGCTGGGCAAGACCATGATCAGCCCGGGCGACAAAGTGATCGTTGAAGGCCCGACGTTTTTGGCCACCATCCAGTGTTTTCGCTTGTACGGCGCTGACATCATCAGCGCGCCCATCGATGCTGACGGCGTGCAGACTGACGCGCTGGAAAAACTCATGGCCGAACACAAGCCCAAGTTCGTCTACTTGATTCCGACCTTTGGCAACCCGAGCGGCGCCTTGCTCAGCCTGGAGCGTCGCAAGAAGATTTTGGAACTCGCCGTCAAATACCAGACCTTGGTGGTTGAAGACGACCCCTATGGCGACCTGTACTTTGACGCTGCACCGCCCCCCAGCCTTTTGGCCCTGAGCGCCGACGTACCCGGCAGCCGCGAGCTGCTGGCCTACTGCGGCAGCTTGAGCAAAGTGCTCAGCCCCGGCTTGCGTGTGGGCTGGATGGTGGGGCCTGCCGAGCTGCTGGCCAAGGCCACCATGTGCAAGCAGTTCAGTGACGCGCACACCAGCACCTTTGCGCAGGCTACCGCTGCGCAATACCTCAAGGCCGGCCGCATGCCCGCCACACTGGCCAAGGTGCGCAGCGTTTATGCAGAGCGCGCCAGTGCGATGGGCGCGGCGCTCAAGCGTGAACTGAGTGATGCGATTGCTTTTACGCAGCCGCAGGGCGGCTTGTTCTTTTGGGCGCGCCTGACAGGGGCGCAAGGCAAGATCAAGGATGCTGGTGAATTTGCCAAGCGGGCCATCGCTGAAGGCGTGGCCTTTGTGCCGGGGGCCCCGTTTTTTGCACGGGACCCCGACGCGAGCGCGCTGCGTTTGAGCTTTGCGACAGCGGATGTCGAGAAGATCGAAGAGGGCATCCGCCGCCTGCGCCGAGCGCTTTAAGCTTTTCTGTTGGCTGCTTTCTTCAAGCCAAGTTGCTTTTGAAGAAAGCCACAGTGCGGTCCCAGGCGAGTTTGCCGGCGGCCGCGTCAAAGCGTGGTGTGGTGTCGTTGTTAAAGCCGTGTTGCGTGCCAGGGTACTGGTGTACGGTGACTTTGGCACCGGCAGCTTTCAAGGCGGCGTCGTAGGCTGGCCACGCGGCATTGATGCGCTCGTCCACGGCAGCCATGTGCACCAGCAGCGGCGCCTTGACTTTGACCGCATCGGCCGGCGCCGGGACGTTGCCGTAAAACGGAACGGACGCGTCCAAGTCGGGCATCTGAATCGACAGCATGTGCGCAATTCCGCCGCCATAGCAAAAGCCGACGACACCGAGTTTGCCCGTTGAATCGGCTCTAGCGTCCAGCCATTTGGCCGCTGCCAAAAAGTCTTGCTGCGCCTTGGCCTGATCCAGTTTGCCGAAGGCCTCGCGGGCTTTGTCTTCGTCGCCCGGATAGCCACCCAGCACGGTCAATGCATCAGGCGCAAACGCCATGAAACCGTCCAGCGCGAGGCGGCGGGCGATGTCTTCAATGTGCGGGTTCAGGCCGCGGTTTTCATGAATCACCAGCACGGCAGGCAGCTTGCGTGTGCCTGCATCGGCCGGACGTGCAAGGTAGCCGCTGACAGTGCCAGTGCCTTGCGGAGATGGGTAACTCACACGTTCGATCTTCAAACGCGGGTCATCTTGCTTGACTTGCTGGCCAGCGGCAAAGTTGGGGCTCAGCGCCGCCAGCAAACCCGCAGCCGTGACGCCTGCCTTGGCAAATTTTTGCGCCCGATCCAGAAATCCGCGGCGGTCCAAGTTGCCATGCACATATGCGTCAAAAAGGATGAGCAGTTCTTGGTCAAAGTCTTGGGCGGTCAGGCGAGGCTGCATTGGGAAGTCCCTTGAGGTTGAGGTGAATCGGTTAAGGTGAATCGACGTGGAAGCTTAATGCCCTGACAGCCCGCGCAGGCATCGGGTTTGCCCATAGACCCGTGGGATTTGAGGGGAACTTCCCGAAAAAATGCACCACCAAGCTGAGCCGTTCGCGCCTTTCGAACAGCGCTTCACCAAGTGTTCCGGAGCGCTCTGAGCTTGCGAAAAACCTCACGCGGCGCCACGGGGTCATGCAGGTCTGCAAAGCGCGCCTTGATCCCTTCGATCACCAAAGCGCTGTCAAGGCGCATGAAGCTGTTGTGCTCCTTTTCTTGCGCCAGCGTCATCACTTGCGCGTCGGCGGCCGTGTGCTGGGCGGCATGAGCGAGTCGCGCTTGTGCTGCCAAATTTCCAGGTTCGCGGTCCAGCGTGAAGCGCAGGTTGTTCTCCAGGTAGTCATGCCCTGGGTAGATGCGTGTGTTCTCAGGCAGGCGCATGAGTTGATCGTTGAAGCTGTCATACAGCGCATCGACATCGCCGCCGTTGTGCACATTGCCCGCGCCGGCGTTAAAAAGCGTGTCGCCCGAGAAAAGCGCCGGTTGCTCAGCGTGCGCAAAAAGGCAGACATGGCAAAAGGTGTGGCCGGGTGTGTCCAGGCATTCAAGTTCGATGTGCTTGCCGACCTTGATCACGTCGCCGGCCTCTACGCCGCGGTCCATGCCCGGGATCTTGCTGGCCGCTTTGTGGTGCGCAATCAGCTTGGCGCCAGTGGCCGCTACCACTGCGGCATTGCCGCCCGTGTGGTCATGGTGTTCATGGGTGTTGAGGACCTGGGTGATTTGCCAGCCTTTGACCTTGGCCGTGTTCAGGCATTTCTCGTGGTCCAGGGGGTCAATCGCCAGGGCTTCGCCGGTGTCAGGGCAGGCGATCAGGTAGTTGTAGTTGCGCAGGCTGTTGCCCGTCCAGATTCGCTCAACGATCATGTGCGCGCCTTTGTGTGTGTTTGCATGTGCCGCAGGGCGGGGCTGAGTGGAATTCTAGAATGCAGACTATGAAAAGCAGTTCTGCCCGAGGTGGGCTCGTTTACTCGACCGACGTGGGCCGTATTTGCCCCACCTGTCGCAAGCCCGTGGCCCAGTGCAGTTGCAAGCGGGCCGCCGTGGTGCGCCCCACGGGAGACGGCGTGGTGCGCGTGTCGCGCTCCAGCAAAGGCCGGGGGGGCAAAACCGTGACGCTGGTGCAAGGCGTGCTGCTGGATGACGCCGCCTTGAATCAACTTGGCAAAACTTTGAAAACAGCGTGCGGCTCAGGCGGCACCGTGAAAGACGGCGTCATCGAAATCCAGGGCGACCACCGTGAATTGCTGGTGCGCGTTTTGTCCACCCAAGGGCACGTGGTCAAACTCGCCGGCGGCTGAGCGTCAAGCGCCGCCAATCGCTTCGATGACCTTGCCGCTGCCACCGCAGTTGATACAGGGCCGCTGCTCTTCGTCTTTGCCACTGCCGCCACACACAGGGCACAAATCTTCACCCGTGCCAGGGGTGCCGGGTGGTGCTTGATCCCCGGGGTTCATGTCGCCGACCTGGGGTCGGTCGGGTATGGCGCCGTCGAAGTTACTGCTTGCGGTATTGGTCACTGGTGTCCCCTTGAGATGGATTTCAGTGTGTCCCACCAGACGGTTCGGGCATGCCCAGCAATCAACTTTTACTTGCTGGTGGGACATGCTGACGAGGTGCTTTTGCGGCCGGCTAAACTGGAAAGAGCGTCTAGCTTCGGCAATGTGAAAGTAGTTTCGTGCTCGAATTAATTACCTTTGTCACTTCGGTTATTGCTTTTCCCGTGGTGCATCTGCTCAACGGGTGGCTCTTTAGTTTTGCCGAGATCACGCCAAGCATCGGGCTGATCTACCTGCCGGCATTCGTTCGCCTTTTCAACGTGCTGGTGCTGGGTCCGTTGAAGGGCACGCTCGCCACCTATGCCGGCGGACTATTGCTAATGTTCGCGCTGGGGGGGCACTGGCAGCTCAGTGAACCTTTTGAGTATTGCCTGCTCAGCCGGCGGCCCGCTCGCTGCAGTCTATTTGTATCAACTCGTGTGGGGACGGCCTGCTCAGGTTGGCGTGCTTGGCGACGTGGCTGCTGTGGCCCTGATCTACTGCGTGGCCAATTCGGTCTTGCACCATTGGATGTGGTCCTTTTTCGACCCCGCGCAGCTTGCCGGCCCGATCAACTTGCTCTGGATGGCTTTGGGCGATTTCAATGGTGCTCTGCTGGGCGCCTACGCGCTGAAATGGATGACCGGGCGTCTGAAGATCGGTCAGCCGCTGTGAGCGGTGATCTGGAGTTGGGTGTCCGACCTTGAAAGATTGACGAAGGTCAAACGGTGAAATTTGCGGAAAGTTAGTCTGATCGTGAGCCTCCTGCTCACGAAAGGATTGACTATGAGCGTACTTAAGTTCACCGTATCCCTGTTGGCCGTTGCCGGCACTTTCTCATGGGCTGGCGCAGCGCAGGCACAGACCCTCGACAACATTGCCAAGACCCAGCGCATTACGGTTTCATTCCGTGAATCGGCCGTCCCGTTCAGCTACCTGATCAGCCCGACCAAGCCTGTCGGGTTTTCAGTTGATCTGACTGAGCGCATCGTTGACGAAATTCGCAGCGAGTTAAAGCTACCCAAACTTCAGGTCAGTTATGTGCCCGTGACGGCGCAAACGCGGATCCCGCAGCTGGTGGCCGGTACTTACGATCTGGAATGCGGTTCAACCACGAACACGCGTGCGCGCGGAAACGAGGTCAGCTTTTCAACCAGCTTTTTTTATGCAGGCACGCAGGTTCTCGCCCGCACTGACGCCGGGGTGAACCGCTATGAAGAACTCGCAGGCAAAGTGGTGGCGACCACTGCGGGCAGCACCAACGAAAAAGTTCTTCGCGCCCACACGGCAGACCTGAACCCACCCGTCCAATTTTTGCCCGCCAAAGACTATGGCGAAGCGTTTGCCTCCTTGCGAGATGGACGTGCAGCGGCTCTCGCGTCTGACGATGTGCTGCTCTACGGCATCCGTGCCAATGCCGACGACCCGGCGTCCATGAAGGTTGTGGGCCAGCCGCTTCAGGTTGAACCCTATGGCTGCATGATGCGCAAGGACGACCCGCAGTTCAAGCAGGTGGTTGACCGTGCCATTGAAAAAGCGATCAAGTCGGGCGAGTTCGAGCGCATGTACGTGCGCTGGTTTCAGGCGCCCATCCCGCCCAAAGGTGTCGTGATGGACATGCCCATGAGTGACGCGCTCAAAGCCAATATGAAGGCCTTGAGTGATAAGCCAGTGTCGTGACGACCTAACGCCCGCCGACTCACTTCTCCAGCGTGACGAGACGGGTGAAGCCGCCCCACACCAGACGCTTCATGTCGAAGGGCATTTCTGTTCCCTCGGGTGGCTTCATGCTTTCGTCGTCCATCATTTTTTTCGTCGCGAGGTCGCAGACTTCGCGAGATGGCCATTCCATGAAAGAGAAGACGATCTTCTCGTCCGGTTGCGCCTTCACTGCGCGGCGAAAGTCGGTGACTTTGCCGTCGGGCACATCGTCGCCCCAGGCTTCGACGACGCGCAGCGCACCGTAGCCCTTGAACTTCGTCCACGCGTCTTCGGCCATCTGACGATAGGCCTCGCGCTTGTGCATGGGCACCGGGATGATGAAGCCCTGGATATAGCTGCCTTCCGTGTGCTCGCCCTGCTCAACGATCGTCTCGAACCCGCCGTAGATCATCCGCTTGCCATCGAACGGCATTGGATTCTTTGCCGGGTCGAAGCGCTCGTCGGTCTTGCCGAGTTCTTCCATGCGCTTCATGACGTCGTCGCGTCTAGCCTTGTCAGGCCACTCGATCCACGAGAAAGCCACTGTCTCGCCTTCTGCAGCCTGTACCGCGCCCTGGAAATCGGTCGTCTTGCCCCGGGGCACATCGGCCCCCCAGCACTCGACCACGCGCGTGGCGCCCTTGTCAATGAACGCGCTGTCAAACTGGGTGGCGTGAGCGACGAACTTCTGCTTGTTCGCGGTCGGCACAGCAAGGACGAATCCGTCGATGTAGGACATGAGTGACTCCTTTGTGTGTGGTGGTTTGGTCGCGCAGCGCGGCTTCGATTTTTTGCTATGTCAATTCGAGTGAGTTTGTGCGTCGCACAAGCGAAGGGCCGGGATGAGGGTTGCGTTCATATGTCGTCCAATTTCGGATGCCCGCCCGTCCCTCGTCCTACAGGCGTCGTGTCCAGCTGCCCGCTGTCGGTTGGCGCCTACGCGGGTACGGCCAATTAGAGACAGCGTCCCTGGCTTCTTCGGAAGGTGTCGATACGCGCTGGCGGTGCGAACCTGCCGACAGGCCATAGCACTGAAAGGAACCACCATGTCACGCCAATACATTGATTGCCGGGAATTTCCCAGCGCCATGAACTGCAGCGTCGCGCTGTCAGCCGACAGCGACAAGGAGCTGTTGGAGGCAGCCGTGCAGCATGCGGTCGCCGTGCACGGCCACACCGACACGCCAGAGTTGCGCGAGCAGTTGGCGTCAATGTTCAAGCAGGGCACGCCGCCAGTGCAGGTGAAAATGGCCAGCGCCTGAGCGAATTGAGCTCAAACCCTATCCGCCGTTTTTCAGATTTAGCGGACCGGCTTGTTATTTGCGGACCGGCAGGCAAAGAAAAAGCCTCTACGCTTTTGACGTAAAGGCTTGATTTCATTCGAGAATTCCTGGCTCCTCAACCTGGGCTCGAACCAGGGACCTACGGATTAACAGTCCGGCGCT
>CAZNQE010000076.1:0-13368 GCA_964575005.1 uncultured Polaromonas sp. | reverse complement strand
CTTCGAGCATGTAGCTCACGCCGCTGGGCACGCGCAGGTTGTCTTCGAGCACGTAGTACTCGCCCTCGCCTTGTGCATTGGGCGCACGCACGATGTCGATGCCGCTGATGTGCGAATAGATGTTGCCCGGCACGTCCACGCCCATCATCTCGGGGCGGAACTGCGCGTTTTGAAAAATCTGCTCAGCCGGCACCACGCCGGCCTTGATGATTTCCTGGCCGTGGTAGACGTCGTGGATGAAGCGGTTCAGCGCCGTGACCCGCTGGACCAAGCCCTTTTCCATGCTGGCCCACTCATGCGCCGGGATGATGCGCGGGATCAGGTCAAAGGGAATCAGGCGCTCGGTGCCCGCGCCGTCTTCGTCTTTGGCGCCGTAGACCGCAAAGGTGATGCCGACACGGCGAAAGATCATTTCGGCCTCTTCCCGGCGGGCCTGCATCACGTCCACCGGCTGCTTGGCCAGCCAGCGCTGGTAGCCCTGGTAATGGGCGCGCACGCCAGAGGCGGCATTCATCTCGTCAAACATTGGTCGGCTCATGGGCGAAATCTCCGGCAGTCTGCGCTCGTTTTGCAGCGCTGTTTGTTGTCATGCAAGCTTAGCAAGTATTGCGCCAGCCAAGCGCCAAAAGCGCCGGCGCGGAGGTTTTCTGGCTTCATGGCGCCTCCACGGGCACACCGACACGGCGCCAGTAACGCCGGCCAAGCTGGCGCGCGCACGACCAGTCGGCCGGTGCGATGCTCCGCCACGTGGCAGCGCCGCAGTCAGCCGAAGTCAAGACCACGATGCCTTGGTCTGCGTAGCGGGCCAAAACGGCCGGCGCCGGATGGCCGAAACGGTTGCGGTAGCCGGCCTGCGCCAATGCGAGTTTGGCTTGCACGGCCGCCAAAAAGTCGGGGCTTGAAGACGTCTTGCTGCCGTGGTGCGGCATCAGCAGCACATCGGCCTGCACGAGGGCGCCTCGACTGAGCAAGGCTTTTTCTTGCGCCAGCTCGATGTCACCGACCAGCAAGGCGGCCGCGGCTGGCCGGCCGGGGCGGGCGGGCGTCGAGATGCGCAGCACGCAGCTCATGGCATTGGGTTTGACAGCCTTGGAGGTCTTGGGCTCGTGGACGGTCTGCACATAGTCGCCGGCCAGCGGATGCAAAAGCTCAAAGTCCACACCGTCCCATTGCCAGCGCTGGCCGGCCGCGCAGCGTTCTGAGCGCTGCGCAGGCACCCTGGCATGCAGTTCATGCTCGGGCTCGAGCGAACTCAGAAGCCTCGCTTGTGGCTGCATGGCCATCACGGCCGCCGCGCCACCCACGTGATCGGCATCTCTGTGGCTGAGCATGAGGATATCGATCCGCTCGCCCAGCGCGCGCAGCAGCGGCACCAGCACCCGGTGGCCGGCATCGCTTTCCCTTGAAAAGCGGGGGCCGGCGTCGTACAGCAGGCTGTGGCTGGCCGTGCGCACCAGCACCGCATTGCCCTGCCCCACGTCGGCGGCCAGTAACTCGAACGCCCCGGCCGCTGGCCGTATCGGCTGCCACAAGAAAACCGGCAGCATCAAAGGCAGGCCCATCACCCGCCAGTGCCAGGGCAGGCGCATCACCAACAGCAGGCCGCCAGCCACGGCGGCGACAGCGCTCCACCAGGGAACGGCCGCTTGGTTGAGCGTGGCCAGTGGCCAGCCGGCCATGGCTTGCAGCGCCGCCAGCATCACGCTGGTCAGCCAGGCGGCTGCGTCCCACAGCGGTGCCCAGGCCAGGCCCAGCAGCGCCAAGGGTGTGATGAGCAAAGTCACGGCCGGGATGGCGAACACATTGGCCAGCAGGCCGACCAGGGACACCTGATTGAAGAGCAGCAGCGTCAAAGGCGTGAGCGCCAGCGTGATCACCCATTGCTCCCGCAGCATCTGACCAAAGCGCCGCGCCAGCAAGACGGGCGAAAGCGGCTCGGCGCTCCCTGGCGCGGCCAGCCCGGTGCCCGAGCCAAACAACACGCCCACCGCCACAAAAGACAACCAGAAGCCCGCTTGCAGCAAAGCCCAGGGATCGACCGCCACCACCACCGCCATGGCCAGCAACCAAGTTTGCGGCCAGGCCCATTGGCGCCCGCTTTGGCGCAGCCACACCACCACGGCCAGCATCCACACCGTGCGCTGTGCCGGCAAGCCCCAGCCCGAAAAAAGCGCGTAGACAAGCGCCAGCAACAAGCCGCCCCAGGCCGCGGCCGAACTGGCGGGAATGGCCAGGCACCAGCGCGGCGTCCAGCGCGCAGACCGGTGCCATAAAGCGCCCAGCAAGCGACCGGCCAGCCACGCAAACAGCGTGATGTGCAAGCCCGAAATACTCATCAGATGCGCCACACCAGTGGCGCGGAACACGTCCCAGTCGGGCCGCTCAATGGCGTTCTGATCACCCATGACCAGGGCCGCCAGCACGCCGGCCAGCCGCGGGTCAGAAATACGCGCCTCAATGGCTTCACGCACCGACTGCCTGGCATGCTCCACCGGCCTTTTCCAGCCGCTTTCAGTCAGCCGCTGCGGCGGCTGGTCGCGCACGCCCGCGCGCACCGCGCCGGTGGCCTGCACGCCTTGTTCCCACAGCGCCAGCTCGTAGTCAAAGCCATGCGGGTTGATGTTGCCGTGCGGTGCTTTCAGGCGCACCGTCATTTGCCAGTGCTCGCCGGCGCGCATGGGCTGCGGCTGGCGTTGCAACTGGGCCAGCGTTTCGGCCAGATCGGCCTGGGCTTCGGGTGTTCCAGACAGGTCATGCGGGGCAGGCACGGGCCTCGGCCCCATGAAAAATCCGGAATACCAGCCCAGCTGAATGCGCGGCGGCACTTGAACGGGCTGTCCGTCCAGCCAGGCTTGCTTGACCTGCAACTGAAAACGCAAGGCGTCTTCCGAACGTTGGGGCAAAGCCCGTACGACGCCCACCACCTGAATGTCGCGCCCCTCCAGCGCTGGCGGCAAAGCATCCAGCGCAAAAGCGACAGCCCGCAGACCCGTCAGGCCAAAACCCAGGGCCAGCGCGGCCAGCAGGGTGCCGATCCAGCGCCCAAGCTGCCAGGCGCTTGAGGAAGCTGGCGCCCGCCAGCGCCGCATCGCCAGGCAAACCGCCCCCAGCAAACCAGCCGCAAGCCAGGCCCCGTAAACCGGCGCGAGGTCCAAGCTGGCCTGCTGCAATTGACAGGCCGTGCCCACCACCCAGCCCATAAGAGCCGCGGCAGGTGCAAAGGGCGGGACGGCTTGAGCAGGTGTGTGGCGCAAGACTTGCTTGTAATTCTTTAGGCGCAGTTAGGCAAGGCCGCAAAGGCCGGGGATGAACGAGCGCGATAGGATTCCCCATGCCTGACTGCCATGTTCTGCCATGTTGCGACCAGCCCTTTGATGTAAAGCGAGACCTGCCTTGTCCATCCACGTTGCCCTGAGCCACATCACCCATTACCAGTACGACCGCCCCGTCAAGCTGGGACCGCAAGTCGTGCGCCTTCGGCCGGCCCCGCACAGCCGCACGCAGGTGCTGTCTTATTCACTGAAGATCGAACCGGCGGACCATTTCATCAACTGGCAGCAAGACCCTTTTGCCAACTACCAGGCCCGGCTGGTGTTCCCCGAGCCCACGCGCGAGTTCAAGGTCACGGTGGACTTGGTCGTTGAAATGGCGGTGTTCAACCCTTTCGACTTTTTCCTGGAGCCGCACGCTGAAAAGTTTCCCTTCAAGTACAGCGCAGGCCAGGCCGAAGAAGTTGCGCCGTATCTGGTCAAGCAGCCGGCCACGCCGCTGTTCAAGAAATACCTTGAAAAAGTCGACCTGACGCCGCGCCGCACGATCGACTTTTTGGTGGGCCTGAACCAGCAGCTGCAAGCGGACATCAAGTACGCGATTCGCATGGAGCCCGGCGTGCAAACGCCTGAAGAAACGCTGGCGCTGGCCTGCGGCTCCTGCCGCGACACCGGCTGGCTGCTGGTGCAACTGATGCGGCACCTGGGCCTGGCAGCGCGCTTTGTCTCGGGCTACCTGATTCAGCTCAAACCTGACGTGAAATCCATCGACGGCCCGAGCGGCGCCGAACAAGACTTCACCGATTTGCATGCCTGGTGCGAAGTCTTCTTGCCCGGCGCTGGCTGGGTCGGGCTGGACCCGACCTCGGGCCTGATGGCGGGTGAAGGCCATATACCCCTGGCCTGCACGCCCGAGCCTTCGAGCGCTGCGCCGGTTGAAGGCGGGGTGGACAAATGCGAGGTGACTTTTGCGCACCACATGGCCGTGCAGCGGGTGTACGAATCCCCACGCGTGACCAAGCCTTACACCGAAGAACAATGGGCTGGCGTGCTGGCCCTGGGCGAGCAGGTGGACAGCGAGCTAGAGGCCAACGACGTGCGCCTGACCATGGGCGGCGAGCCGACCTTTGTGGCCACGCAAGACCGCGACGCGCCTGAATGGAACATTGACGCGCTGGGCCCGACCAAGCGCGGCTTTGCCACCGAGCTGGTGCAAAAGCTGCGGGCTGAATACGGGCAAGGCGGCTTTTTGCATTTCGGCCAGGGCAAGTGGTACCCCGGCGAGCAGTTGCCGCGCTGGGCGCTGAGCATTTTCTGGCGCCGGGACGGCCAGCCGATCTGGCAAAACCCTGCGCTCTTTGCTGACGAGCGCAGCCTGGCCAGCAGCCGCTACACCAGTGCAGATGCCGAACGATTCAGCCGCACGCTGGCGGCCAAGCTAGGGCTGGCGGCCGACTACCTGACGCCCGGCTATGAAGACAGCTGGTACTACCTGTGGCGCGAGCGCCGCCTGCCCGTCAATGTCGACCCGCTCAATTCGCGGCTCGACGACCCGATGGAGCGCGAGCGCCTGCGCCGCGTCTTTATGCAAGGCTTGGGTGCGGTGGTCGGCTACGTGCTGCCGCTCAAAGCCCGCGAACCGCATGAACCCGCTGCTGCGCCGCGCTGGCGCACCGGGCCGTGGTTCTTCAGAGAAGAGCGCATGTACCTCATGCCCGGCGACTCGCCCATGGGCTATCGCCTGCCGCTGGATTCGGTGCCTTGGGTGTCCAAGACGGATTACCCGTATTTGATTGAGACCGACCCGTTTGCACCCCGTGGTGATTTGCCTGCCGCCAGCGCCATGGCCGCGCCCTACCAGGCGCACGCCGAGGCCCCGCCCGCCATGGCCGCCACGCCCGCTCCGGCGCCAGTGCGTACGCTGCACAACAGCGCCACGGTGCTGGCCGCCTACATGGCGCGCCTCAAACAAGCCGCCGCGCCCACCCCGGCCAGCCGCATTGCGCAGTACATGCCGGCCGTAGCCCAGCAAGCAAGCCAAGCGGCCATCGCACCAGCAAGCCTTGCCGGCGCGGCGACAGCCGCACCGCAGCCGGCAGCGTCAACAGCGCAAGGGGCAGAGCCCGCTCCCCGCGCCCCCAACCCGCAGGAATCCGCGCACTGGCTGACCCGCACCGCGCTGTGCGTTGAGGTGCGTGACCCGCAGCGCGCGAATGGTCCGGACGCCAAAAAAGGCAAGAAAGACAAAGCCGACCCCAGCCGCGCAGGCCAAGGCGAAATCGGCGCGCTTTACATCTTCATGCCGCCCATGGAGCGACTCGAGGACTACCTGGACTTGTTGGCAGCCGTCGAAGCCACCGCCGCGCAACTCGGCGTGCAGGTCGTGCTCGAAGGCTATGCACCGCCGCGCGACCCGCGCCTGAAACTGCTGCAAGTCACGCCCGACCCTGGCGTGATCGAAGTGAACATCCACCCGGCCACACACTGGAGCGAACTGGTGGCCAACACCGAGTTCTTGTACGAAATCGCGCACCAGACGCGCCTGTCGGCCGAGAAGTTCATGACCGACGGCCGCCACACCGGCACCGGCGGCGGCAACCACTTTGTGATGGGCGGCGCCACGCCGGCCGACAGCCCGTTCTTGCGCAAGCCCGAGCTGCTGGCCAGCCTGATTGCGTACTGGCACAACCACCCGTCGCTCAGCTATCTGTTCTCGGGCATGTTCATCGGCCCCACCAGCCAGGCGCCGCGTGTGGACGAAGCGCGCAACGACCAGCTGTACGAGCTCGAAATCGCCTTGCGCGAGATCGCGTCCAACCGCGAAAAATACGGCGACAGCATGCCGCCCTGGCTGGTGGACCGCACCTTGCGCAACATCCTGGTGGACGTCACGGGCAACACGCACCGCAGCGAGTTTTGCATTGACAAGATGTACTCACCTGACTCGTCCACGGGACGGCTGGGTCTCTTGGAATTGCGCGCCTTTGAGATGCCACCGCATGCGCGCATGAGCATTGCGCAGCAGTTGCTGCTGCGAGCCTTGGTCTCGCGTTTTTGGAAGGAGCCCGGTCAGCACAAGCTCACGCGTTGGGGCACCGAGCTGCACGACCGTTTCTTGTTGCCCAGCTTCATTCGCATGGACTTTGAAGACGTGCTGGCGGATTTGAACGAGGCCGGCTACGGCTTCGACATGGCTTGGTTCGAGCCGCACTTCGAGTTCCGCTTTCCGATGATCGGGCAGGTGAAAAAGCGCGGCATCGAACTCACGCTGCGCAGCGCCCTTGAGCCCTGGCATGTGATGGGCGAAGAAGGCTCAGCCGGTGGCACCGTGCGTTATGTCGATTCATCGCTGGAGCGGGTCGAGTTGCGCGTGACGGGCCTGAACAGCGAGCGTTATGTGATCACCGTCAATGGCCGCGCCCTGCCCCTGCAAAACACCGGCACCGTGGGCGACTACGTGGGCGGCGTGCGCTACAAGGCCTGGAACCCGCCGTCGGCGCTGCACCCGTCCATCGGCGTGCATGCACCGCTCACGTTCGACATCGTGGACACCTGGAACCAGCGCTCGATGGGCGGCTGCCAGTACCACGTGGCGCACCCCGGTGGCCTGAGCTACGACACGCTGCCCATCAACGCCTATGAAGCTGAAAGCCGGCGCCTGATGCGATTCACACAGATGGGGCATACGCCCGGCAAGATAGTGGTGGCGCATGAGCCGGTCAGCCGTGAATTCCCGTTCACGCTGGACTTGCGCTAAGTCGCGATGCCTGGCTGGAATGGTTGACAAAAAGGCACGGAGCCAAAGGCATACTTGAGCCCCGTGGAATCTCCTCCTTCGTCATCGCCATTCCAGCCCTACCCGTCGCTTTTTGCCGACGCGGCAATGGAGTCGCCCGCCGACTTGGCGCTGGCGCTGGCCCCGCCTGCTGCCGCCGGTCACTTTGACGAATTGCGCGGCACGGCGGCTCGCGCCGCTGTCGCGCCAAACGCCGAGCCGACCCTGGCCCCCGTCTGGAGAGACTTCGTCGAGCAACTGGGTGCAGGAGGCTTCGCCGACCTCAATCGCCGCAACGCCAGCTTGCAACGCCTGATCCGCGACAACGGCGTTAGCTACAACGTGTACGCCGACGCTGACGGCCCGCAGCGGCCCTGGGCGCTGGACCTCTTCCCGATGCTGATCCAGCCCGCGGACTGGGCCGGCATTGAAGTCGGCATCAAGCAGCGCGCCGGCTTGCTCGAAAGCATCATGGCCGACGTTTACGGCGCGCAAAGCTTGCCGCGCCAGGGCTTGCTGCCGACAGCGCTGGTGCAGGGCCATCCGGGCTACTTGCGCGCCATGCACGGCGTGCAACCGGCGGGGGGGCATTTTCTGCACGTCGCCGCCTTTGACCTGGCACGTGGCCCTGATGGCCGCTGGTGGGTGGTGTCGCAGCGCACGCAAGCGCCTTCCGGCCTGGGTTATCTGCTGGAGAACCGCAACAGCATTTCACTGCAGTTTCCAGAGGCCTTCCGGGAAATGAAAGTGCAGCGCGTGGCCGCTTCTTACAGCGCGCTGGTGGACGGCATGAAGGCCGCCTGCGCTCGGCAAAGCATGGAGGCTGGCAGCGAGCCGCGCATCGTGCTGCTGACGCCCGGCCCTTACAACGAGACCTATTTCGAACACGCATATCTGGCGCGCTACCTGGGCTTGGCCCTGGTGGAAGGCAGCGACCTCATGGTGCGCGGCGACAGGCTGTACCTCAAAACCTTGCAAGGGCTGGAGCCCGTGCATGGCCTGCTCAAGCGGTTGGACGACGAATTTCTGGACCCCCTGGAGTTGCGCTCGGACTCGACGCTGGGCGTGCCCGGCCTGCTGCAAGCCATTCGTGCGGGCAATGTGCTGGTGGCCAACACGCCAGGCTCGGCTTTTCTGGAATCTGCAGCGCTGCTCGGATTTTTGCCAGCGCTCAGCGAACATCTGCTGGGCGAGCCATTGGCACTGCCTTCACTGGCCACTTGGTGGTGCGGCGAGCAGGCCGCGCTGCAAGCCGTGCTGCCACAGCTCAAGAACTGCGTCATCAAACCGACCTACCCGGCGTCAAGCCTGAACTCCGTGATCGGGCTGGGATTGAGTCAGGGCAAGCTGGACGAATGGGCGGGCCGCATTTTGCGCAATGGTGGCGACTACACCGTGCAAGCGTATTTGCCGCTGTCGCAAACGCCGACCTGGCAGGGCGAAAAGGTCGCGCCACGCTCGGCCATGCTGCGCGTGTTCGCGGTGCGTAACAGCCTGGGCGATTGGCAAGTGCTGCCCGGCGGCTTGGCCAGGCTGGCTGGCAAGAACGAAAACATCGCGTCCATGCAGCACGGCGGCAGCAGCGCAGACGTGTGGTTGACGCGCGCCGCATCAGGGCTGGACGCATCCCGACCAAGCCAATCTCAAGCCCAGGGACAAGGGCAAATCCAGACGGCATCGCAGGGCACGCAGGCCCAAGTCCAGGGCATGCAGGCCAAAGCCGCGACTGCAGCCTTCAAGCCAGCTGCGGGCGGGAGCGGTGCGCCGCGACAGCAACGCGCCGTCACCAGCCGCGCCGCCGAAAATCTTTTTTGGCTGGGCCGCTACACCGAACGCGCCGAGAACTCGGTGCGGCTGGCGCGTCTGACGCTGCAAGCCCTGTCGGGCGAGGACCAATCGTCGGAGCGCCTGCTTGCCTGGCTCAGCGCCATGGCCGTCAACAACGCCCTGGTGCTGCCCGACGTGCCGCCCGCCACCCAAGCCCGGCGGGTGTTCGAGCGGTCCCTGATCGCCAACCTTGGCGACACGCAGCACGCAGCCAGTGTGGGCTTTAATTTGCGGGCACTCAAGCAAGCCGCCTCGGCCGTGCGAGAGCGTCTGTCGCAAGAACAGTGGCAAACCATCGTGCGCGCCGAGCAAGCGTTTTTTCAGCATTGCAGCCATTTCGGCAGTCCGGCCAAAAAAGGGCAAAGTGCCGAGTACTCCGCGCTGGAGGCCTTGCGCGCACTGGACGGGGCCAGCAGTTTCCTGGCGGCCATGACCGGCGCGCAGACCGACCGCATGATGCGCGACGACGGCTGGCGGCTGCTCAGCATCGGCCGGCACATTGAGCGGCTGAGCACCCTGGCCTCGGCCTTGGTGCTGGGCTTTGAACACGGCGCCGTCGAAGACGAAAGTGGCTTCAACGCCATCGTGGCGCTCTTTGACAGCACCATCACCTTTCATGCGCAGTACCAGCAGCGGCGCGACCTGCCGGCCCTGGTGGACCTGCTGGTGCTGGACCGAGACAATCCGCGCTCCCTGGCCTGGGTGCTGCACACCTTGCAAGGCCGGCTGGCCAAGCTCGAAGGCAAGCCGCTGGGGCAAGCCGCTGAGCTGGCCGCCCCCTTGCCCGATCCGCACAGCTGGGCCGTGGCCCAGCCCGCAGAAGTGCATGAGCAACTCGGCACCGTGGCACAGGCCGCGCTCGCGCTGTCAACCCGCATCAGTCAGCGCTATTTCAGCCACGCGGCCAGCGCCAGCCAGAGCCTGGGGGCCTGAAAGCATGCTGCTTCAGATCGTTCACGAAACCCGCTACGACTACAGCCCGTCGGTCGAGAACGCGCACCACGTGGTGCATCTCAAACCGGCCAACCAAGGCAGGCAGCAGCTCCTGAGCCACGCCCTGCGCATCAGCCCCCAACCGGCGCAACAACGCGATCTGCCCGATGTGTATGGCAATTGGCGCAGCTTTTTTTCCTTTCAGTCCGCGCACGACAGTTTGGTGGTGGTGGCTGACAGTGTGGTTTCCACGGCGGTTGCGCCCCAGGCCGCCCCGGGCTGGGAAGGCTTTGAAGAGGGCCCGGCCTGGGAACAGGTTCGCGAACACTTCCGCTACCACGCAGCCTCGGCCTGGGACCCGGCCTCCGAGTTCCTGTTCGCCTCACCCTACGTGCCGCGAGAAGAAGCCTTTGCCGAATTCGCACGCCCCAGTTTCAGCCTGGGCAGGCCGCTGCCACAAGCCGCGCAAGACCTGATGCGCCGCATCTACCGGCACATGACCTACGAGAGCCTGAGCACGGAAGTCAACACGCCAGCCGTCAAGGCGCTGGCTCAGCGCAAGGGTGTGTGCCAGGACTTTGCACACATCATGGTGGCCTGCTGCCGAGCCATGGGCTTGCCGGCGCGTTACGTCAGCGGTTACCTGCTCACACAACCGCCGCCGGGCCAGCCGCGCCTGGTCGGCAGCGACGCCTCGCACGCCTGGGCGTCGGTCTACTGCCCGGCCTGGCGCGACGGTGCGGTGGACCCCAGCCAGCCCGGGCAATGGCTGGACTTCGACCCCACCAACGACCGCGCACCGGGCGAGGATTACGTGACGCTGGCCACAGGCCGCGACTTTCTGGACGTCTCACCCTTGCGCGGTGTGATCCGCGGCGGGGCGCGCCATGTTTTGAGCGTGGCGGTGACCGTCACGCCGCTTGAAACGCTGCCTGAAGAATATTCAGCCCGAGAGGCGGCCAGCCCGGCTTTCTAAAATCACGCCCAACGATTCAATAACTGAAGGACTCACTCATGGTCAATATTCACGACAAGCTTTCCTCCATGGGCATCACCTTGCCGCCCGTGGCCACGCCCGCTGCGGCCTACCTGCCCTTCGCGCAGACCGGCAACCTGGTGTTCATGAGCGGCCACATCGCCAAGAAAGACGGCAAACCCTGGGTCGGCAAACTCGGCCAGACCATGAGCACCGAAGAAGGCAAGCAGGCAGCGCGCTTGGTGGCCATCGACCTGCTGGGCACGCTCAACGCCGCACTTGCCGCACAGGGCAAAGACCTCAACAGCGTCAAGCGCATCGTCAAGCTCATGAGCCTGGTCAATTCCACCAGCGAATTCACCGAGCAGCATTTGGTCACCAACGGCGCCAGCGAGCTCATGGCCGAGATTTTTGGCACCGCCGGCGCACACGCCCGCAGCGCCTTTGGCGTGGCGCAAATCCCGATGGGCGCCTGCGTCGAGATTGAAATGATCGCCGAGGTCGCCTAAGCTGGAGCGCTGATCCAGTTCTCCAGCAACAGGCCCGGCACGCGCGCGAATTCAGAGGTGTTGTTGGTGACCATGACCAGCCCCTCGCTTCGGGCGTGAGCCGCAATGTGCAGGTCGTTGACCCCAATGGTCTGACCTGCCTTTTCCAGTGCGCTTCGGATCGCCCCGTAATGCTGCGAGGCCTTTGCCGTGTAAGGCAAGACTTCCAGCAGACTTGCGAACTCTTCAATCACTTCGAGGTTCTGCGCCACTTTGGCGCTTTTCTCCGCCCCGTGAAAAAGCTCGGCCAAAGTGATGGCTGAAATCGCCATCCGGCCCGCATGCTCATTGAAAGTCGCCAACACTTCGCGCGGCCTGCGTTTGATCACGTAGATGACGATGTTGGTGTCGAGCAGGTACTTGAGCATCACAGAGGCTCGCGTTCGCCTTGGCTTTGTGTTGCGCGCTCGGTCAGAAAGTCGTCTGAGACCTGCGGCCCACTCAGGAAAAAGTGATCCCAAGAATGGCCTACCGGTGAAATGATCCGCTCAGCGCCGCGGGCTCGCACCGCCACTCTTTTCACGTCCTCGGGCAGCCGCAAGTCAGCAGGCAGGCGAATCGCCTGAGAGCGATTGTTGGTGAAAACAGTCGTGATGGTCATGCGCACCCCTTGGATATAGCACCAGTATATGCCTTCTCCCGAGGGTCCCAGGACTCCCAGGACTCCCCAACCTCACTCCACCCGCGAAACCTTCGCCGGCTTGAAGCCCAAATCCGCCGCCTTGCCCTTTTTGGCGCGTGAGCTGCGCGCGTTGTTCAGGCTGCGAATCTCCAGGGTTTCCTCGCGCTCCTTGCCGCCGCGACCTATGCCTTCAATCTTGATGCTGCGGGTGTAAGCCGCGGCACCGGCGAGCTGGTCTTTGGGTTCGAGGTCGATCAGCATCAGGCCGCGTCCGCCTTTTTCCATCAACTTCAATTCGTCGATTGCAAAGGTCAGGATGCGTCCGCCGGTCGAAGCGCAGGCCACGTGCGTGGCTTCTGGCAAGGGCTTGGCGCCCGATGTACCGGCCGCATGGGACGGCTCGCACAAGGTCTCGCCTTCGCCCAGGCTGATGAAGGCCTTGCCGCTCTTGTTGCGCGACAGCAGGTTTTCAATACTGGCCAAAAAGCCGTAGCCGCCGGAGCTGGCCAAGAGCAACTGCGCCGTCACCGGGCCGGCAAAGTAATGCACCAACTGCGTGCCGGTCTCCAGTTCGACCAAGGTTGTGACTGGCTGGCCGTCGCCCCGCGCGCCAGGCAAAGCGGCGACTGGCACTGAGTACACGCGGCCCTTGCTGCCAAAGGCGATCAGCACATCGACCGTGCGGCATTCAAAGGTGGCGTACAAGCCGTCGCCCGCCTTGAAGGCGAAGCTGGCCGCGTCATGGCCGTGGCCGTTGCGCGCGCGCACCCAGCCCTTGCTGCTGACGACGACTGTGACCGGCTCGTCAATGACTTTGACTTCAAGCACGGCTTTTTTATCGGCCTGAATCAAGGTGCGGCGCGGGTCCGCAAAAATCTTGGCGTCAGCCTCGATTTCCTTGATCATCAGGCGGCGCAAGGCACTTGGATTGCCCAGTATTTCTTCTAGCTTGCCTTGCTCTTCACGCAGACTGCTGAGCTCTTGCTCGATCTTGATGGCTTCAAGCCGCGCGAGTTGGCGCAGGCGAATTTCAAGAATATCTTCAGCCTGCCGCTCGCTGAGCTTGAAGCGCTCCATCAGCGCCGACTTGGGCTCGTCGGACTGGCGAATGATGGCAATCACTTCGTCAATGTTCAGCAGCACCAGTTGCCGGCCTTCGAGGATGTGAATGCGCGCCAGCACTTTGTCGAGCCTGAATTGCGAGCGCCGCTCGATGGTGGTTTGCCTGAAGGCAATCCACTCGGTCAGCATCTGCCGCAGCGACTTTTGCGTGGGCTTGCCGTCCAGCCCGACCATGGTCAAGTTGATGGGCGAGGAACTCTCCAGGCTGGTGTTGGCCAGCAAGGTATTGATGAGCTCGGCCTGCTCGATGCGGCTGGTCTTGGGCTCAAACACCAGGCGCACGGCGGCGTCTTTGC
>CAZNQE010000075.1:0-13637 GCA_964575005.1 uncultured Polaromonas sp. | reverse complement strand
TTGGACAACAGGTTGATCACGATTTGCTTGAGCCGCGTCTGGTCTGCCCACACAAAGCTGGGCTGCTCAAACTGCGGAAAGCGCATGAGGATGCCGCGTTGCTGGGCCTGGGCTTCCATCATGGCCTGGCATCGGACAACACGTCAGCCAAGGCCACAGGCTCCAGCGACAAAGACACTTTGCCGGACTCCACCACTGACAAGTCCAGGATTTCATTGATCAGCTTTAAGAGGTGCCAGCCGGCCTGAAGAATCTGGGTGATGCTTTCTTTTTGAGAATCAGATGGCGGCGGTGAGGCCGTGGCCATGAGCTGCGCGAAACCAAGAATGGCGTTCAGCGGTGAGCGCAGCTCGTGGCTCATGCCTGACAGAAAGTCAGACTTGGCCAGATTGGCTTTTTCCGCCGCTGATTTGGCGCTCTCCATTTCAACGTTGGTTTCTTGCAAGGCTTGCTCAAAGCGTTTGCGCTCGGTGACATCACGCGCTGCGGCGAACACCCCTTGCAAGGTTCGGTCGCGGTCATAAAACGTGGTGGCGTTGTAGGAAACAACAGTTTCCTTGCCATCTCGGGCGCGCGCCGTCAGCTCGTAATCCGTGACTTTTTTGTCGGTCAACACCAACTTGATGCCCGCTTCAGCCCGTGCCGGATCAGTGAAATACCCTTTGAAGGGCGCACCGATCAGTTCGTCCCGTGTGCAGCCCGTGAGCGCTTCCATCTGCTTGTTGACGTCGGTGATGATGCCGGCCGGATCGGTCGTCATCAGGGCATCGATGTTCGACTCGATCAGCGAGCGCGTGTAGAACTGCTGGTCACGCAAACGCTGATCGAGCTTTTTTTGCTCGGCTTCCACCTGCTTGCGCGCCGTGTTGTCGGTGCCGATCAACAGGTAGCCAATGATGACGTTGTCAATGTCTCGCAGCGCCGTGACGGAGACCACCGCCGGGAACCGGCTGCCGTCCTTGCGGATGTAGGTCAGCTCGTAAATGTCTTCAATGCCTCGGGATGCCTTGAAGACCAGCGCTTCAAAGCCTGGCGTGATCGGCGTATCAAACTCCGCACTCAACTCACGCGCCCGGGTGATCAGCTCTTGCGGGTCAGAGATTTCAGCCGGGGTGATGGTGTTCATCACCTCATCGGCCAGGTAGCCCAACATGCGCTCAGCGCCTACGTTGAAAATCTGGATCACGCCTTTGGCATCGGTCGCGATGCTGGAAAAGTTGGCGCTGTTGAAAATCGCGTTTTGCAGAGCCTCCGCTTTGATGACGGCCTCTTCGCGCCTAACTTCGGTGACAGTCTCCTGGGTTACGTGATCGATATCGAGACTGTTTTTAAGGTTCATGAGAGTGGATGCAGAGCGGGCGAACCGGGAGATACCGGGTGTTTCGCGCCGTCTGCACTCACCGCATTGTTATCGCTATCTGTTCATGCATGAACATACGAGCTCACATAGCTCAAAACACCAACACTTCAGCGACTGCGTCGTCAAAGCGCGGCACTTCGCCCGCCTTGGGCGCAGCCACCGGAATTCGCCCACCTTCGGCCACAAACAGAGGCAAGTGATTCAGCGCCGCCTCGACGACATGCGTGGTGCCCGCTTCATAGGCTTGACGTGTGAAGAAGTCGAACCAGTGTTTGCCCTTGGCAAGTTTGGGGAAGTAAACCGCACGGCTTGTCGCGCCTTGCTCCACCACGGGTGCTGCCAGCAGGTGCTCGCCCAGCATGAAGTCGTCGCTGTCTTCCAGGCACTGCGCGTCATTCGGGTAGTTGTAAAAAGTCGGCCGGATGATGGGCACGCCGTCACGGCTGGCAGCCTCAAAGCATTGCCACATATAGGGCAGCAGGCGGTAGCGCAACGTAATGGCTTGTGTCACGGCGTCTGCCACCTCGGCGTGCATCCACGGCAGGTTTGTGACGTTGCCGGCCTTCCAGGAGTTCATCACCATGCGCGGGTTCAGGGCGCAGGCTTGCACCCAGCGCAGCAGCAGTTCAGGTTCAGGCACAGGGCCAAAGAAGCCGCCCACGTCATGGCCAATGTTGAACATGCCTGACAAGCTCATTTGCAGGCCAGTGCGGATGTTCCATTTGAGCGTGGCCCAGCTGGTGGTGTTGTCACCCGACCAGGTTTGCGCATAGCGCTGGATGCCCGGCGGGCCGGCGCGGGTGACGGTGAAAAGTTTGTCATGTGCGCCGCGCGCGCCATGCCATTCGCGCTGCGCTTCAAAGGTGGCGCGCGTCATCAGCAGAGCGTGCAATGGGCGTGAGCGGTGAATAGGGATGGCTTGGCCCCAGCCGCCGCTGAAAGCGTCCTCGGCCGCCACCGCGTATTCGTTGTTGTCGTTCCAGCCCACCTCAATGCCGCGCTCCAAGATCTGCGCCTTGAGCTGTTCTTGCCACCAGCGCACGGCCTGCGGCTTGGTGAAGTCCAGGTGGGCGCCCTGCCCGTCCCAATACGGCTCGACCACGGGCTGGCCCGAGTCGGCGTGCTCAATGAAAGCGCCGGCCTTTGCCAGGGTTTCATAAGACGGGTGGTCGTCCAGCAAACAGGGCTTGAGGTTGGCCACCAGACTCATGCCGGCGGCGTGGAACTTGGCGTTGACGACTTCAGGCGCGGGAAACTTGGATGTGTTCCAAGTGAACACGTAACGCTGCTTGCCCCGGCTGGAGTAACCCGAGCCGTAATGAAAGGACGAGATCGGCACGCGCCGCGTTCCACATTCGTCAATGAAGCGATCGAGCTGTTGCTGCGCATCCGGCGCATCGGCGAGGCCCATGGCCGTTTGGGCAAAACCCAGCGTCCAGCGCGGCGGCAAATGCGTGCCGCCCACAAGCCGCACAAACTGCGAAATCACCTCGGCCGGCGTGTTGCCCAGCATCAGGTAATAGTCAAGGTCGCCATCGTCAATGTCCACGCTGCGAAAGAGGCCGTGGTAGTTGTCGTGTTCGCAGCCCAGGTCAAACGTGCAGGCTGACAGCGTGTCGTAGTACACGCCCACCCATTGGCCGTTCACGGTGCGCGTGAGCACGAAGGGCCAGTGCTTGTAGAGCGGGTCGCCCGACTTCGGGTCGTAGCCAATCGAGTCTTGCCCCAGGCAACGCAGGCGCCTACCGTGCAAATTCAGCGGGCCAGTCTTGTCGCCCAAGCCGTAATAGTGTTCAGCCGGGTCGCGCACCACGCTGTGGCGCACGAGGCCCGTACGCCGCTCACTCAAATACGAACTGGTGACGCGGTCTTCAAGCACGGTGTTGCCCGTGGCCACATCTGTCCAGACCACGCGCACGGCGCTGCCCTTGCCTTGGTTGTCGCCCAGCAAGGTGGCGCGCAAGCGGTCGGTGCCCAACTGCCGCTCGCTCGCCACTTGAACGGCGGGTCGGTCAAAGCCATCGAGGCTGGCGCGTGCGCGGCCGTCCCAGGGCGTGTCTTGCCCTGAGACAGGTGCAATCGACCAGGTGCGTGGCTCGCGGAATCCACCGGCCGGCGTCCAGGTGACGCGGGCCATGGTGGGTGACAAAAATACGAGGCGCAGCGAGGCGCCGCCATCCAGTGGCGCTTCAGCATCTGAAGCAGCTTGACCGGGTTTGATTTGCCAGCCGGTGGTTTGAATCGGGGTCATGCCTGTGCTCCTGCCAGGCGCAGGCCTTGTGCATCAAACGAATGAATGTGGGATGCCGCTGCGGTCACATGCACGATGTCACCCGCGCTGAGCGCGTTTTCACCGCCGACCAGCAATTCAACGCGCGTTTTGTCGGCCGTCTTGTCTACCAAGTGCGCTTGCACCAAGCGCTGAGCGCCCATGTACTCCGACGTGACGACCGTCAAGGCCAAGCCAGCGCCGGGCTCGCACAGCAACCAGTGCTCGGGCCGCACACCCACTTGGTGAGCACCCGGCTCCAGCTTTTCAGCCAAAGCCGGCACAGCCGCGACGGCAGACGCCGGCAAGAAGTTCATGCGCGGGCTGCCGATGAAGCCGGCCACAAAGGTGTTGCATGGGCGCTGGTACAACTCTTCGGGCGCGCCGATTTGTTCCACGCGGCCCGCGCGCAGCACCACGATCTTGTCGGCCATGGTCATGGCTTCGACCTGGTCGTGCGTCACATAAATCATGGTCGCGCCCAAGCGCTGGTGCAGTTCGCGCAGCTCGGTGCGCATGGAAACGCGCAACTCCGCGTCCAGGTTGGACAGCGGTTCATCAAAGAGGAAAATCTTGGGGTTGCGCACGATGGCGCGGCCAATCGCCACGCGCTGCCGCTGCCCACCTGACAGCTGCGTGGGCCGGCGATGCAGCAGCTCGTCCAACCTGAGCAAGGCCGCTGCCTCGCTCACCTTGCGCTCGATCTCGTCCTTGGGCACCTTGGCGTTTTCGAGGCCGAAGGCCATGTTGGCGTGCACCGTCATGTGCGGGTACAGCGCGTAGGACTGAAACACCATGGCGCAGCCGCGGTCTGCGGCACCAATTTCATTGACGCGCACGCCGTCAATCAACATGTCGCCGCGTGTGGGTTCGTCCAGGCCGGCAATCATGCGCAGCAGGGTTGATTTGCCGCAGCCCGAGGGGCCGACGAACACGACGAACTCGCCGTGCTTGGCTTCCAGGTCAACGCCATGAATAACGCTGGTCTGGTCGAATTGCTTGTGGATGGCTCTGAGTTCAAGAGTGGACACAGTGGTACTTTAGAAAATGTCTACGGAAAAATTTACTTCACACCAGCACCAGCAATGCCGGTCGTGATGTAGCGCTGCAAGAAGGCAAACACCAATGTGATGGGCAGCAAGGTGATGACTGTCATGGCCAGCAGGTAGTGCCACTGCGTGTTGAGCTCGCCCTGGAAGGAATTGAGCGCCAGCTGCAAGGTGAAGAACTCGTTTTTGGACAGCACGATGAGCGGCAGCAAGAAGTCGTTCCAGCGCCACATGACCGAAAAAATCGCCAACACGGCCAGCGCAGGTGCGGACAGCGGCAGCACAATGCGCCAGTAAATGCGCCACTCGCTCGCGTGGTCCATGCGCGCGGCTTCCAGCAGTTCGTCAGGAATGGTCAGCATGTACTGGCGCAGCAAGAACACGCCAGTGGGCGTGGCCACGGCGGGCAAGATGACGCCCCACAAGTTGTTCAGCAAGCCGACTTCATTGATGACCAAGAACACCGGCACCAGGATGATGGTGGGCGGGATCATCAAGGTCGCGATGATGATCAGGAACACCGACTTTTGCCCTTTGAACTTGTACTTGGACAGCGCAAAAGCGGCCATCGAGTTGAACAGCAAGGTCAAGATGGTCGCCACCACCGTGATGAAGACGCTGTTCCACAAGTAGGTGCCAAAGGCGAACTTCGCGAACAGCTCGGTGTAATTGCCCCAGGCGAACTTCAGTTCATTGACCGGCTGGCGCTCATTGATGTTGATGCGCACACGCTCTTGCGGTGCGACAGGGTCCACCATGGTGGCCATGATGCCGATGCGGTTGACCTGCGCCATCTCCTTGGCGCCGCTGGCCACTGTTGCCGAGCCTTCTGCCGGCTTAACGGTGAACACCGGCAGTGGCTTGTCAAAGCCTTCGACCTTCACCGTTTTTTGCGCATACGGCAACAAGCTAGGCGGAAACTGGCTGATCGCCGCTTCCGTTTTAAAGGACGACATCACCAGCCACAGCACGGGCGCAAACATGGTGACAAGGCCCACCATGAGGTAGGAGTAGCTGAGCACGTCGGTCCAGTGGAGCCGCTTGCGGCCGCGGGTGCGCAACAAGAAATCAAGCAATGCCATGTCAGCGCCCCTTTTGACCAAGCTCGTTGGCGCGCGTCAGTCGCAACTGCACCAGGGTGAGGAAAATAAGGAACACGGCTAAGGCCAGCGACGCCGCTGCAGCCAAGCCATACAAATGAATTTGTTCGGCAAAGCCGGTCTGGTAAATGAACTGAACAATGAAGGTGGTGGCCGAACCCGGACCGCCGCCAGTGAGCACGAACACCTCGTCAAACACCTGCACGGCGCGAATAGCGGCCAGCACCAGCACTACCACCAAGTTAGGCATTAGCAGCGGCAAAGTGATGCGGGTCAGCGTGCGCCAGGGCGTGGCGCGGTCCATCTCAGCGGCTTCATACAGGTCGCGCGGAATGGCCTGCAAACCAGCCAGCAAGATCAGCGTGTAAAAGCCCATGTGCGCCCAAATGGACACGAAGACCACCCAGAAAAAGGCCCAGCCGGCTTCGGTCAACCAGCCCACAGGCTCCATGCCGGCAGCCAGCAAACCCGCGTTGAAAGCGCCTTGGCTTTGCAGCAACCATTTCCAGATCAGCGCCACCACCACGGGTGACAGCAAGACCGGATAGAAAAACACACCACGCCAAAAACCGCGCCCCACAATTTTGCGATTTAAGACCAGCGCGGTGATGAGCGAAAACAGCACCATCAGCCCGACTTGCAACAAGCTGAACTTGAGCGTGTTGAACATCGCCCGCCAAAACACGTCTTTGCGGCAGGTGGCGATGTCAAGGTAATTCCCGCATTCAAAAAGGATCTGGAAGTTTTCAGCGCCGGTGTAGGGCCGTTGCCAGGGCATCAAGTTCACGCCGCCCGTGATGGCGTAAATCACGTTGATGGCAATCGGCAGAAAACAAAAAATACCAAACACCAGCAAGTTGGGCGCCACAAAAAGCCAGGCCACGCGCTGCGGCCCCAGCAGCCTTTGCCCGAGCCGAAAAATCGGCTCGAGCAAGTTGAAGAAAAACGCCAGAAATCTCATTGAAAACTTTCGCCCGACCGGTGTATGCATGCCGGTGGCTTGGGATAAAAAAAGCGGGTGAGGTGACCACCTCACCCGCCTGAGCTCTCAAGGTCCCGAGTTAGCGCTGGGCTTGCTTGACGGCGTCCAGCATGTCGGCGTTGATCTTGCTGACCGCTTCGTCCGTGCTCATCTCACCCACGATGGCTTGCGTGACGCGGGCCACCGTCGGCAGCATGATGGCGCGGTTGAACTTGTAGCCCTGGAACTGGTAAGCCGTGGGCGACAAGTTGGCCACGCCCGAGCTGAACACGCCCAGCGCCGCTTTCGATGCAGGGTCGGCGCTGACGTAGTTCACGCCCTTCTTGGCCCAGCCGGCATGGGCGGGGATGTTGTTGGTGCGCGCGGTGAACTCGCCATAAGCGGCCTCAGAGGCCATGAACTCCAGGAAGGCTGCGGTTTCTTTAGGCGACTTGGCGGTCTTGAGCGTGACCCAGGCCGCACCGCCTGGAATGCCGGAGCAAGCTGCAGGGCCGCAAGGGTTGGGCACAGCCACCCAGTCAAAGTTGTTGCCCACTTTTTTCTGCAAGTTGCCGATCTGCCAGCTGCCGGCGAGCACCATCACCACGTTGCCATTGATGAACTCGTCCACAGACGATGCGTAGGTCGAGCCGCCCGAGCCGGCCCAGACTTCGCGCATCATGGCGCCGTCTTTGTGCCAGGCCACGAACTTGTTGACGGCTGTCTTGTAGCCCGCGTCGATCACGGGCTCGCCCTTGCCGTCAAAAATCTTGGCGCCGTAGCTGATGGCGGGGCCGGCAAAGCGGTGGCCCGAACGGTCCCAGGCCACAGCGGCTTTGGTCTGAGTGGCTTTGGCCACTTTGCGTGATGCCTCGATCCACTCGTCCCAGGTGGCCTTTGGGCCTGGCAGTGCCACTTTGGCTTGCTCAAACAAGGTCTTGTTGACGAAGGGGCCGGTCATGGTCAACTGCGACATGAAACCGTAAACACCTTTGTCGCCAGCGGCTGGGGCCAGCCACGGGGCGGTGGCGGCAAAGTTGTCGTCAAAGTACTTGCGGTTCTTCAGGTCTTTGGACACATCCAGGTAGTACTTGGACAAACCACCCAGGTCCGTCACGCGGGCGATGTCAGGACCCTGGCCTGCGGCCAATTGAACGGGCAATTGCTCCAGGATGGTCTTGTAGGGAACGTTGTCCACGATGATTTTGGTGCCGGGGTTCGCGGCTTCAAAGCGCTTGGCCAGCTCAGCCGTCACGTCGCACTCCACACCGTCCTGGTAGCACATGACGCGGACTTCGCCGGCCTGCGCCAGACCGGCCACAGCCGACAAACCTAAAGCAAAGCCAAGTGATGCAAGGGAACTCATGCGAAACGATTTCATGGAAAACTCCTCGGGTTAATTGTGGAAAAAGCAGTGGTGAAAGCAGTGGGGAAAATAGGCCAGTCTGGCCGAAACGAACTCGTGGTTTACGCGAACAAGGCTGCAGAACCAGGGAGGTTCTGAGCAGCCGGGACACGGTACTGTTGGCACAGCGCCAAAAAGGGTGCCAGTTGCGGGTCGATGCCGGTTTCTTCTTGCAGCAGCTCAGCCACGCGCGGGGCCATGGCCTCGGCAACGCGAGCGTCGAGAAACAAGGCACGCCAGCGGCGCGCCAGCATGTCTTCCACGGTCACGGCCCACTCACGCCGGGCGCTGTAGCGCACCAGCGACTCTGTCAGACCCAGGCCCAGCAGCACATCGTGGCCCGGCAGCGCGGCCACGGCAGCCGCCGCAGTCCCCAGCAAATGCAGGCCCGGCGCGTCCTGCAAGCTGACGGCTGCAGCCCCTGCGGGCGGTGCGCCCCACAAACGGTGGCTTTCGGTATGCGCAGCCTTGACAGGCGCACTCAAGTCGCCCGAACCCACCAGCTCGGCCATGACATCCTCGGCCATGACACGGTAGGTCGTCCATTTGCCGCCGGTCACGGTCACAAAGCCGGCGGCTTCGCGGGCAATCAAATGCTCACGGGAAATAGCGGCGGTGTTGCTCGGAGCACCAGAGCCCTGCCCTGCGCCTGCATCCACCAAGGGGCGAAGCCCGACCCAGACACTTTGCACATCGGCTGCCTTGAGCGCAACGCCAAGCTCGCGCTGGGTCTCGTCAAACAAGAAAGCCAGTTCCTCGGCCATGGGCCGCGGCTCCAGCGGCGCGTCGTCGCGCGGCGTGTCGGTGGTGCCAATGACGACAGAGCCCAGCCAAGGCACGGCAAAAAGCACCCGCCCATCAGACGTGCGCGGCACCAATACCGCCTCGGTGATGGGCAGGGTCTGGCGGCTGACCACCAGATGCACGCCTTGGCTGGGGCGCACCAGTGCGCGGGAACTTTGGCCTTGGTTGCGGCTGTTTGAATTCTTGTCGCTCAGGGCCAAGTGACGCAGTGCGTCGACCCAGACCCCAGCGGCGTTGACCACAGCGCGCGCGCGCACCGTGGTGACCTCGCCGCTCAATGCATCTTCAAGCGTCACCAGCCAAGCCCGGCCTTCAGCGCGAAGACCCGTCACGCGGGTGTGATTGCGCAAGGCCGCACCGCCGGCTTCGGCCGTGCGGGCCAGGGCGATGGCCAAGCGTGCGTCGTCAAACTGACCGTCCCAATAACGCACCCCGGCCACCACGGCCGGGAAGGTGGACAAAAGCCGGCGCAGCGCAGCGCCGCTCATGGCCTCGGTAGCGCCCAGGCTCAGGCGGCCCGCCAGCCATTGGTAGAGCGTGAGCCCAACCGTGCTCAGCGCCCAGGAAAACCAGTTCTTTTCAGCCACCACAAAAGGCAGCGGCTGGGCCAGGTGCGGCGCCAGCCCCAGCACCACGGCCCGCTCGTGCAGGGCTTCGCGCACCAGGCGCACGCGGCCTTGCGCCAGATAACGCACGCCGCCATGCAGCAGCTTGGTGGAACGCGAGGACGTGCCGCAGGCAAAGTCCCGCGCCTCAACCAAGGCCACGCGCCGCCCCTCCAACGCGGCCTGCACGGCCACGCCCAGGCCCGTGGCGCCGCCACCGATCACCAGCACGTCGCAAGCGTCGGCACTGAAGGGTTGAGCCCAGGTCAAAAGGTCAGATCGGATCATTCACTATCAAAATCGGTGATTATTTTTGAGCGATTGTTTTCGTTTGTCGCGTTTATACAGACAAACACCCACATTCGCGTACGCTCGCAATCCCTATGTAGGCAAGGCGTCAAGACCGGTTACAACCGCCGTCATGACGATGGCGCTCAATCCCCGACAACTGGCCATGCTCAAGGCCGTGCGTGAACACGGCAGCTTGAAGACCGAGGCCCTGGCTGAGCAGTTCAGCACCACCCTGCAAACGGTAAGGCGCGATATTCAACGCATGACCGATGCAGGCGTTCTGGAACGTTTTCATGGCGGCGTACGCTCCTTGGACAGCAGCAGCCGCAACACGGCTTACACCGAACGCCAGCGCAGCCGGGCAGACGCCAAGCAGCGCATTGCGCGTACGGTGGCAGCCGCCATTCCGGCCGGCAGCAGCTTGTTCATGAACATCGGCACCACGGTCGAAGCTGTGGCCAGCGAGTTACTGGACCACAAAGACCTGCGCGTCATCACCAACAACTTGCACGTAGCCAGCACCTTGAGCGCCAACCCCCACTGCGAAGTGCTGGTGGCCGGCGGCACGGTGCGCCACGAAGACCTGGGCGTGGTGGGCGAAGCGGCGCTCACTTTCATTCGCCAGTTCAAGGTGGACATCGGGCTCATCGGTATCAGCGGCATTGACACGGACGGCGCGCTGCGCGACTTTGACATGCGCGAAGTGATGGTGGCCCGAGCCATCGTGGAGCAATGCCGGCAGGTCTGGCTGGTGGCCGACGCCAGCAAATTTGGCCGACCCGCCATGATTGAAATGGCACCTTTGAAAGTGGTGCACACGCTCTTTACAGACGCCGACCCCGACCCGAGCTTTGAGCGGCTGCTGCGCGAGCTGGACGTGCGCTGCGTGGTGGCGCGGGACTGACAGCTAGCTGCCTAGAGGCTGGCGAACTGATCGACGGGGTCGATGGTGATCTTCACGGTCATCGACTCCTCGCCCCCGCCCTGCCGCACGCCCTTGATGGGCGGGCAAGCCGTGTAGTCCGTGCCCACCGCCACGCGGATGTGGCGCTCGTCGATCAAACATGAATGCGTCACATCAATGCTGACCCAGCGGCGCCCGGCCACGTCAATGCACACATCGGCCCAGGCGTGGCTGGCCAGGTCCGGTTCGTTGGCGGCATAAAAGTAGCCACTCACGTAACGAGCCGGGATACCCAGGCTGCGGCACACAGCCACCATCACATGGGCCTGGTCCTGGCAGACGCCAACGCCGGCCTCGAAGGCCTCGAGCGCGGTGGTGTGCACGTCGGTGCTGCCGGAGGTGTAGCGCACTTGCGCTGCAATGGCCTGGCTGAGCGCAAGCAAGGAAGCCACGTCAGTCTGGCCTGCAGATTCGGCTGGCTTGACCCAAGGCCTGCCAAATTCAGCCAGCATGGGGCTGGGCGCGGCCAGCTTGGTCGGGCGCAAATAAAACAAGGGATGCGGCAAGTCCTGCGCGTCCACAAAGTCAGCCACACCCAGCGTTTGCACCTGCCCCGCCGCATTGACCAAGCTCCAGCGAACATCAGCCTCGGGCTGGGCCACCAGGCTGTAGGACTGCACGCAGTTGCCAAAACCGTCGCGCTGCACAGAAAGCGGCTGCGGCGCACCCAGCGTCCAAAAGTCAACGATTTGCGAGGGCCCGGTTTGCGGCGTCAGCCACAGCGTTTGCAGCGCATAACGCAGCGGCTCGGTGTAACGGTAATCGGTGGTGTGCCGGACGTGAAGCTTCATGCGGGCACCTTAACAGCAAGCCGCAACTGAGCCAGCCGCAGCCGCTGCTTGAGCAAACATCAGTTCGTCGTCGGCACCAAAAACTCGCGGCTGATATGGGCGCCGATCTCGTTGACGCGGTCTAAAAACTGCGTCAAGAAAGCATGAAGCCCCGTCGCCAAAATCTCGTCGATACGGGCAAATTGCAAATCAGCGCGCAGCTTGCCGGCGCGGCGCTGGGTTTCGCTGTTGGGGTCGCTGGTCACCATGGCCAGATTGCTCATGACTTCGTTCAGGCATCCGAGCAGCGAACGGGGCATGACGCCGTGCAAGATCAAGAGCTCGGCCACGCGCTCGGGCTTGATCACGTCGCGATACACCTTGCGGTAAATCTCAAAGCCCGAGACGCTGCGCAGAATCGCGCTCCAGTGGTAGAAGTCGTATTCCTGATCTTTGTCCGCGGTGGCAAGCCCCAGAAAGTCGGTGTCCACCGCGTGAAACTTCACGTCGATCAGGCGGGCCGTGTTGTCGGCGCGCTCCAGGAAAGTGCCCAGGCGCAAGAAGTGAAAAGCCTCGTCTTGCAGCATGGTGCCCATGGTCACGCCGCGCGAGAGGTGCGAGCGGAACTTGACCCATTCAAAAAACTGGGCGGGGTCGCGCTCAAAGTCGCCGGACTTGAGCATGCGGATGACTTCCAAGTAGGTCTGGTTTTGGGTTTCCCAGACTTCGGTCGTCAAAGATCCGCGCACGGCTCGGGCGTTTTCACGGGCGTTGCGCAGGCACGAGATGATGCTCGACGAGTTTTCTTCGTCGCGCACCATGAAGTCCATCACGTCGCGCGGGTTGATGCTGTCGCCATACTTGGCGGCGTAAGCGGGCTTGAGCTCGCTGATGCTGAGCAAACCTTTCCAGCCAGCCTGGGCCACGGCGGCGGACTGCGGCAGCAGCGACGTTTGGTAGTTCACGTCCAGCATGCGGGCGGTGTTTTCGGCCCGCTCGGTGTAGCGGGACATCCAGAACAAGTGGTCGGCGGTGCGGGACAACATCATTATTTGGCTCCTGCCAGTGCCGCCAGCGCGGCCAGTGATTGGGACTGCATGGGCGATGACGAGTCACCCGCCAACACCTTCAGCGCGGGCTCCACGTCGTCTTCCAGGATCCAGGTGTCTTTGGTGCCGCCGCCTTGCGAGGAGTTGACGACCAACGAACCGTCTTTGAGCGCCACGCGGGTCAGGCCGCCGGGCACCATTTGCACCTGCTTGCCGCTGAGCACAAAAGGCCGCAAGTCGATATGGCGCGGCGCCACGCCGCTTTCCACATACGTCGGGCAGGTGGACAGGCTGAGCGTGGGCTGGGCAATGTAGCCTGAGGGGTTGGCCAACAAGGCTTTGCGAAAGTCTTCGATCTCGGCTGTGGTCGAGGCCGGGCCGACCAACATGCCATAACCGCCTGCGCCGTGGACTTCTTTGACCACCAAATCTTTGAGGTTGGCCAGCGTGTATTTCAAGTCGTCGTCGTTGCGGCACATGTAGGTGGGCACGTTTTTCAAGATGGGTTTTTCGCCGATGTAGAACTCGATCATCTTGGGCACGTAGGGGTAGATCGACTTGTCGTCGGCCACGCCGGTGCCAATGGCGTTGCACAGCGACACATTGCCAGCACGGTAAACGTTCAACAGGCCCGCGCAGCCCAGCGTAGACGTGGGCCTAAAAGCCAGGGGGTCCAAAAAGTCGTCGTCCACGCGGCGGTAAATCACGTCGACCCGCTTGGGGCCGCGCGTGGTGCGCATGTAGACGAAGTTGTCTTTGACAAACAGGTCCTGGCCCTCGACCAGTTCCACGCCCATTTGCTGGGCCAAAAACGCGTGCTCGAAATACGCCGAGTTGTACATGCCGGGCGTGAGCACCACCACCGTGGGTTCGGCCGTGGCCGGTGGCGCCATGTCGCGCAGCGTTTCGAGCAACAAGTCGGGGTAGTGGGCGACGGGCGCCACGCGGTTTTGGTTGAACAGCTCGGGGAAGAGCCGCATCATCATCTTGCGGTCTTCGAGCATGTAGCT
>CAZNQE010000074.1:0-14296 GCA_964575005.1 uncultured Polaromonas sp. | reverse complement strand
CGCTGCTGTACTTCGGCGGCTACAGCCCGCCCGCGCTGGAGTTGTGCGGTGCGCACTGCGATGTTTACCTGATGTGGCCAGAAACCAAGGAAATGCTGACTCAGCGCATGAAGGATGCGCACGAGCGCGCCGCCAAGTACAAGCGCACGCTGGACTACGGTCTGCGCATTCACATGATCGTGCGCGACACCGAGGCTGAAGCGCGCGAATACGCCCGCGAACTGGTGTCTAAACTGGACGACGACAAGGGTCGCGAAATCCGTGCCCGTGCTCTGGATGCGACCAGCCTGGGTGTGTCGCTGCAAGCCCAAAACCGCGCGTTGGCCGATGTGGAAGGCTATGTGGAGCCGAACTTGTGGACCGGCGTGGGCCGGGCGCGCAGCGGCTGCGGCGCGGCGCTCGTTGGCAGCGTGGACCAGGTGCTCAGCGCCATTCACGACTACCAAAAGATGGGCATCAAGGCCTTCATTTTTTCGGGCTATCCGCACTTGCAGGAATGCGAGATTTTCGGCAGCAAGGTGCTGCCGCAACTCAAGACTTTTTCACTCGCGCAGGAGTACGGGCGCGTCCCGGCTCAGGTGCCCGCAACGCCCCTGGGGCAAGGAATTCGACGATGAGCATGCCCCGTGTGAAGTTGAGCGATCAGATCTCACTCAGCCAATTAGCCTATGGCGTTTGGCGCCTGTCTGAAGCCGCCGATTGCTCGGCCAGCGCGGTGGACCGCCGCATACGCAGTTGCCTGGCCCAAGGCATCACCACTTTCGACCATGCCGACATTTACGGCGACTACCGCTGCGAACAGTTGTTTGGCGAGGCACTGCGAGCGCAGCCTGGCCTGCGCTCGCAAATGGAGATCGTGACCAAGTGCGACATCATGCTGCTGTCCAAAGCCTGGCCTGAGACGCGTGTGAAGCACTACGACACGTCGGCCGCGCACGTGGTCGCCAGCGTGGAGCGCTCCCTTCAACGCATTGGCGTCGACGTGATCGATGTGCTGCTGATGCACCGCCCCGACCCGCTGATGGACCACCACGCGCTCGGCGCCTGCCTGGACAGCTTGATTGACCAAGGCAAGATCCGTGCGGCTGGCGTGTCCAACTTCATGGGCTGGGATTTCGACCTGCTGCAGTCGGCCATGCGCCATCCTCTCTTGACCAACCAGATCGAAATCAGCCTGATCAACACCCAGCCTTTTGTAAACGGGCAAGTCGCGCATGCGCAACGCCTGGGCAAGCCTTTGATGGCCTGGTCACCGCTTGGCGGTGGCGCCTTGTTTGGCGAAGGGGCCACTGCGCAGCGTCTGCGCCCTGCCCTGCAGCGCGTGGCCAAGGTCAATGGCGTTGATGAAAGCGCCGTGGCGATTGCCTGGCTGTTGCACCATCCCGCGCAAATCTTGCCAGTGCTGGGCACCAACGACGATGCACGCATTGCTCGATTTAGCGACGCGTTGAAAGTTGAGATGGACCGTCAAACCTGGTTCGAGCTTTACAGCCTGGCCAACGGGACGGAAGTGCCATGAGCCGCGAATTCAGGCAGGCACTGTCTTGCTTTGCCACAGGCGTCACTGTCGTTACTTCGCGGTGGAACGAGGCCGACTGGGGCATGACCTGCAACTCTTTCAGCTCTGCATCGCTAGAGCCGCAACTGGTGCTGTGGAGCATCCGCAAGAACGCGAGCAGCCATGAGGCTTTCACGCGCGCTGGCGGCTACACCGTGAGTGTTCTGGCAGCCCACCAGGAAGCTGTGGCGCGGCAGTTCGCCACCGGCAGCATGACCGAGCGATTTGCCGACACCGCCGCAGAGCGGCTGGCCAGCGGACGCATCAAGCTCGCGCAAACAGCGGCCTGGTTTGACTGCACGCTGGTTGACGTCATCCCTGCGGGTGACCACGACATCTTGCTCGGGCAAGTGCAGGATTTCGGCTGGACGGAAGTGGATCCTTTGCTGTTCGCCAAAAGCCAGTTCATGCAAGCTGCTGCGTTCGTGCCATGCACCTGACCTCGCTGGCTCTGCTGTTCATCGCCGTCGGTGCGGCTGGCGGCTTCACGGCCGGCTTGTTTGGCGTGGGCGGTGGCCTCGTCATCGTTCCCACGCTGTACTTTCTGTGGCGCGACGACCCCGTGCTGGGCCCTGACGTGATGCACCACGCGGTGGCAACGTCGTTGGCCTGCATCGTGGTCACCTCGGTCACCTCGTCATGGACGCACTGGCGCGCCGGCCGCTTTGAAGCCGCCATGCTGCCTGTGATGGGCAGCGCGGTCAGCCTTGGCTCCTTGCTCGCGGTCTGGGCCAGCACCTACGCGCCCACGCAATGGTTGAAGATCGGTTTTGGCCTGTTTGCTTTAGGGACGGGCTTGACCCTGCTTCGAAAAAGCAATGCCACAGCCCGCACAGCCCCACTGCAATCACGCGAGATGTGGGGAGCCGGCGCCTTGATCGGCCACGTGTCCACCCTGCTGGGTGTGAGCGGCGGCGCGTTGACGGTGCCTTATCTGGTGCTGCGCGGCATCGACATGCGCCACGCCGTGATCGTGAGCTCAGCGGTCGCCATTCCCATTTCCGTCATCGGCTCGGTGGGCATGGCCCTCATGGGGCCGGACAAGCCAAACACCCTGGGCTATGTGCACTGGATCGCGTGGCTGGCCATCAGCGCTGTGAGCATTTATTTTGCGCATTGGGGCGCACGCGTGTCGCATGTCCTCGACAAGGTCTTGCTCAAGCGCCTCTTTGCCGGATTCCTGGGTCTGGTGGCGCTGCACATGCTCTCGCACTGAGCGGGTGCCATAGGGAAAACAAGTAAGGCACACATTCTGGATGAGCTATATGATTTGTAGATCAATCCCAGCTCTCGGGATGCGCGCCAGAAACTTTTAAAACGTCAGGCCCCGCCCTCCGCTGTTTCCAATTACAGGCACCGCACTGAACCCATGGCCTCCATCGAATTCAAAGACGTCTGCAAGCAGTACGCGGCTGGTCAGACAGCCGTCAACAAGGTCAGCCTGCGCGTCAATGATGGCGAGTTCGCCGTGTTCGTCGGCCCGTCGGGTTGCGGCAAAAGTACCTTGCTGCGCATGGCCGCGGGCCTGGAAACCATCACCAGCGGGCAGATTCTCATCGGCGACCAAGTCGTCAATGATTTGCCGCCGCGCCTGCGCGACGTGGCCATGGTCTTCCAAGACTACGCCTTGTACCCGCACAAGACGGTGTATGAAAACCTGGCTTTTGGCTTGCGCATGCGCAAGACTCCCGAAGCCGAAATCAAGCGCAAGGTTGAGCACGCGGCTGAGCTTTTGAAGATGCAGTCCATGCTGCAGCGTTCTCCGGGCCAGCTGTCTGGCGGTCAGCGTCAGCGCGTCGCCATCGGCCGGGCCATCGTGCGGGAACCGCGCGTCTTCTTTTTCGACGAGCCGCTGTCCAACCTGGACGCGCAATTGCGTGGCGACATGCGCATGGAAATCAAGCGTTTGCATCGCGCGCTGAACGCCACCATCGTTTACGTCACGCATGACCAGGTCGAGGCCATGACCATGGCCGACCGCATCGCCGTGATGAGCGGCGGCAACTTGCTGCAGTACGACACGCCGCGCCAGATCTACAGCCACGCCCAGGCCCTGTTCGTGGCCCAGTTCATGGGCTCGCCGCCCATGGCTACCTTCACGATGCGCCGCAGCGACGAAGCCTGGCGCTGGCCCAATGGAACACCCCTGGCCGACGCCGAACTCAGCCAGACGCTCAGCAGCATGAGCCGCGATGACCATGAACTGGTACTCGGCCTGCGCCCCGAACACGTACTGACCTCGCCCGCCAACGGCGATGGCCTGGCCTGGCTCAAGCTTGATGCCGAATTGCTCGTGCTCGAACCTCTGGGCGCTGAGACCCTGGCCGCCTTTGACATGGGCGGGGCCAGGTTGATGGCCAAGTGCCCAGCGGCCTACGAAGCCCCCATTGGCGAGGCCGTTCCGATCTTTCTTGACCGGCGCGAGTTCCGGTTTTTCAGCGCACGCGATGGCAAGGCCATCGTGGCCCATTGATCTTTGATTCAGCCGGTGGTTTTTCTTTTTTAAATATCAGGAGACAAGCATGAAAAAACGTCAGTCCATCAAGCACATTGCCGCAGCGGTCATGCTGCTGTCCTCTCTTGGCCTGCAGCAGGCCTGGGCGCAAACCACCCTGCGCGTGTTCTCAGGCGGGCAAAACCAGCGCCCCGACCTGATGCAGGAATTGTTCAAGAAATACGAGGCCGCCAACCCTGGCGTGAAGGTCCAAATTGAAGTGGGCGGCGCCACGTCCGAATTGCAGCGTCAGTACCTCACCACCGTGCTCAGCGCCAAGGACTCGGCGATTGACATCTACATGATGGACATCGTGAATCCACCCCAGTATTTCGGCAGCGGCTGGGCCGAACCCCTGAACGCCTACGTGGGCGAGCCGGCCAAGGCACTGGGCGCTTACCTGCCGGTGTATTCCGTGGCCAACGTGGTCGACGGCAAGGTGGCTGGCAAGCCGGCGTTTGCAGATGCCATGTTCATGTACTACCGCAAAGATTTGCTGGAAAAGCACAAGATCGCCCTGCCCAAGACCTGGGATGAACTGGCTGAGGCCTCCAAGAAAGTCATGGCCGCCGAGAAGGATCCCAACCTGCAGGGTCTGTCCATCCAGGGCGCGCCCATCGAGGGGGCTGTCTGCACCTTCTTGCTGCCCTACTGGAGCCAGGGCCGCGAGATTTCGGATGCATCAGGCGCGCTCACCATGGACAAAGCCGCTGCCGTCAAAGGCATGAAGATGTGGCTCAACCTGGTGGACCAGGGTGTGATGAAAAAGAACATCGCCGAAGTCAAAACCGGCGACACCGTCAACGAGTTCAAAGCGGGCCAGGTGCTCTTCGGCATCAACTGGGGATTCGCCTCGGACGTGTTTGAAACCGCGCCCGACACCAAGGTCAAAGGCAAAGTCGGCGTGATGCCTCTGCCCGCCATGGCCGGCGGCAAGCCCGCCACTTGCGTGGGCGGCTGGCAGTGGGCAGTGAGCTCTTTTTCCAAGAACAAGCCAGCAGCGGTCAAGCTGATTGAGTTCATGAGCTCGCCGGAGTCCAGCAAGTTCCTGGCAATCGAAGGCTCCCTGATGCCTGTGTACCAAAGCGTCTACACAGACCCGGCCGTGGTCAAGGCCGTGCCTTGGTTCAAGGATGCAGCACCCGTCGTCATCACTGGCAAGGCCCGTCCGCTGTCCAAAAACTACGCCCAAGTCAGCGATGTGATTCGCACGACCACCAGCGCCATCCTCGCTCGCACGGTCACACCTGAAGAAGGTGTGGACCAGATCGAAAGCCGTCTGCGCCGCGTCCTGCGCTAAGCCCCCTGCCCTGCATCGCCGGCGCCCTGACATGGGCGCTTGGCGGTGCACGGCTGCCTGACTGAGCCCTCATGAGTTCGACCCCGTTTTTCAAGCGCCTGGCAGACCCCAGCGAACGCACACTGGCCATCATCTTGCTGGGGCCGGCTTTCTTGTTGCTGGCGCTGATCGTGGTCTACCCGACGCTGCGCCTGTTCTACAACAGCTTTTTCGCCATGCAGCTTTCTGGCGGGCCTGAGAGCGTGGCCTTTATCGGCTTGCAGAACTATGCCGATCTGTTGGAAGACACCGAGTTCCGCAAGGCCACCTTCAACACGCTGTTGATCACCTTTGTCACCGTGCCCGGCGCCCTGCTCGTCGGCCTGGGCCTGGCCATGCTGGCCAACCTGCCCTTTCGCTACAAGTGGCCGGTGCGCCTGGCCTTGCTGTTGCCCTGGGCTTTGCCACTGTCTTTTGCCGGCCTCATCTTTGCCTGGTTCTTTCACACTGAATACGGCGTGGTGAACGACGTGTTGCGCCGCCTCTTCGGCACCGAACCGCGCATGTGGCTCTTGCAGCCTGGCTGGGCCATGGCGGCCATCTGTATCACGATCATCTGGAAGGCGTCATCGTTCATGGCGCTCATCTTGCTGGCTGGTCTGCAGATGATCCCGCGCTCGCTGTATGAAGCAGCTGAGGTGGACGGTGCCTCCAAGCTCATGCAGTTCTGGCACATCACGCTGCCCATGCTCATGCCCTCCATCATCGTGGCGATGATCTTTCGCACGATCACGGCGCTGCAGACCTTTGACATCCCCTACACCATGACCAAAGGCGGGCCAGGCGACGCTACGCTCACGCTGGCCATGTTGATCCACCGCACCACCATCGACTACCTGGACATCGGCTACGGCTCCACGATGGCTGTCGTCATGTTCTTCATCTCCATGGTCATCACCGCCTTTTATCTCAAGCGAATCAAGCCCGTCTGATGACAAGCCAAGAGCACCCCCTTTTCTCGCCCAAGGGCCTTCGCTGGTTGGCCGCCGGCATCATCGTCGTCAATGGATTCTTGCCTGCGCTGTGGATCTTGCTGACCGCGCTCAAGCAAGAAAGCGAGCTGGTTGCCAAGCCGCTGCAGTACCTGCCGCACGAGCTGTACGTCGGCAATTTCGTCACCGCTTTCCAGCAGCAACCCTTGCTGACATTTCTCTGGAACAGCTTTGCAGTGGCCAGCCTGGCGACCATCACCTCACTTTTTGTGTCGGCTTTCGCGGCTTATGCGATCGCACGTCTGCAACTTCGCTGGCGCCAGTTCATCCTGGCGGCCATCGTGGCTTCCAGCATGTTTCCGCTGGTGACGCTGCTGGTGCCCATTTTCCAGACCATGCGCAGCCTGGGCCTTCTCAACACCTATGCCGCGCTGGTGCTGCCCTATACCGTGCTGAACCTGCCGGTCTGCACTTTGGTGCTGGTGAGCTTTTTCCAGTCCATCCCGCGCGATATTGAAAACGCAGCCATGCTGGACGGCAGCACGCGACTCGGTGCACTTTGGCATGTCGTGGTTCCCCTGGCGGCACCGGGCGTTTTCACCGCAGGCATCCTGGCCTTCGTCAACGCCTGGGACGAATTTTTGCTGGCGCTGTCCTTGAACTCCAGCATGTCCATGCGCACGCTACCGGTGGGCATCACCTTGTACCAAGGCGAATTCACCTTTCCCTGGCCCATCATTTCAGCCGCGCTGGTGGTGGCCATCGTGCCCTTGGCCATCTTGATTGCAGTATTCCAGGAAAAAGTGGTGAGCGGCCTCACCCAAGGCGGCCTCAAAGGCTAAGCGGCACCGCGCTTAGCGCTGCGGCCGCATCGCATACGGGCCGGCCTTGAGATCAATCGCCTGACCCGTGCGCGCCGACTCCTGCGCCGCCAGACCCATCAGCACCGCGGCCAGGCCGTCGGCCAAACTCACTTCAACGGGTCCTTCGCCCAACATAGCTTTGCGAAAACGCTGATGTTGGTACAGCGTGGAGCCGTTGTGGTCACCAGCGGCCAAAGCCTCGGCATCCACCGGTACATCAAGTTCGACCGGGCCTTTGGGATGGCGCGGGCTGAGCACCAGCTTGGGCACGGGGGGTGCGCCCAAATGCGCAGGCCAGAAGCGTTCAGGACCTGGCACGAAACATTCCACTTTGGCATGTGGGCCAACGATGGAGATTTCTTCCTGGTAGCGAGCGCCCTCGGCAAACATGCACAACTCAAGCAAGGCGCGCTGACCGGATTCAAAATCGACGACCACGTAGGCGTTGTCCAAAATGTCGGGCACCCCGTCGGCATAGCGCTCGTCAAGATGGTTGTTGGCCACAGAGGCGGAGGCGTAAATCCGCACGGGCTCGCTGCGCGTGAGGTGGCGCATCAAGTCAAAAAAGTGGCAGCACTTTTCAACCAGAGTGCCGCCTGTGTAGCGGTTGAAGCGGTTCCAGTCACCCACCTTTTCAAGAAAGGGAAAGCGGTGCTCGCGGATGCTGAACAGCGTCACCGGGCCGGTGTTGTGCTGGCCGTGCGCTTCTTCAATCAAACGCGCCACGGGCGGCATGTAGCGGTATTCCATCGCCACCCAGATCGGCGCGGCAGGCAAGGCCAGCGCTTGCAACTGGCGTACTTCTTCAAGCGTGGTGCAGGCTGGCTTTTCAAGCAGGACGGGCAGCGGCCGCAAAGCCAGGATCTGCTGGAGTTGCGCCATGTGCCGAAAGTTGGGGCTGGTGACCACGATGCAGTCCACCTCGGGTGACAGCACGACGGCTTCGAGGCTGGGCAGACGCGCTGCGCCCGGCGCCAACGCCAAAGCTCGTGCGGCCATGGCATCGTCCGGCTCAAAAATCGCAGTCACTGTGCTCGCTGGCAAGAGCGCCACGTTGCGCAAGTGCTCTTGACCCATCATGCCGCAGCCAATGAAGCCGTATCGAATCTGTTTCATGCCATACCCGTCAACATACCGTGAATGAAATATGCATGAATTTTGCCACAGCCCAGCAGCTGTGGCCTTCTTTTCAGCGGCGCGTCAACCCTGTGCGGGCACCCGATCGGCCTTGCTGTGCAACTTGCTCAGCGCACTCAGATATGCCTTGGCGGAGGCCACGATGATGTCGGGGTCTGCGCCCACGCCGTTGACGATGCGGCCGCTGTTTTGCAAGCGCACCGTCACCTCGCCCTGGCTTTCGGTCGAGCCGCTGATGGCGTTGACCGAATACAGCACCATCTCCGCGCCGCTCTTGACGTGGTTCTCGATGGCCTTGAGCGAGGCATCCACAGGGCCATTGCCATCAGACTGACCTTTGACTTCCACGCCGTCCACCGTGAACACCACGCTGGCCTGCGGACGCTCGCCGGTTTCGCTGTGCTGGGACAGCGAAACAAAGCCGTACTGCTCGCGCTCGTGCATCACGCTCTCGTCGCTGACGAGGGCCAAGATGTCTTCGTCAAAAATCTCGCTCTTGCGGTCGGCCAGTTCCTTGAACTTGGCAAAGGCCGCGTTGATGTCGGTCTCGCTTTCGAGCTGCACGCCAAGGTCCAGCAAGCGCTGTTTAAACGCGTTGCGGCCACTGAGCTTGCCCAGCACCATCTTGCTGGCGCTCCAGCCCACATCTTCCGCGCGCATGATTTCATAGGTCTCGCGGGCTTTGAGCATGCCGTCCTGGTGAATGCCTGATGCGTGCGCAAACGCATTGGCACCGACTACCGCCTTGTTAGGTTGCACCACAAAGCCGGTCGTCTGGCTGACCATGCGGCTGGCCGCGACGATGTGCAGCGGGTCGATGTTCATGTCCAGGTTGAAATAGTCGCGCCGCGTCTTCACGGCCATGACGATTTCTTCAAGCGAGCAATTGCCGGCGCGCTCGCCCAAACCGTTGATGGTGCACTCCACCTGCCGTGCGCCACCGATCTTCACGCCGGCCAACGAGTTGGCCACAGCCATGCCCAGATCGTTGTGGCAGTGCACAGACCAGATCGCCTTGTCGCTGTTGGGCACACGCTCGCGCAAGGTCTTGATGAAGTTGCCGTACAGCTCAGGTACCGCATAGCCCACGGTGTCCGGCACGTTGATGGTGCTGGCGCCTTCCTTGATCACGGCTTCGATCACGCGGCACAGGTAGTCCATGTCGCTGCGATAACCGTCTTCAGGGCTGAACTCGACATCGGCCACCAGGTTGCGGGCAAAGCGCACTGACTGCTTGGCCTGCTCGAGCACCTGCTCGGGCGTCATGCGCAGCTTTTTTTCCATGTGCAGCGCACTGGTGGCAATGAAGGTGTGGATGCGGGCCGAGTTGGCGCCCTTAAGCGCTTCAGCGGCACGGGAAATATCGCGATCATTGGCGCGCGACAAGGAGCACACCGTAGAGTCCTTGATGGCGTTGGCAATCGCTTGCACGGCCTCAAAGTCGCCGTTGGAGCTGGCGGCAAAACCAGCCTCGATCACGTCCACCTTCAGGCGCTCCAGCTGCCTGGCGATGCGCAACTTTTCGTCGCGTGTCATGGAGGCGCCGGGCGACTGCTCGCCGTCACGCAAGGTGGTGTCAAAAATGATCAATTTGTCGGTCATGGCGTGGTGTCCTGCAGGTGTGCGAGTGTTCGAGTGAACGAGGCAGATTTTTTAACTTAAACCGCTATGGTAGCGGCGCTGTGCCCAGGCTGGCTGGGCGCTGACTGGCTGCGCTGCAAGCCAGACACGATGGCTTTGAGTGAGGCCAGCACGATGTTGCTGTCCGTGCCCACGCCAAACAGCGTTTGATCTTGAATGCGGAGTTCGAGGTAGGCCACGGCTTGCGCGTTGGCACCCGAGCCAATCGCGTGCTCGTGATAGTCCAGCACGCGCACCACCTGACCTGTCGCCTCTGCAAGGCCAGCGACAAAGGCATCGATGGGTCCAGTGCCACTGCCGCGCACGGCATGGGTCTGCCCTGCAATCACCACGTCGGCCTGGATGTTGAACACCTTGCCGGCGCCCTGCTGCCGCTCTTCGGTTTGCAGGTGCTGCGGCGTGGTAACGGTTTTCAGCCCGTACGTCGCCTCAAACAACTCAAACAGCGCCGCACCCGTCAACTCCTTGCCGCTGGCATCCATCACGGCTTGCACAACCTGACTGAATTCGATCTGCAAGCGACGCGGCAACTCCAGACCAAACTCGTTTTCAAGCAAATAGGCAATGCCGCCTTTGCCCGACTGGCTGTTGACGCGGATCACCGCCTCGTAGCTGCGGCCCAGATCTTTGGGGTCTATGGGCAGGTAAGGCATGTCCCAGATATCACCCTCACGCCGCGCCGCAAAAGCCTTCTTGATGGCGTCCTGGTGTGAGCCAGAAAACGAGGTGTAGACCAAATCACCCACATAAGGGTGGCGCGGATGTACGGGGATCTGGTTGCAATGCTCGACCGTGCGGCGAATGTCGTCGATGTCTGAAAAATCCAGGCCCGGCGACACACCCTGGGTGTAAAGGTTCAGCGCGATGTTCACCAAGTCCACATTGCCCGTGCGCTCGCCGTTGCCAAAGAGGCAGCCTTCGATCCGATCAGCCCCTGCCATGAGCGCCAGTTCGCCCGCTGCGGTGCCTGTGCCTCGGTCGTTGTGCGGATGAACGGAGATGATGATGGCGTCGCGCCGCGCCAAGTGGCGGTGCATCCACTCCAGCATGTCGGCAAAGATATTGGGCGTTGAACACTCAACCGTTGAAGGCAGATTGATGATGCATTTATGCGCTGGTGTGGGCTGCCAGACCTCGGTCACGGCGTCGACCACGCGCTTTGAAAAGGCCAGCTCTGTGCCCGACCACATCTCGGGCGAGTACTGGAAAGTCCAGTGCGTTGCAGGCTGCTCAGCCGCCAGTTGCTGAAACAAGCGGGCGTTGTCAGTCGCCAGTTGCACGATGGCGTCTTCGTCCATGCCCAGCACCACGCGGCGCATGACGGGAGCCGTGGCGTTGTAGAGGTGAACGATGGCTTTCTTGGCACCCTGCAAAGCCTCGAAAGTACGGCGGATCAAGGGCTCGCGCGCCTGGGTCAAGACCTGAACCGTGACGTCATCGGGGATCAGGTTTTCGTCAATCAGCCGGCGCAAGAAGTCGAACTCAGTTTGCGAGGCCGAGGGAAAGCCCACCTCAATTTCCTTGAAGCCAATCTTCACCAGCATCTCAAACATACGCAGCTTGCGCGGGATGTCCATGGGCTCGATGAGGGCCTGGTTGCCGTCCCGCAGATCGACGCTGCACCAGATAGGCGCCTGTGTCAGCACGGCGTCGGGCCAAGTGCGGTCTTTCAAGGCGATGGGGGCGAAGGCTTTGTATTTGCTGGAGGGTTGGGTCAACATGGTGGTCTCAAATGAAAAACGGCCCGGTTGCGGTGAGGCAATCGGGCCGTTGAAGAAAAGGAACGCGTGCGCGCTACGGTCTCCGCCCGAAGGAAGATAGCAGTAGGGACAGCGAAGACAAATTCATGGAGAGCAATGTAGCACAGCCTAAACGGCTTGCGCCATGGTAGTTTTACTTGTGCAAGCCGCGCTCATCGGGCTCATCGGTCGAGGTCGAAATCACGCTGGTCTGCAAGCCCTTGGCCTTGCGCCAGCCGTAGAGCGCGTAACCTGAAAAACCGTAGGCGATGAAGATACCAAACAGCACGCTAGGCGGGTCAATGTTGATGGCAGCAATCACCAGCACGATCAGTACGATGAAAACGAAGGGCACGCTGCGCTTGAGGCTCACGTCCTTGAAGCTGTAAAAAGGCACGTTGGTGACCATGGTCAGGCCCGCGTAGAGCGTGAGCGCAAACATCCACCAGCGCATCTCGCGGCCCTCGACACCGGCCTCGGTCATCAGCCAGATGAAACCGGCCACGAGTGCAGCGGCAGCAGGCGAAGGCAAGCCTTGGAAAAAGCGCTTGTCCACCACGGCGGTGTTCACATTGAAGCGCGCCAAGCGTAGGGCTGCACACGCGCAGTAAACGAAAGCCGCGATCCAGCCCCAGCGGCCCAGGCTGGTCAGGCCCCAGACGTAAGCGATCAAAGCCGGTGCGGCGCCGAACGACACCATGTCGGACAAGGAATCCATCTGCTCGCCAAACGCGCTTTGCGTGTTCGTCATTCGCGCCACGCGGCCGTCCAGACTGTCGAGCACCATGGCACAAAACACACCGATAGCAGCCTGGTCAAAGCGGCCGTTCATGGCCATCACGATGGCGTAGAAACCGCCGAACAGCGCTGCGAGCGTGAAGAGGTTGGGCAGGATGTAGACGCCCTTGGCTCGCTTGCGCGGCGCATCGCTGGCTGCCAGTTCTAGCTCATCAAGGTCTTGCATGGGAAACGCTCCGGGCCTTTAGGCCAAGCCACCAGAGTGTCCGGCAGCGGTAGTGAAAAATTGACGCGGGCTGTCCGCAGATTGCGTTGAGGATACCAAACCCGCTGTTCGACAAAGCTCCAGCGAGAGCCCACAAAAAAAGCCGCGCAATCGCTTGCGCGGCTTTCGCTTGACGCTTGCAGGCCCTGCGGCCTGCTGTGCATCAGTTGCGGGTCTGATCGACCAGCTTGTTCTTGGCAATCCAAGGCATCATGGCGCGCAGCTGAGCGCCTACCACTTCAATGCTGTGGTCAGCCGTGTTGCGGCGACGAGCGGTCATGCTTGGGTAGTTCAGGCGACCTTCCTGGATGAACATCTTGGCGTATTCACCGTTCTGGATGCGCTTGAGTGCGTTGCGCATGGCCACGCGGGACTCGGCGTTGATGACTTCAGGACCGGTCACGTACTCGCCGTACTCGGCGTTGTTCGAGATCGAGTAGTTCATGTTGGCGATGCCGCCTTCATAGATCAGGTCAACGATCAGCTTGAGCTCATGCAGGCACTCGAAGTAAGCCATTTCAGGGGCGTAGCCGGCTTCGACCAGGGTCTCGTAACCCATCTTGATCAGCTCAACCGCGCCACCGCACAAGACGGCTTGCTCGCCGAACAAGTCGGTCTCGGTCTCTTCTTTGAAGTTGGTTTCAATGATGCCGGCCTTGCCGCCACCGTTGGCCATGGCATAAGACAGTGCCAGTGCACGGGCCTTGCCACTCTTGTCTTGGTGCACTGCCACGAGGTGAGGCACGCCGCCGCCCTGGGTGTAGGTGTTACGCACGGTGTGGCCTGGGGCCTTGGGCGCGACCATCCAGACGTCCAGGTCAGCGCGTGGCACGACCTGGTTGTAGTGCACGTTAAAACCGTGAGCGAAAGCCAGCGATGCGCCTTGCTTGATGTTCGGTGCCACGTTGTTGGTGTAGACCTCGGCGATCATTTCGTCGGGCAACAAGATCATGACCACGTCAGCGGCTTTGACGGCGTCATTGACTTCCATGACGTTCAGGCCGGCTTTGCCAACCTTGTCCCAAGAGGCGCCACCCTTGCGCAGACCGACAACGACTTTGACGCCGCTGTCGTTCAGGTTTTGCGCGTGGGCATGGCCTTGCGAGCCGTAGCCCAGGATCGCCACGGTCTTGCCTTTGATCAGGCTCAGGTCGCAGTCTTTGTCGTAGAAAACTTTCATTCTTATCTCCGGAAGTGGTGGTGGCGAAATGCCCTTCGACAGGCTGAGGGCGAATGCTTAACGTATGTCGCCACAAGAAATCCGCACGCGCCCCGCCTGTCGAAAACGCGCATGTGGATTGTTCAATTTTTAGACCCGCAGGATTCTCTCACCCCGGCCGATGCCGCTGGAGCCAGTGCGAACCGTCTCCAGAATGGCGCCGCGATCAATCGCTTCAAGAAAAGCATCGTTCTTGGTCTGGTCGCCGGTGAGCTCGATGGTGTAGCTTTTCTCGGTCACGTCGATGATGCGGCCGCGGAAGATGTCGGCCATGCGCTTCATCTCCTCGCGCTCTTTGCCAACCGCGCGCACCTTGACCATCATGAGCTCACGCTCGGTGTAGGCGCCTTCGGTCAGGTCCACGACCTTGA
>CAZNQE010000073.1:0-14389 GCA_964575005.1 uncultured Polaromonas sp. | reverse complement strand
CTTGAGGCTGCTGCGCAAATGGCCACCCAGGCGGCCGGCGGCGCCGGTGATGAGAAGTCGATCGAGCATGCGACTGCCTTCCGTTATTAGGTTTTAGCTGCCGAACATGCGAAGCCGCGTCTGTGTCAAATGCGCGCGCATGGCCGCTTCCGCGCCCGCCGCGTCACGCTGCTCAATGGCCTGCATCACGTCGCCGTGCTCGCCCTGCACACGGTTCAGGCGCTCGCTGCTTTTGCTGAGCGACAGGTTGCGCATCAGGTTCATGCCGAACTCCATGTGCGGCTCGATGGACGCCAGCACGGAGACGAAAAACTGGTTCTTGCTGGCGTGCGCAATCGCCATGTGAAAGTCGAAGTCTTCCTTCACGCCCAGGGCGTTGGTGGCCACTGCATCTTCCAGGCGCTGCAAGGCTGCGCGTAGGCGGATCAGGTCGTCCTCATCGGCCATCACAGCCGCCAGCGCCGCCGCACCGGCTTCAACAATCACGCGAAATTCCAGGCAACGCCGCACGTCTGACAAAGATTCCAGCGGCATGAAGCGCGTGATCTCAGGGTCAGGCCGGCGCGTTACAAAAGTGCCTGCGCCCTGCCGGCTGGCAATCACGCCGTCGGCCCGCAAGCGCGACAGCGCTTCGCGCACCGTCGGGCGCGAGGTCTTGAATTCTTCGGCCAGCATTTGCTCGGTCGAAAGCTTGTCGCCTTCTTTGAGGTCACCCTGAACGATGCGCTCCAGCAAGGCGCGGTACACCAGGTCGGCGAGGCCTTTGCCGGGTTCTCTTCCCGGCGTCTTTTCAGCTCGTGGGCTTGTCATGACGAGATTCCTGGCAAAGATGAAGACAGGTCGGAACGGGCTCGCTTCAACGCTGAGCGTTCAGAGCGAGCAAGGTCTTGGCTGCGGCCTCCACTGCAGGCCGCATGGCCGCAGGCGTGGGGCTGAGCAAAGGCAGCTGCGCGCCCATGTCAGCCAAGCCGCTCCAGCTCACGGCGTCATGCAGCACGCGAATCAGAGACACGTTGTCACGCAAGGTTTCCAGCGGCATGAAAGCGTCATACAAAGGTTGGGCCTTGGCGCTGTCGCCGGCTTTGAGCGCTTGCAGCAAGTCCATGCACAGGCGCGGCGCCAGGCAACCCGAACCCGTGGTGAAAGAGGCCAGACCCCAGTGGCCCAGATGCGACAGCACAGGCCGCTCGCCCATGCCGCTGACGATGCGCGCCGTGGAGATGCGCTCGATCAGCCCTTTGAGGTAAGCGTCTTCATTGGTGTCAGTGCGCACGATGGCGTATTTCACGCACAGCACCTGCCCGCCTTCCACCAGCCGCTGCAAGCGGTCCAGGTCCAGGTATTGCTCGGACTTGAGATACAGCGTGACCGGAATGCCTGCAGTCTGTACGAAGCGCTCAATGCCGTCGGCCACGCCTTCAGGGGTGGTGAAGCCTTGCATGGGCAAGACCATGGCCGTTTGAAAACCACTGCCGCGCAACAGGCGCGCTTGCTCAATGAGCTTGCCGTAGTCCGGGCCGATAGCGGGGATCACGCGGGTTTGCGGGCCGGCAGCGCTGGCCACCATCTCCAAAAACGCAGCGTACTCGCCCACGGGCATGTGGTACAGGTTGGCGTTGCCGCCGTAAAGCAAGGTGCGGATGCCGCCGGATTCGATGTGGCGGATCAAAGCCTGATTGGCCGCCACGTCCATGGACAGGTCGGGCCGGCGGGCCAGCGGCGGCACCGCCAGCACGGACTGCGCAAATTCTTCGATCGTGGCGGCGGAAGTCTTCATGTCTTGTTTTGGATGGAGGTTGACTGCAGGCGAAAGCTGGGCGGACTAAGTTGCCAAGCGATTTGGCCATAGGTCTTACAACTTTGTCCACTGCAAACCCGAATTTTTGGTCGAAACCCGGGTTTATCCTGATTTATAGGGGTTTATAGGGATGACTCTTGGCTTGACATCGCACTTGTTGTCAAACAAAGTTGCTTACCCGTCGGTACTCAGCAAAGAAATGAAACGGCGGTGGAGCGGGCCGGCGTTTTGCAGTCGGCCCATCAAAACAACTTAATGCCGGAGACAACATGAAGCCATCCCGTTACGCGAGTACGACTGCTCGCCACCCAGACCGCAGGCAAGTACTGCAAGGATTTGCCGGCGCGGCCGCTCTGGCCAGCCTGGGCGGCGCAGGCACAGCCTGGGCCCAGGCGGGCAAAGAAGCCCCTGCTCTGGCCAAGCTGGTCAGCGAAGGCAAGTTGACGTCGCTGGCGCAGCGCCTGCCGTCCAACCCGCTGGTGATCCAGGCCGAAAAAGTGGGCGCCTACGGCGGCGCGATTCGCCGCGGCCTGCGCGGCAGTGCTGACCACAACGGCATCTTGCGCATGGTGGGCAACCAGGGCCTTGTGCGTTGGAACCTGGCTTTCACCGCCGTGATGCCGAACGTGGCGCACAAGTGGGACGTGAACGCCAATTCGACCGAATTCACCTTTCATTTGCGCAAAGGCATGAAGTGGTCAGACGGCAAGCCCTTCACGGCCGACGACATCGTGTTTTCGATTGAAGACTGTGCCAAGAATTCCGAGCTGTACAAGACGGTGCCCTCCACGCTGGTGATCGCCAACAAGCCTTGCGTCGTGACCAAGATCGACGACGTCACCGTCAAGTTCACGTTTGCCTCGCCTTACGCGCTTTTCCTGGAGCAACTGGCCACGCCGCTGGGTCAGTACCCAACCCTTTTTGCCAAGCATTACTGCAGCCAGTTCCACCCCAAGTACAACCCCAAGGTGGCAGACGAAGCCAAGGCCGCCAACATGTCGGACTGGGGACAGCTGTTCCGCGCCAAGTGCGGCGACATCGAGATCCCCTCGCGTTGGGGCAATGCTGAAAAGCCGACGATTGATCCCTGGGTCATCACCGAGGCCTACACCGGCGGCACCACCCGCGTGGTCATGCAGCGCAACCCCTACTTCTGGCAAGTCGACCAGCAAGGCCAGCAACTGCCGTATATCGACGCGCTGAACTTCAGCATTGCGCAAGACGTGGAGTCCTTGATGCTGGCCGCGCTGTCGGGCAACCTGGACATCCAGGAACGTCACATCGACTCGCTGCAAAACAAGCCCACGCTGTCGCAAAACATGCAAAAGGGCGGCTACCGCCTGATCGAGCTGATTGCCTCGTCCGCACAGCAGGTTCAGATCTACCTGAACATGACACACAAGGACGCCGAAAAACGCAAGATGTTTGCCAACAAAGACTTCCGCAAGGCTTTGTCGCTGGGCATCAACCGCAAGGAAATCATCGACCTGGTGTACCTCGGCCAATCGCAGCCCTACCAGACTGGCCCGCGTCCTGGTCACCCTTGGTACCACCAAAAGCTGGCCACGCAGTTCACCGAGCACGACCCCAAGCAGGCCAACGCCATCCTCGACAAGCTGGGTTACGACAAGCGTGATGCGCAAAAATTCCGCCTGCGCCCGGACGGCCAGCGCGTGTTTTTCTCCATCGACGTGATCCCGACGCTATACCCGGACGCCGTGGATACGCTCGAATTGATCAAGCGCCACTGGGCTGAGATTGGTGTGGACATCAAGGTCAACACCATCGAGCGCGCGCTGTATTACACCCGCGGCGACAGCAACGACCATGACGCCGCCACCTGGCCCGGCCCTGGCGGTTTGGATCCGATGCTGGACGCACGCGACTACTTTGCGCAGCATCCGCAAGGTTCGCGCTACGCGATCCCCTGGACGCAGTGGTATGTATCGGGCGGCAAGGACGGCCAGGAGCCACCGGAAAACCAGAAGCGCCGCATGAAGCTGTTTGACGACGCACGTGCCACAGCCGACTTGAAAAAGCGTGGCGAGCTGATGAAGGGCGTGTTCGACCTGACGGCGGATGCGTTCGAGACCATCGGTGTTTGCCTGGCGGTCAATGCCTTCGGTATTGCCAAGACCAACTTGCAGAACGTGCCCAAGGCCTACCCGAACGCCTGGTCCTGGCCGAACCCCGGCCCAGCCTTGCCGCAGCAGTTCTTCTTCAGCAAAACCTAAAACCCGCCTCAAGCCCTGCCCCGCCGACAAGCTCACAAGGCTTGCCGGCCGGGACAAGGCTTGCCTTTTTCAAGGCCAACAATGCTTAAATTCATCCTCACGCGCATCCTCTGGATGCTGCCGTTCCTGATCGCCATCAGCTTCATTGCCTTTGTGCTGATCCAGTTGCCGCCCGGCGACTACGTGACCACCTACATCGCCACGCTGGCCGCTTCGAACGAAGTGGTGGACCAAAACACCGCGGCTGATTTGCGCAACCGCTTCGGGCTGGACCAGCCCATGATCGTGCAGTACTTCAAGTGGATCACCAACATCCTTTTTTACGGCGACTTCGGCCTGAGCTTTGAATGGCAGCAGCCGGTGTCCGAACTGATCTGGGAGCGCATGGCGCTGACCTTGATCCTGACCTTTTCAACGCTGCTTTTGACCTGGGGCATTGCACTGCCGGTGGGTGTTTTTTCCGCCGTCAAGAAGTACTCGATTGGTGACTATTTCGTCACCTTCATTTCTTTCCTTGGATTGGCCGTTCCCAGCTTCTTGCTGGCGCTGGTCTTGATGTACATCGCGGCTGTGGAGTTTGGCCAGAGCGTGGGCGGCCTGTTTTCAGACCAGTACCAGAACGCGCCCTGGAGCTGGGACAAGTTCGTTGACTTCTTGCAGCACCTGTGGATTCCCGTGATCATCCTGGCCGTCTCCGGCACCGCAAGCCTGATTCGTGTGATGCGGGCCAACATGCTCGACGAATTGCACCGCCCCTACGTGACCACTGCACGCGCCAAAGGCCTGTCAGAGTTCACGCTGCTGGTGAAGTACCCGATGCGCCTGGCGCTGAACCCGTTCATCTCCACCATCGCCTGGTTGCTGCCCAACCTGGTGTCGGGCTCCATCATCGTGGCGATTGTGCTGAGCCTGCCGACCGCCGGGCCGCTGCTGCTGCAGTCGCTCATGAGCCAGGACATGTACTTGGCGGGTGCTTTCATTTTGTTGATCTGCGCACTCACCGTCATCGGCTCCCTCATCAGCGACATCTTGCTGGCGCTGGTCGACCCCCGCATCCGCCTTGAATAAACAGGCCTCAAACATGACGACTCTCACATCTGCACCCGCGCTTGACGACGGCGCCAGCGCCGCCAGCCGACTGGCCGTGGCCTCCCAATGGCAACTGGTCTGGTGGGCTTTCAAAAAGCACCGCCTGGCCATGGTCTGCCTGGGCATCACTGCATTTCTCTACCTGATTGCAGTCGTTCCCGGCTTTTTTGCCATGAACGACCCGGAGCAGCAAAACCGCCGCGCCGTGTTTTACCCGCCGCAAGCCATTCACTTTTTTGGCACCGCCGAAGACGGCGGCTGGTCGGTGCGGCCTTACATCCACCCGGTGGCGCTGACGCGCGACCCGGTCACACTGGCCGCCGTCTACGCCCCCGACACCAGCCGAAAAACCTACCTGGAGTTTCTGGGTGAAGGCTATGAGTACAGCGTGCTCGGCCTCTTCAAAAGCCGTACGCACTTGTTTGCCTCGACCGATGCGAACCAGCCGGTGTTCTTCTTTGGCGCTGATCGATTGGGCCGCTGCGTCTACAGCCGCATCATGCAAGGCGCGCAAATCTCGCTCTCGGTGGGCCTCCTGGGCGTGTTCTTGTCGCTCTTTTTAGGCATCGTGCTGGGCGGCATCTCGGGCTATTACGGCGGGAAGATCGACTTTGTGATCCAGCGTGTCATCGAGCTGGTGCTGTCGCTGCCGACCATCCCTATCTGGCTGGCGCTGGCCGCAGCCCTGCCGCAAGACTGGCCGGCCATCCTGAACTATTTGATGATCACGGTCATCTTGTCGCTCACAGGTTGGGCGCAGCTGGCACGCGTGGTGCGCGGCCGCTTCTTGAGCTTGCGCACGGAAGAATTCGTGACGGCGGCGCGGCTGGACGGCGTGTCTGAAAAGCGCATCATCTTTCGCCACATGCTGCCCAGCTTTTCAAGCCACATCATTGCCTCGGTCACGCTGGCCGTGCCGGCCATGATCCTGGCCGAGACTTCGCTGAGCTTTTTGGGCCTGGGCTTGCAACCGCCCACCATTTCATGGGGCGTGCTGCTGCGTGAAGCGCAAAACATCCGCTCGATTGCCACCGCCCCCTGGCTGTTTGCTCCCGGCGCTGCCGTGGTGCTGGCCGTGATTGCCATGAACTTTTTGGGCGACGGCTTGCGCGACGCCTCTGACCCGTACAACAAATGACCCAACTCAATCCCAACCCCGGCGCGGTCCCCAAAGTTCTGCTTTCGGTTCGCAACCTGAGCACGCACTTCGCCGTGCGCAATGGCAGCGTCAAAGCCGTGGACGATGTGTCCTTCGACGTCGAGTACGGCCAGACGCTGTGCGTGGTCGGCGAAAGCGGCAGCGGCAAGAGCGTGACCGCCCGCTCGATTCTGCAAATCGTGGACGAGCCCGGTCGCATCGTCGCCGGCTCCATGGTGCTCAGCCTGCCCAACGCCGAACCGGTCGATCTGGCCAAGCTGGACCCGCGCAGCAAGGCCATTCGCGCCGTGCGCGGCTCGGCCATTGCCATGATTTTTCAAGAACCCATGTCCTCGTTGTCGCCGGTGCATACCGTGGGCAACCAGATCACCGAGGTGCTGACCCTGCACCTGAAGATGAACAAGGCCGAGGCCCGCGCGCGCTGCATTGAGCTGCTCAAGCAGGTGGAGATCCCCAACCCCGAGCGCGCGATTGACCGCTACACCTTCGAGTTCTCAGGCGGTATGCGCCAGCGCGTGATGATTGCGATGTCGCTGGCCTGCAACCCGGCGCTCTTGATTGCCGACGAACCCACAACCGCGCTGGACGTGACCACGCAAGCGGAAATTCTGGACTTGATCCGGCGCCTGCAAAAGTCGCACGGCATGGCCGTCATGTTCATCACGCACGACATGGGAGTGGTCGCGGAGATTGCGGATCGCGTGATCGTTATGAACCACGGCAAGGTGGTCGAAAACGGGCCGGTGGACCAGATCTTTCATAACCCGCAAGACGACTACACGCGCATGCTGATCGGCTCGGTGCTCAAGCTGGGCAAGAAGGCCGAGTTGCGCGTGCAGCGCGAAGCGATCAAAGCCGACACGCTGCCGATTCTGGAGGTGCGCGATTTGGCCATGCACTTCAAGCAAGGCAAGAACCTGACCAAAGCCGTGGACGGCGTGTCGCTGTCGCTCATGCCCGGCGAGTCGCTGGGCATCGTGGGTGAATCGGGCTCGGGCAAAACCACCATGGGTCGCTGCCTGCTGCGGGTGTATGAGCCCACCGCAGGGCAGATCAATTACCGCCAGGCTGATGGCTCGGTGGTTGATTTGATGCAGGTGAACGCAGCCAAACTGAAAGAATGCCGGCGCGACATCCGCATGATTTTCCAGGACCCGGTGAGCTCGCTCAACCCACGCATGACGGTGGCGCAAATCGTGGGCGAGCCGCTCCTGGTCAACGGCATTGCCAAAGGCAAGGACCTGGACGACCGCGTGGCCGCGCTCTTGCAGCAAGTCGGTCTGGAGCCCTCCTGGCGCGAGCGTTATCCGCATGCGTTTTCGGGCGGTCAGCGCCAGCGCATCGGCATTGCCCGTGCAATCGCGCTGAACCCGCGCCTGGTGATTGCTGACGAAGCTACATCGGCGCTGGACGTGTCGCTGCGCTCGCAAATGCTGGACTTGCTGCTCAAGCTGCAAGACGAACTGGGCCTGTCCTTCATCTTCATCAGCCACGACATCGCGGTGATTCGCTACTTCTGTGACCGCGTGGCCGTGATGCACCGCGGCAAGGTGGTGGAGACCGGGCTGACCGAGCAAATTTGCGACGCGCCCACGCACCCCTACACGCAAGCCTTGCTGTCGGCCATTCCCCGGCCTGACCCGCGTGCGCGAAGCATTCACAACCGTTTCCGTTACGACGAGGCGGCGCATGCGGCGTCCTTGCTGGGCACGCAGCCATGAAGATCACCGCCATCAAAACCTTTTTGATGCATGCCGGCGCGCCCAGCCCGAAAAGCTGGGCGGCTGACGGCAGCTTCGGCACGCAAAAGTTTTCCGGCAACCTCACGGGCACACGCAACTGGCTGTTCGTCAAGGTCTATACCGACGAAGGCGTGGTCGGCATTGGCGAATGCTCGGGCTGGCCGCGCGTGATTGAGACCGCGGTGCAAGACCTCAAGGCGCTTTTGATTGGCGAGGACCCGCAGCACATTGAGCGCCTGTGGCAAAAAATGCAGATCGCCATCATGGGCCACGGCATGACGGGCACGGTGGGCGCTGGCGCCATGACCGGCATCGACATGGCGCTGTGGGACATCAAGGGCAAGGTGCTGGGCGTGCCGGTGTGGAGCCTATTGGGCGGTCAGGTGCGCAGCCAGGTGCGCATGTACGCGCATGCCAACACGCCCGAGGCAGCCAAGGCCCTCGTGGCACGCGGCGTCACGGCGCTCAAGTGCGGCGGTGTGTCCGACCCGGTGCGCAAGGTTGCTGACTTGCGCGAAGCCGTGGGCGACGACATTGACTTGATGATTGACCTGCATGGCCCTCCTTGGCTCACGCCTTCTGACGCGGCCACGCTGGCTAGGCAGCTGGAACCGTACAAGCTGCTCTTCATGGAAGACCCGGTGGCGCCTGACAACCTGGAGGGCTACCAGCGCATCCGTGATGCGTCGGACATTCCGCTGGCGGCGGGCGAGCGCATGGCCACCATCTTTGGCCTGCGTGAACTGATCGAGCGCGAACTGGTTGACGTGGTTCAGCCTGATACAGGCCGCGCCGGCGGCATCACGCAGATGAAGAAAATTGCCGCGATGGCCGAGGCGCACCACATCATGATGGCGCCGCACTCGGGCTCGCTCGGGCCAGTGGCCGAATACGCGGCGCTGCACTTGCTCGCGGCGATTCCAAATACGCTCTTTCTGGAGCGGATTGAAGACGACTGGGATGGCCGCGCGCAGACCGCACTGCCCGCGCTGCACCAGGAAAACGGCTTTTTGAAAGTGCCCAACACGCCCGGCCTGGGCGTGGACATCGACGAAGACTTTGTGGCCCGCTTTCCAAGCCAAGGCAATGTCTCAGTGCCCATTGGAAAGAACACGACGTCTTACGCCGAAGGCACTTTTGAAGAACATGTGTACGTGCAGTCGCGCTTGAAGCGCGCCAGCTATTTCCCGAACAAGACCCCCAACAAGAACTGAGAATTTCATGAAGATTGACCGTTTGCGCGTTTTCATGTCCCGCGACAAGGACCGCCCCCGCGTGGTCGTGGCCATGGACACCGACGAAGGCATCACCGGCTGGGGCGAGTGCTACAACCACGGCCCTGATTTGGCGCTGTTCCCGCTGCTTGAATACCTGATGACTTTTGTCAAAGGCCAAGACCCGACCCGCGTCACGCACATCACGAATTACCTGATGAAGCAGACGCGCTTTCCGCCCGGCGCGCTGGGCCTGGCCGCCATCTCGGTGATCGACCACTGCCTGTGGGACATCTCGGCCAAGGCACTGGGCGTGCCGGTGTACCAGCTGCTGGGTGGCCGCGTGCGCGACAAGGTCGAGGTGTATGCGGGCATGTACACCGCACCCGATGCCGCACGCGCGCGCGACGAGATGGACGCGCTCAACGAACAGTGGGGCCTGAAAGCCTTCAAGCTCAGCCCCTACCGCATTGACATGCAACGCCACCGCTGGGGCGAAGTGGTGCGCACCTCGGCCGAGTACTTCAGGCAGCTGCGCGAGACCGTCAAGCCCGAGTACGAGCTGGCCTTTGATGCGCACGCCAAGATTTTCGAGCCCACGCAAGCCATGCAGTTGGGCAATGCGCTGGCGCCTTACGACCCGCTGTTTTTTGAAGAACCCATTCGCCCCGAAAACTTCGAGGCCTGGGGCGAACTCAAGCGCGGGCTGAACTGCACGCTGGCGACCGGCGAGTCGCTATACAGCCGCTTTGAATTTTTGCGACTCCTGCAAGTGCGCGGCTGCGACATCATCCAGCCTGACATCTGCGTGGTCGGCGGCATCACCGAGATGCTGCAGATCAATGCGCTGGCACAGGCCCACATGGTCAGCATCGCGCCGCACAACCCCATGGGTCCGCTGGCCACCGCCATCAACCTGCACTTTTGCGCCAGCCAGCCGAACTTCCGCATCCTGGAATATCGCCTCCCGGCCGGCCCTGGTTATGCGTTTGGCACAGATTCAACCGTCACCGCAGAAATCCACAGTGCAGGCGCCTGGTACGTGCAAGACCCCTACATGCCCAAGGACGGCTACCTGGAGCTGCGGCCAGACCGGCCGGGCTGGGGCGTGGAGATGGACGAAAAACTGCTGGGAACCGAGGCCTATGTCCATTGGGAGCGCAAGGTGCCAACCAAGCCGGACGGCTCGAACGCGTACGCATGAGCATGGCTTTGCCGATGGATCTTTCGCCCTTAGATGTGTCTCCGGGCGATGTGGTTTTGCAAGCCGGCGCGGCCCGCGCCGTGCTGCGGCCTGCGGCGGGCGGGCGCATCTGCAGCCTGGAGCTTGCCCGCGCTGACGGCACGACCGTAGCCGTGCTGCATCCTTACAGCGCCGCGGGCGTGGACCCGCTGCGCTGGGCCAAGGGCGGCATCTACCCGCTGGTGCCCTACTCCAACCGCATTGCCGGCAGCGTGCTGCAAGCGGCTGACGGCCCAGTGAATTTGCCACCGCACCCAGACGGCGCACCGCACACCTTGCACGGCCATGCGCACGGCTTGCCTTGGTTGCTTGCGGCACGCACGCCCAGCAGCGCGACCTTGACGCTGGACAGCCTGCCCTGCGCTGCCTGGCCTTGGCACTTGCAAGCTGAAGTGCATGTGCAACTCACCCCCGACGCGCTGACGCTCAAGCTCGAAGTCAAGAACCTCAGCAAGCGCACCATGCCCGCCGGCATGGGCTGGCACCCGTACTTCAGGCACCTGCCCACGGCGCGACTGCGCTACACCGCCAGCGAGCTATGGCCTACAACCGACGACTACCTGGCCGAGCCGCCGCGCGCCTTGACGCCGACCGAAGACTTCAGCCAGCCCCGTGCACTGCGAGACGGCACCATGACGGACTACCTGGGCGGCTGCACTGGCGCGCTGGAGATGGAGTTGCCCGAAGGCGATGTGCTGTCCATCACGCACCAGGGCTTGCCCCACCTGGTGGTGCACCGCCCCACGCAACCGGTTTACCTGTGCCTGGAGCCCGTGAGCCATGTGGCCAACGGCTTTAACCTGGCCGCTAGCGGACAGCCCGGCACCGGCACCGTGCAACTGGCCCAAGGCCAGAGCATGCATAGCGAACTGACCATGGCGCTCAAGCCGCGGTTTTGACAACACCTGCCTCGACGCTCTCAACTTTATTTTTGAACAAGGCCCGCCCATGACTGACCGCATCGTCGCCGTCCGCGTCACCCCGATTGCCTTTCGCGATCCACCGCTGCTCAACGTGGCTGGCGTCCACCAGCCCTGGGCCTTGCGCAGCATCATTGAAGTCGAAACGGAGAGCGGTCGGGTGGGCCTGGGCGAGAGTTATGGCGAAGCCGACACGCTGGTCAACCTGAACAAGATTGCGGCCACGCTGGTCGGCCTGGACCCGTTTCATCTGAATGCGCTGACGCAAAAGGTCTACGCACAAGTCGGCGGCGACACCGACATTGGCGCACCCTTTCCGCCCAAGGGTGACAAAGCACGGGCCAGCGCGCTGGGCGCGTTTGAAGTCGCCTTCTGGGACTTGCAAGGGCAGATCACTGGCCGCCCGCTTTACGACTTGCTGGGCGGCGCGGTGCGCTCGCACGTGGCTTACAGCGCCTACCTGTTTTACAAATACGCCAAGCACCACAGCGACCCCGGCTACCCGACCGACAACTGGGGCCAGGCCATCACGCCTGACGAATTGGTGGCGCAAGCCCGCCGCATGATTGACGAGTACGGCTTTGGCTCCATCAAGCTCAAGGCCGGCGTGTTTGCGCCCGAGGTGGAAATTGAAGGCCTGCGCGCGCTGCGCAAAGCCTTTCCCAAGCACCCGCTGCGCATTGACCCGAACGGCGGCTGGTCGGTAGAGACCACGCGGCGTTTGATGCCGGCGCTGTCCGAGCCGGGCTTGCTCGAATATCTGGAAGACCCGGTCGGCACGCAAGAAGAAATGGCCGAAGTCACCCGCTTTGCCACCATGCCCCTGGCCACCAACATGGTGACGATTGCCTTTGGCCACATGCCCAAGTCGATCGCACTGAACGCGGTGCAAGTCATCTTGTCAGACCACCATTACTGGGGCGGCCTGCGCGCCACGCAGCAGCTCGCCGCCATGAGCCGGGTGTTTGGCATCGGCATCTCCATGCATTCAAACTCGCACATGGGCATCAGCCTGGCCGCAATGACGCACGTGGGCGTGACCCTGCCCAACCTGAACTACGCCTGCGACACGCACTACCCGTGGCAAGAAGACGAAGTGATCGAAGGCGGCAAGTTGCAGATCAAGGACGGCCAGCTCGCGCCTCCCCCCGGCCCCGGCCTGGGCGTCAAGCTGGACCGCGCAGCGCTGGCCCGTCTGCATCAAAACTTTATCGACTGCGGCATTCGCACCCGCGACGATGCCAGCGAAATGCGCAAGCATCAGCCCGACTTCAACCCGGCCCGACCGCGGTTCTAATTCGACGCATCGAGCACTTCAAGGATCTTTTCATGAGCGCAAGCACCCGCGACCCAACCAAGCTGGCGCACTACCCCAGCCTCCAGGGCCAGCACGTCCTGGTCACCGGCGGCGGCTCGGGAATTGGCGCAGCCATCGTGGAGGGCTTTGCGCAGCAAGGCGCGCACGTGGCCTTCATTGACTTTGACGCGCCAGCTAGCGAGGCATTGATCCAGCGCATCCAAAGCGCCGGTCTGCCCGCGCCCTGGTTCAAGCTGTGCGACGTGCGTGATGTCGCGGCCCTGCAATCAGCGCTGGCCGAGGCGCAGCAGGCCTTGGGCGACTTTGCGGTGCTGGTGAACAACGTGGCACGCGACGACCGGCACGCACTTGAGGCGGTAACGCCCGAATATTGGGACGAGCGCATGGCCGTCAACCAGCGGCCGGCGTTTTTTGCCATCCAGGCCTTGGTGCCGGGCATGAAGCGTTTGGGCGGTGGCTCGGTCATCAACCTCGGCTCGACCGGCTGGCAAACCAAAGGGCGCGGCTATCCGGCGTATGCAGTGGCCAAGGCGTCCGTTAATGGCCTCACGCGTGGCCTGGCGCACGAGCTGGGCGAGCACCGCATTCGCATCAACACCGTGTCACCCGGCTGGGTGATGACCGAGCGGCAGATCAAGCTCTGGCTGACGCCCGAAGGCGACGCCGCACTGGATGACAACCAATGTTTGCCTGACCGCCTACAAGGCTCGGACATCGCGCGCATGGTGCTGTTCCTGGCGTCTGACGACGCCGCGATGTGCACCGCGCAAGAGTTCAAGGTGGACGCGGGCTGGTGCTGAGTTCCGCGCGGCCAAAGCGCTGAAGTTCAAGCGCCGCGGTTGCGCATCCAGTCGGCGGTGTTCATGAAGGACGCTTTGAGCCGCTCGCGCAGCGCCTCGTCCACGCCGGTCTCAAGCATGGCCTGGTCCATGCACGCCACCCATTGGTCACGCTCGGCAATGCCGATGGAAAAGGGCATGTGCCGCATGCGCAGGCGCGGGTGGCCGAAGCGCTCGGTGTAGTGCTGCGGCCCGCCCATCCAGCCACACAAAAACATGTTCAGCCGTTCGCGGGCATTGGCGAGCTCGCTGCCATGCGCAGCGCGCAGTTCGGCATAGCCCGGCTCCAGATCCATCAGGTCGTAAAAGCGGTCCACCAATTGACGGATGGGGCCTTCGCCGCCTATCCATTCAAACGGGGTTTCAAAGGGCGGCTGGCCCGGCGGTTTCTCTTCGATTTGCATGAGCGTCATTGTCCTGGCCTTTCAGGGCTCCGTTTACTGCGACTGCCGCAGCGTCTGCACCACAGGCGTGTTCAGCACTGAGCGCAAACCCCACCAACCCGCCGCCAAGGCCAGTGCGGCACCAGCCAAGCTGCCAAAAACAGGCACCATCCACGACGCTGTCCAGGCGAAATTAAAAACATAGCGGGCCAGCGCCCAGCCCACGGCCACTGCCACTACAGACGCCAGGAAGCCGGCCAGCAAACCGACGCCGGCCAGTTCGGCCCGCTGCACTTGCCTGAGCAGCGAAGCCCGCGCGCCCACCGCACGCATGATGGCAAATTCCCTGGCGCGTTCTTCACGGGTCGCCGTGACCGCCGCAAACAAAACCACCAGCCCGGCCGCCAGTGTGAAGCCAAACAAGAACTCCACCGCGCGAATCACCTGGTC
>CAZNQE010000072.1:0-14474 GCA_964575005.1 uncultured Polaromonas sp. | reverse complement strand
GCAGGTCTTTCATGATGTTGAGCACCTGCGCCTGCACGCTCACGTCCAGCGCCGAGGTCGGCTCGTCACACACCAGAAACTCGGGCTGCGTGGCGAGAGCCCGCGCAATCGAAATGCGCTGGCGTTGACCACCGGAAAACTGATGCGGGTACTTCACGCGGTCTTGTGGTGCGAGGCCGACGGATTGCAGCAGCTCGTCCACGCGAGCGCGCAACGCCTCTTTGCCGGACAGCAAGCCGTGCTCAAGCAGTGGCTCGGCAATAATGTCTTCCACACGCCAGCGCGGGTTCAGGCTCGCATACGGGTCCTGAAAAATCATCTGAATGCGGCTGCGCAGCTTGCGACCTTCAGGTGTCTTGAAGGCTGCGTGCGCATCGGCACCGTCAAACTCAAAGCCGCCGCGCGTGGGCTCGTACAGCCCCACCAAGAGGCGCGCCACCGTGCTTTTGCCACAACCCGATTCGCCGACCAGCGCCAGTGTGGTGCCACGTTCGATGTCAAAAGACACGCCATCGACGGCACGCAGCAACTGGCGTGGCTTGCGTTCAATCACGCGGTTCAGCCACGGGGCTGACACGTCGAAGGTCTTGGCAAGATCCGTCGCACGCACCAGCGGTTTGTCCTTGTTCGCGCTCATGCCGAGGCTCCCAGCCAGCAGGCGGCTTGCGTGGCGCCTTTGCTCATCAAATCAGGCCGGTCCTGGTGGCAACGCTCAACGACACGCTCGCAGCGCGGGTTGTAGGCGCAGCCCTTGGGGATGGCGTTCAGCCGGGGCATGGCGCCGTCGATCTGATGCAGCCGTTCGCGGTCCTGGCTCATGTCGGGAATGCAGCCCATAAGGCCTGCGGTGTAGGGGTGAGAAGGGCGGTTGATGACTTCGTGCACCGGGCCGATCTCAGCAATGCGGCCTGCGTACATCACGGCCACGCGGTCGCAGGTTTCGGCAATCACGCCCATGTCATGCGTGATGAGCATCACGGCCGCGCCACGGTCTTTGCAGATGGTTTTCAGCAGCGTGATGATCTGCGCCTGAATCGACACGTCCAGCGCGGTTGTCGGCTCGTCGGCCACGATCAACTTGGGCTCGGCTGCCAAGGCCAGCGCAATGACCACACGCTGGCGCATGCCGCCTGAAAACTGGTGCGGGAAGTGGTCAATGCGTTCTTCGGCCGCCGGAATGCCGGTGTCTTTGAGCAGTTCAATTGCGCGGCGCCGGGCTTGGGCCGGCGTCAGCTGCAAATGCGTGGTGATGGTCTCGATGAGTTGGCGACCGACTGAATACAACGGGTTCAGCGAGGTCAGCGGGTCCTGAAAAATCGCGCCGATCTGCCGGCCGCGCACCTTGCGCATCTCTTCGTTGGGCAACTGGTCGATGCGCCGGCCTTCGAGCAAGACTTGTCCGCTGGCAATACGGCCGGGCGGCTCCAACAGGCCAATGATGGACGCGCCCGTGAGCGACTTGCCCGCGCCCGACTCACCCACCACGCCCAGGATTTCACCGGGGGCGATGGAAAAGGAAATGTCGTCGAGGGCTCGCAGCGTGCCGTTGCGGTGAGGGAACTCGACCACCAGATTTTTGACTTCAAGAAGGCTCATGGCTTTAGTTCAGTCTGGGGTTCAGTGCGTCACGCAGCCAGTCGCCCAGCAGGTTCACGGACAAGGCGATCAGCACCAGCATCACGCCGGGGAAGATGGTGATCCACCATTCGCCTGAAAAAAGATAGTCGTTGCCGATGCGGATCAAAGTACCCAGCGAAGGCGATGTGGGCGGTGCGCCCACGCCCAAAAACGACAACGTGGCTTCCGTGATGATGGCCGTGGCCACCTGGATGGTGGCCAGCACCAGCACCGGGCCCATGACGTTGGGCAGCACATGGCCGCGCATGATGCGCAGCGGCGCCACGCCCGTGACCCGCGCCGCCTGCACATATTCCTTGTTGCGCTCGACCAGTGTGGAGCCGCGCACGGTGCGTGCGTACTGCACCCAGCCGGTCAGTGAGATGGACACGATCAGCACGCCAAACGCCAGGCTCTCATGCGCGTTGGGAAACAGTGCGCGGCCCACGCCGGCAATCAGCAGGGCCACCAGGATGGCGGGGAAAGACAACATCACGTCGCACAGGCGCATCAGGACAGCGTCTACCCAACCGCCCACAAAGCCAGCCAGCAGGCCCAACGCCACGCCCACAGCGACCGACAGCAAGACCGACGCCAGACCCACGGCGAGTGAAATGCGTGCGCCGTACATGAGGGCCGAGAGAATGTCGCGACCCTGGTCGTCGGTACCCAGGAAGAAGCTGGGGTTGCCGCCTTCGCTCCAGGCCGGCGGCAGCCGTGCATTGCCCAGCTCCAGTGTGGCCAGGTCAAAAGGGTTGTGCGGCGCTATCCACGGCGCAAAAGCGGCGCACACCACGCAGACCAACGCAATGGCCGCGGCCAGCATGGCGGTGGGTGAATTTAAAAAACTGTGGCCCACATCGCTATTGGCCCAGCGTTTGAGAAATCGGATCACGAGAGTCCCTTTTCAATGCGCAGGCGCGGATCGACCGCGAAATACAGCAAGTCCACGATCAGGTTGATGACCACGAAGATGAGCGCGATCAGGCACAGGTAAGCCGCCATCACCGGGATGTCGGCAAAGGTCACGGCCTGAATAAACAACAGCCCCATGCCTGGCCACTGAAACACGGTCTCGGTGATGATGGCAAAAGCAATCAGGCCACCGAGTTGCAAGCCGGTGATGGTCATGACAGGCACCAGCGTGTTCTTGAGTGCGTGACCAAAGTGCACAGCACGGTCTGACAGACCCCGCGCCCTTGCGAACTTGATGTAGTCGGTGCGCAGCACCTCCAGCATTTCAGCGCGCACCAGCCGCATGATCAGCGTGAGCTGAAAAATCGCCAGCGTGACCGCCGGGAGTGTGATGTGGCGCCAGCCTTTGGCTGTCAGCAAGCCGGTGGTCCAGCCGCCGATCTGCGTCACTTCACCGCGCCCAAAGCTTGGGAACCAGCCCAGCGTCACTGCAAAGACCAAGATCAGCAAAATGCCGATGAGAAAAGTCGGCAGCGACACGCCGAGCAGCGAGATCGTCATGAACAACTGGCTCATGAAACTGCCGCGCTTGAGCGCTGCATAAACACCCATCGGAATCCCGACGGCCAAGGCCAGAAAAGCCGCGACCAGAGCCAGCTCCAGCGTGGCGGGAAAGCGTTCTGCAATGAGTTGCGAGACCTGGGTGCCCTGGCGCAAGCTAAAGCCAAACTCGCCTTGCACGGCATTCAGCAAGAAATGCCAGAGCTGCACGATGAAAGGCTTGTCCAGGCCGAGGTCTGCACGCAGCGCCTGGATTTGTTCGCGGGTCGCGTCTTGCCCCAGCAAAAAGACGACCGGGTCACCCACATACTGAAACAGCATGAAGGCCACCAGCGCGACGCAGACCATGACGAGCACGGCCTGCGCCAGGCGCCTGAGGATGAAAGCGAGCATGAAAGAAACCTGCAAATAAAAAAGGGCCGCCCAAGCTTGGGCGGCCCTTGGAGCTTAGCGGATCAGTTGACCTTGACGAGGCGCCAGTCCAGGCGGTTGTCGGCGCGGTGCACCACGTCGATGTTCTTCTTCATGGCCCAGGGGATGATCTGGTTATGCAGCGGAATGTGCGACACGTCTTCGTTCTGCAAGGCCAGCGCTTTGGTCAGCAGGCCTGTACGCAGCTTGAGGTCTGTCTCGACCTTGGTGCGCTCCACCAGCGCGTCCATTTGCGGGTTGCTGTAGCGGCCCACGTTGTAGTTGCCGTCACCACCCGCACCCACCGAGCGCACCAGCGACTGCAGGCTGTACAGCGCATCAAAGGTCGGCACGCCCCAGCCCAGCATGTAGATGCTGGCTTCGTAGCGCTGGATCATCGGGAAGTAGGTGGCCAGCGGCAGGGTACGCAGCTTGGCTTTCACGCCAATACGCGCCCACATGGAAGTGACGGCCTGGCAGATCTGCTCGTCATTGATGTAACGGTTGTTCGGGCAGGCGAAGTCGACCTCGAAGCCGTCTTTGTAGCCCGCGTCAGCCAACAGCTTTTGGGCGGCAGCGACGTTGAAGGGGTGGCGCTTGTGCACTTCTGGCGTCCAGCCATTGACCTGCGGCGCAACCAGGGCGCCGGTGGGCTGACCCAGGCCGCGCAGCGTCACGCGGGCAATGGTGTCGATGTCGATGGCTTGGTAAAGCGCCTTGCGAACGCGTTGGTCTTTGAGCGGGTTCTTGCCCTTTATGTTGCTGCCGGGCAGTTCTTCACGGAACTGGTCCATGCCCAAAAAGATGGTGCGGTTTTCAACGCCGTCCATGACTTTCAGGCTGCTTTCGTTGCGCACGCGCGGCAGGTCTTGTGGGCTGGGGTCCAGCACGAAGTCCACCTCGCCCGACAGCAGGGCGGCCATGCGCGTTGCCACGGCCTTGACGGGGGTGTACACCACCTCGGTCACGTTGCCTTCTGTCTTGCCCCAGTAGTTCGGGTTTTTGACCAGCACCAGCTTCTGGTCAGGCTGCCACTCTTTGAGCATGAAGGGGCCGGTGCCCATGGCATTGCGGTGCGAGAAGTTTTCTTCAGCGGTTTTGATGTCTTTGGGCTGCGTGGACTTGTTCTTTTCTGCCCAGGCCTTGCTCATCATGCGCAGCTCGGTCATCTGGTTGAGCAGCACCGGGTTGGGGCCGGCGGTGATGATGTCAATCGTGTTGTTGTTGACCTTGGTGACTTTGGTGATGCCTTGCACGTAGGGCCCGAAGTTCGAGGTCTTGGTCATGGCCCGCTCAAGGGAAAAGACCGCATCGTCAGCCGTGAAGGCAGAGCCATCATGGAACTTGACACCGGTGCGCAAAGTCACGCGCAGCTGCGATGGTGTGACCTGCTGCCAGCTGGTGGCCAGGATGGGCTCGATCTTGAAGGTGCGGCTGTTGTAGTAAACCAGCGAGTCATAAACCGCAGCGTGCACACCATTGGCCAGGGCGTTGTTTTGCGAATGGATGTCCCAGGTCGGGATGTCGCTGGCGCTGGTCCATTTGAAGGTCTTGGCTTGTGCGGCAGCGCCGCCCAATGCCAGGGCTGTGCACAAGGCAATGTGGCTGAGTTTCAAGTTCAATGTCATGACGCGGTCCAGGTTGAAAGACAAGGCACACACTATGCAACAAATGTTCCACTCCTCTGCACGGGAATAACCCCAAGCTGGTGCACTGGCCGGGCGCTACCATTCTTTAAGATGACTTTCTTATGACTTTCTTTTTTCTCGCATGACTCCTTTGCCTCCTGCTTCTCCTGGCACGGTTGAAGACCGTTTCTTTTTGCTCATGCTGGCCCTGGTCACGCTGGCTTTTTTCTGGGTGTTGTCACCTTTTTACGGTGCGATCTTTTGGGGCGCTGTGTTTGCCATCGTGTTTTCGCCCCTGCACCTCCGGCTGGCGCGTCGCTTTCCAACGCATCGCACCTTGGCCGCTGTGTTGATGCTGGTGTTGATCCTGGTGTTGGTGATCTTTCCGCTCACTGTGCTCAGCGCGATGCTGGTGCAAGAAGCCACTTCCGTGGTGCAGCGCATGCAGTCGGGTGAACTGAGTTTGTCGCGCTATTTCCAGTTGATCTTTGACGCGCTGCCGGGCTGGGTCACGCGCTTGCTAGACCGCTTTGGCCTGACCAGCCTGGGGCTGGTGCAAGAGCGGCTCACGGCCTTGCTGACGCGCGGCAGTCAGTTCATTGCCACCCAGGCGCTGACCATCGGGCAAAGCACGTTTGACTTTCTGGTCAGCTTTTTCATCATGCTGTACCTGCTGTTCTTCTTTTTGCGCGACGGCAACTTGCTGGCCCTGCACGTCAAAGACACGCTGCCGCTGGCGCCTGACGTCAAACGCCAGCTGACGGCCAAGTTCACCACGGTGATCCGGGCCACCGTCAAGGGCAACATCGTGGTGGCCATGGTGCAAGGGGCACTGGGCGGCTTGATCTTGTGGGTGCTGGACGTGCATGCGCCCGTGCTGTGGGGCACATTGATGGCGGTGTTGTCCTTGCTGCCTGCGGTGGGCGCGGCCATGGTCTGGCTGCCAGTGGCCATCGTTTTCCTGGTGGGTGGCGAGGTCTGGCAAGGCATCACCCTGATCGCCTTCGGTGTGCTGGTGATTGGCCTGGCGGACAACGTGCTGCGCCCCATCCTGGTCGGCAAGGACACGCGCATGCCGGACTACGTGGTGCTGTTGTCCACGATAGGCGGCTTGTCTTTGTTTGGCCTGAACGGTTTTGTCATTGGCCCCGTGATCGCCGCGCTTTTTATGGCCGGCTGGGACTTGTTCACGGCATCGCGCCTGGCCGCAGAAGCCTAGTCAGTCGTCACTGCGCCGTCCCTGGCCTCTTGCCAGTCCGGCTTGGCCGCATGCTGCCGGCTCCGCGCCAGTTGGGCGCAGGCTTCAATGCTTTTAAACAGCGTTTCGACGTCCACCGGTTTGACCAGGTGCACGTCAAAGCCGGCCTCCAGCGCTTTGCGTCGGTCTTCGTCCTGCCCATAGCCGGTCAACGCCATCAGCCCCATGTGACAGGTCAGAGGATCGGCGCGCAGCGCGCGCGCCACGTCATAGCCGTTCATGTCGGGCAGCCCGATGTCGATGATGCCCACGGTCGGCTGCTCCCTGATGGCCATGCGCACGCCTTCGCGGGCATGGGCGGTATCGCTCACCTGGTAGCCCTCGAGCTCCAGGAGTTGGCTCATCATGCGGCGCACGTCGTCGATGTCTTCGATCAGCAGGAGATGCGGGGTGTCGAGTTGTGCCGCAGCAGCTGAGGCTGAGGGCGCGGGCAAGGCGGACAAGGTGGGCAAGGCCGGCAATTCAGGAGGGTCGATGCGAGGCAGGCGGATTGTGAAGGTGCTGCCCATGCCTGGCCCGGCGCTAAAGGCCTCCACGGTACCGCCGTGCAGCCGCACCAGCTGCCGCACCAGCGCCAAGCCGATGCCCAGACCGCCCTGCGAGCGGTCCAGGCTGGCCGGCCCCTGCGTGAAAACGTCAAACACATGCGGCAGCAATTCGGCAGAGATGCCGACCCCGCTGTCCCGCAGTCGCAGCACCGCGTGCCCGTCTTCTTCGTGCACTTGCAAGTCAATTTCGCCGCCCGGCGGTGTGAACTTCAGTGCGTTGACCAGCAGGTTGCTGACCGATTGCTCCAGCCGCGTGGCGTCGCCCTCGACCCAGACCGGTCTGATGCGGGTTCGGAGCAAAAAGCCGGTAGTCCGGCCCGTGGCCCGCAGCGCATTGACACAGCCTTCAGTCAAAGCGCTGAAGTCCAGGGCCTGCGTGGACAGCGAAATTTTGCCGCCAGCCAGCCGACTGATGTCCAGCAGGTCATTGACGATGTGGCCCAGATGTTGGCTTTGACGCTGAATGATTTGCCGCGCCTGGCTGTCCATGGGACTGCCTTCACCTTGGCTGGCCGCTTGTTGCTGGTCCAGCGCAATCGCGCCGCCAATGGCGGCCAGTGGATTGCGCAACTCATGGCCAAGCATGGCCAGGAATTGGTCTTTGCTCTGGTTCTCGGCCTCGGCCCGCAAACGTGCTTCGTACTCGTTCTTGAGGAGTTCCTCCAGCTTGCATTCGGCCTGCTGGCGGGACAGCTGTTCACGTCTGAGCATGCTGGCGGCTTCGGCCAAAGCCATTTGGAGACCGTGCAACTCCAGCACTTTGGAGTTGGCCTGGGTGCTCGGCGGCAGGCCGGTACCCAGGCCGCTGGCCGCCGCAGCCGCATCGGCGATGGATTTCACGAGTTGACGGCCCAATGCCGCCGCCGCCAGGACGGCCACGCCGATCGCCACCAGAAATCCCAGGGCCGCCACGGCAGCGGCGCGTACGGCGGCAGTTTCCACGGCATCTACCGGCGCGGCCACTGCAATCGGCCAGCCCGTGACTTGGGATTGGGTGAAGGCGTCGTAAGAGTCCACGCCCTCAATGGTCGAATGGCGGATGATCCCGTTGCCCCTGGCCTTTATGGCTGCCAACAACTCAGGCCGCGCTTGCTGGCCTGCACGCAGGTCGTGGTTGAAGTTGCGGGCGATGAAGCGGCCCTCATGGTCGAGCAGGGCAATCACCCAGCCAGGGGGCGTGTTTCGTTCAAAAGTGGTCTTGGTGAAAAAGCCCAGACTGAAGCCCTTGGCCACCACAAAGGTCTTGCCTGTGCGCGTTTTCAGAGGCACATAGACGAGGGTCATCAGACTGCCGTCCAGTGCGTTGCGCGTGAGGCTTGATATCACCGGCCGCTTGCTCTCGACCGCCTTCCACATGTCATCAAACAAGAGCGCCTGGGGCACCGCCTCGCCCAAGGGAACCTGCGTGTGCAGCACCTGTTCGCCCAGCACGTCAATCAACATGATCCAGCTCATCTGGTCGTTGTTGAGCAGCCGGGCTTGCTCGTAAAAAGTGGCCAGGTCGCCAACTTCCAGGGATGGCGACGCCGCCAGCAGCTCCAGCGAGGCGACCGAGCTGGCCATCTCCCGGTCCACCACCAAAGCGGTGGCATTGGCTGTCTCGCCCAGACCGCGCAGAGCTTCTTCGCGCACGCTGCTGCGCAGCATGTGCAGCGCCAGTGCTGAGAAAATGACCACCGGCACCAGGATGGCGGCAGCCATCAAAATCAAATGAGTTCGTACGCGAAGCAAATTGGGAACACTTTGGGGGTGAACGTTGTGGCGAGTTCAGGGCAGGGCTGCCGCTGCGGCGGCTGCGTCAGCCGGCACGTCGGGGGCATCGCCAGGCGGCGTCAGCACGGCCGGGTGCCCACGCGTGGCGCGGGCAATGTCGGCCAATGGGAGCTTGGGCGTGCGGTCCGCACACAGCAGGCCATTGGCTTCTTGAAAGGTGTCGGCAAACTGGGTGTAGCAAAAGCCGCTGAACATGCCGATCTCATTGACCACGGCCAGGAGGCTGCTGTAACGCCGGCTGAATTCGGCGTCGCTCGCGGCCTCGGCATAACCCCAGGCCGGCTTGTCGCCGTTGGTCGGGCACTTGTCGTAGGCAATGCCGCCGAACTCGGTCAGCACGATGGGCTGGCCCCGGTGCGGGTAGCCGTCCAGCGTCAAGATGCGACCGCCCGGCCGGCGCCTGTCCACCATTTCGTCGGTGCGCACCAGCGAGCCGTAGCGCGCCAGCAAATGCTCGGGGTTGTTGTCGTAGTCGTGAATGCCCAGGATGTCGGTGGCAGAGGCCTCCCAGCCGTCATTGCCAATCACCGGGCGCGTCGGGTCCAACGTGCGCGTGAGGTGATACAGCGCTTCAACGGCGTTGCGGTGCGGCTGGGTGGACATCAAATCAGGCACACCCCAGGACTCATTGAAAGGCACCCAGGCAATGATGCAAGGGTGGCTGTAGTCGCGGTCAATCACTTCGCTCCATTCATGCACGGTGCGGCGAATCGCCTGCGGCGTGAAGCGGTAGGCCGAAGGCATTTCTTCCCAGACTAAAAGCCCCAGCTTGTCGGCCCAATACAGGTAGCGCGGGTCTTCAATCTTCTGGTGTTTGCGCACGCCGTTAAAGCCCATGGCTTTGGCCAGTTCCACGTCTTTTTTTAGCGCGGCGTCGTCGGGCGCTGTCAGCAATGTGTCGGGCCAATAGCCTTGGTCCAGCACCAGCTTGAGCGGGTAAGGCCTGCCGTTGAGCATGAAGCGGTCACGCGTGATGCTGGCTGAACGCAGCGCGGTGTACGACTCCACCTTGTCAATGATCTGGCCCGAATGCCACAGCGCCAGCTCAGCCTTGAGCAAGGTCGGCCGCTCGGGGCTCCACAGCAACTCGTTGCGTGAATCATCAATGCCTGGATCGGACAAACCGATGCGCCGGTTGGCCTCGTGGCCAATGATCTTGTAGCGGTCATCGGCCAGTTGCTTGTCGCCATGCCAGAGCTTCACGCTCACGGTGAGCCCATCAATGATGTGCCCGGCCACCAGCGTTTCGCAGCCGATCTCGAAGCCTTCAAAGTGCGGTGTCCAACGGATTTTGTCTAGGTAAGTCTGCGCCACACGCTCCAGCCACACCGTCTGCCAGATGCCCGTGGTGCGCGGGTACCAGATGGAGTGTGGCTCGAGCTGCCAGTCCTGCTTGCCGCGCGGCTTGGCCAAGTCCAGCGGATCGTCTTCCACATAGACCGTCACCGTCTGTGGCCCTTCTGGATTGAGCGCCTGCGTGATGTCGGCATGAAAGGGCGTGTGCCCGCCTTCGTGTTCAGCGACCAGGTGACCGTTGACCCACACGCGTGCCCGGTAATCCACCGCACCAAAGTGCAGCAAGATGCGCCCGCCTTCGGCGGCAATCTCAAAGTCGCGCTCATACCAGCAGACCGGGTGAAAGCCGCGGTCGCCGATGCCGCTGGCCTTGGACTCTGGCGGATACGGCACCTGGATGTCGTGGTCCCAGGCGATGGGGTCTGAGGGACGCGCGTGCAGGCGCTCGGCATCAAAGGCGAAACGCCAGGCGCCATTCAGGCATTGCCAGTGCTCACGGACGAGTTGGGGGCGGGGGTAGGGAGCTTCAGACACAAAGGAAATTCTAGAGATTCAAGGCCTCAACTCGTGCAGTTGAGTCCGGCCGTTACGCAAAGTTGCTCTCGTTGAGCTTGGGCACCGTACGCCACCTGGCGTATTCCCCAAAGCCGGGCTGTTGCCCAGAATCGGCGCTGTTCATTACCTCACGGAGAAAGCCACCATGTCTTTGTTGAATTCGCGTCGCCTCACCCTCAAGACCCTGACCGCCGCCATCGCGCTGGCCGGTATCACGGCCCTGCCTGCCTACGCTCAGGGCGCAGGCACCATCAAGGTCGGTATCTTGCACAGCCTGTCGGGCACCATGGCCATTTCCGAAACCGTGTTGAAAGACACCGTGCTGATGGCTATCGACGAGATCAACGCCAAGGGCGGCGTGCTCGGCAAAAAGCTCGAGCCCGTGATCGTTGACCCGGCTTCCAACTGGCCCCTGTTCGCTGAAAAAACCAAGCAGCTGCTCGGTCAGGACAAAGTCTCCGTGATCTTCGGCTGCTGGACCTCTGTGTCCCGCAAGTCGGTGCTGCCGGTGGTTGAGGAAATGAACGGCCTGCTGTTCTACCCCGTGCAGTACGAAGGTGAAGAGCTGTCCAAGAACGTGTTCTACACGGGTGCAGCACCCAACCAGCAGGCTATTCCTGCGGTGGATTATTTGATGAGCAAAGAAGGCGGCGCTGCCAAGCGTTGGGTCTTGCTCGGTACCGACTATGTGTACCCACGCACCACCAACAAAATCCTGCGCGCCTATTTGAAGAGCAAAGGCGTGGCTGACAAGGACATCGACGAGAAGTACACCCCGTTTGGCCACTCGGACTACCAGACCATCGTCGCTGACGTCAAAAAATTCTCCGCTGGCGGCAAGACCGCCGTGGTCTCCACCATCAACGGTGACTCCAACGTGCCTTTCTACAAAGAACTGGGTAACGCTGGCCTGAAAGCCAAAGACGTGCCAGTGGTCGCCTTCTCCGTGGGTGAAGAAGAGCTGCGCGGCGTGGACACCAAGCCGCTGGTCGGTCACCTGGCCGCCTGGAACTACTTCCAGTCGATCAAGAATCCCGCCAACACCGAGTTCATCGCCAAGTGGAGCGCTTACGCCAAGGCCAAGAACATCGCCGGCCACAAGGACAAGCCTTTGACCAACGACCCGATGGAAGCCACCTACATCGGCATCAACATGTGGAAGCAGGCCGTTGAAAAAGCCAAGTCCACCGACACCGACAAAGTGATTGCCGCCATGGCCGGCCAGACTTTCAAGGCACCGTCGGGCATCACGTCCAAGATGGACGAGAAGAACCACCACCTGCACAAGTCGGTGTTCATTGGCGAGATCAAGGCCGACGGCCAGTTCAACGTGGTGTGGAAGACGCCTGGCCCGGTCAAAGCCAAGCCATGGAGCCCGTTCATCGAAGGCAACGACAAGAAGCCTGACGAGCCAGCGAAAGTCGCCGCCAAGTAAGCGCATTTCGCGAGCGGCGGCAGGGTGTTGAAAGACGCTCTGTTCAGCCCGGGCCGCACCTGTCTCATGGGATCAGGTGCGGCTTTTTCATTTGGACTGTCCGTTTTGGCCCGCTTCTTGCACTGCTCTGGTGCAGCCCGAGCCCTTCTGGCCTATTGAGTTTTTATGTACCCAAGTCCTTCCATTTTTTCTCTGATTTTTTGCCGCAGCTTGCTTTTGGCAACCGTCCTTTGCGGTGCGACCGCTGCGCAAGCCCTCACGTCTGACCAAGCCCTGGCCATTGCCAGCGGCGAGACCGAGGCACGCGTGGCCGCTTTGGTGCAAGCCGCAGCCAAGCCTGACGCAGCCACCGCTGCCTTTGTGCGGGCATTGGCTGACGATGCCGTCAAGGTAGCTGGCACCCAGGTTTTCGTGATCAAGGGCGAGCAAGCGCTGGACCCGGTGACGGGCGCCGTCCTGGCCTTGCCTGCAGACGCAGAAGACGTCATCAACAACAACCTCATGCGCGGCGAGCTCGACAAGGTGCTGGCCAGCTTGCAATTGCTCTCACCCGATGCAGCCCTGCGCAAGGCCGCCATCAAGACGCTGGCCGGCGAAAACGCCGAGTCGGGCCTGCCATTGATCGAGCAGGCCTTTGCGGCTGAAACCGTGCCTGCGCTCAAAACCCAGCTGGGCCTGCTGCGCGCCGCGATCTTGCTGGGCAGCGCCGACAAAGCCAAGCGACTGGAAGCGGCTGCCTTGTTGGCCGGCAGTGGCGACCCGAGCACGAAGACCGCCTTGCTCGAGCGCCTGAGCAGCGAGACCGACCCGGAGGTCAAGCTGGCCCTGGCCGCGTCCTTGGCCAAGGTCGAAGCGGCGCTCGCCTGGGGTGACAAGCTGGCTGCCATCTTCAGCGGCATCAGCCTGGGTTCCATCTTGCTGCTGGTCGCGCTAGGCCTGGCGATCACCTATGGCCTCATGGGCGTCATCAACATGGCGCACGGTGAGCTGATGATGATTGGCGCCTACGCCACCTATGTGGTGCAAGGGCTGTTCCAGAAATACCTGCCCGGCTACTTTGACTGGTACTTGCTGGCGGCTGTGCCCGTGGCCTTCATGGCCTCGGCGCTCATGGGCGCAGCGCTGGAGCGTGGCGTGATCCGCTTTTTGTACGGTCGCCCGCTTGAGACTTTGCTCGCCACCTGGGGCATCAGCCTGATGCTGCAGCAGCTGGTGCGCAGCATTTTTGGTGCGCAAAACGTGGGCGTTGAAAACCCGGTGTGGATGAGTGGCGGCGTGCAACTCATGGGCAACCTCTCGCTGCCCTACAACCGCCTCGTGATCATTGGCTTTGCCGTTGCGGTGCTGCTGGGCATGGCCTGGCTGATCAGTCGTACGCGGCTGGGGCTCTTTGTGCGTGGCGTCACGCAAAACCGGCCGATTGCGTCTTGCATGGGCGTGAACACGGCACGTGTCGATACCTACGCCTTTGCGCTGGGCTCAGGTATTGCGGGCCTGGCGGGCTGCGCGCTCAGCCAGGTTGGCAACGTGGGCCCCGACCTAGGTCAAGGCTATATCGTTGATGCCTTCATGGTGGTGGTGCTGGGCGGCGTGGGCCAGCTGGCCGGCACGGTGTATGCCGCGCTGGGTCTAGGCATCTTGAACAAATTCCTCGAAGGCTGGACGGGCGCCGTGCTCGCCAAGATCGCCGTGCTCGTGCTGATCATCATCTTCATCCAAAAACGTCCGCAAGGCATCTTCGCCATGAAAGGCCGGAGCGCAGAAGCATGACCACGATTCCTTCCATGACCACGATTCCTTCTTCACTGTCCGAGCACGCTCACGCCTCCCACTCCGTTCGCCCTGAGCCTGTCGAAGGGCTCTCTGCTGGTGACAAGGCTTCGACAAGCTCAGCCCGAACGGGTGTGGGTGAGTTCCGTGCCAGTAGCAGTGCATCCCCAACGGCGAAGGCCGTGCTGCTACCTGCCAAAGCTCCGCTACTCTCCAGCGCCGGCTGGGGTGCTTTTCTCGTCGCCCTGATTGCCGTGTGCGCCATCGCCCCCGTGCTCAACCTCTGGGTGCCCGAAGGCAGCCCTCTGCACATGAGCACCTACGCCGTGGCGCTCCTGGGCAAGATCATGTGCTACGCCATCTGCGCGCTGGCCATGGACTTGATCTGGGGCTACACCGGCATCTTGTCGCTGGGGCACGGCCTCTTTTTTGCACTCGGCGGCTACGTCATGGGCATGTACCTCATGCGCCAGATCGGCCTGGACGGCAACTACAAAAGCGCGCTGCCTGACTTCATGGTGTTCCTGGACTGGAAGACGCTGCCCTGGCACTGGACTTTCAGCGACAGCTTTGGCGCGACCTTGCTGCTCATCGTGCTGGCACCCGCTGTGGTGGCCTTTGTGTTTGGCTACTTTGCCTTTCGCTCGCGCATCAAGGGCGTGTACTTTTCGATCATCACGCAGGCCATGACGTTTGCAGCCATGTTG
>CAZNQE010000071.1:0-14551 GCA_964575005.1 uncultured Polaromonas sp. | reverse complement strand
GCGTCTTGGGGAAGACGTTGCGCTGGTTGCCTTCGCGCACCAGCTTGGCCAGGTCCGCACCAAAGGTCACGTTGAAGATGGCGTCGGGCTTCGCTGCAGTGGTGGCGGTCAGTGTGCTGCCCGCATCGATCTTGCCCTGAGCGGGCCACTGCTCGCTCACGAACTCCACATCGGGGCGCTTGGCCTTGAGCAACTCTTTGAAGCTGGCCACCGCGCTTTGGCCGTATTCGTAGTTGGGCGCAATCGTGGCCCAGCGTTTGGCGGGCAGCTTGGCAGCTTCTTCCACCAGCATGGCCGCTTGCATGTAAGTGCTGGGGCGCAGGCGGAAGGTGTAGCGGTTGCCCTTGTCCCACACGATGGCGTCGGTCAGCGGCTCACTGGCGATGAACACCCGCTTGTTTTTGTCGGCGTGGTCGGCCAGCGCCAGGCCCACGTTAGACAGGAATCCGCCGGCCAGCACATCGACTTTTTCCTTGGCCGTGAGCTCCACCGCGTGGCGCAGCGCTTCTTCAGGCCGACCCGCATCGTCGCGTGCAATCACCTCCACGCGCCGGCCCAGCAAGCCGCCGGCAGCATTGACTTCTTCCACCGCCAACTGCCAGCCCTGACGGTAAGGGGTGGTGAACTGGGTCATGGTCGAGTAGCTGTTGATCTCGCCGATCTTGATCGGATTGCCGGGCCCAGGGCCTTGCGCCAAAGCCAAAGAAGAAAAATTAGAAAGCGTGGCCAGAATCGCCAAGCCCAGCAAGCTGCGTTTGGAAGGTGTCAAAGAATTCTCCGAGTGAACATGTATGACGCGTGTTTTGAAGCTGGGACTGTACCAGTGCAGTGTGAAAAAAATTCACTCGGCAAGAGCCAAAAACCAAGGATTCACCTGTGAATATGCTTATGCGAATAAGCCAAGAAGAATTCTGTCCTTGGGTTTAGCCAGCTGGGCTTTTACAGTGGCGACCCATGCATGATTTCGCCTTTGTTTTTGCCGGCTTTGCCGTCGGCCTGATTGTCGGCCTGACGGGCGTCGGTGGCGGTTCGCTGATGACGCCCTTGCTCATCTTCGGCTTCGGCATCAAGCCTTACCTGGCCATCGGCACCGACCTCTTGTTTGCCGCCTTTACCAAGCTCGGCGGCACGGTCAGCCTCGCGCGCCAGCGCATTGTGCCGTGGCGCCTGGTGGGCGCGCTCAGCCTGGGCAGCATTCCGGCCTCGCTGGCCACGCTTTACGTTTTGCATGCCATTGGCCCGGCCAACCCAGCTGCCCAAAAAGCCATGACCACGACTTTGGGCGCTGCGCTGCTGCTGACGGCCTTGGCCACCTTGTACAAGGCCGTGCGCGGCAAGCAATTGCCGCGTCACCTTGATGCCAGCCAGATCAATGCAGCCACCAAGCCGCGCCACTGGAGCCTGCCGCTGCTGTTCGGCACTGTCATCGGCACGCTGGTCACCCTCACGTCTGTGGGTGCGGGCGCCATCGGCGTCACGGCCTTGATGCTGCTTTACCCCCTGCTGCCACTGCCACGTATCGTGGCCGCCGACATTGCCTACGCCGTGCCCCTGACCTTGGTGGCCGGCCTGGGCCATGCATCCTTGGGCTCAGTGGACTGGCTGCTGCTGGGCAAACTTCTGGCGGGCTCCTTGCCAGGCATCTGGCTGGGCTCGCAACTGGTGAACAAGACGCCCGACCGTATCATTCGGTCCCTGCTTTCCGTGCTGCTGGCTTATGCAGGCGTCAAGCTGATCGCTATTTGAAACTTCCGAAACATGTACCAATACACCGCCTTTGACCGTGAGTTCGTTCAAGCTCGCGCCGACCAATACCGTGACCAGCTGACCCGCTGGCAAGCTGGGCAGCTGCCCGAAGACGAATTCCGCCCGCTGCGTTTGCAAAACGGCTGGTACGTCCAGCGTTACGCGCCCATGCTGCGCGTGGCCGTGCCTTATGGCGAGTTGTCTAGCGCACAAGTTCGAGTGCTCGCCCGCATCGCCCGTGAGTACGACCAGCCCAACGCCGCGCTGTTTGAGGCTGCCCAAGCCAAGCAAGACACGCTGGGCCCCGTCAAGTTGCCTGACGGCCGCTCGGTCAAGTCCAACTTGACGGCCGGCTACGCGCACTTCACCACGCGCCAGAACGTGCAATACAACTGGATTCCGCTGGACAAGTCGGCCGACGTGATGGACCTTTTGGCCACGGTCAGCATGCACGGCATTCAAACCAGCGGAAACTGCATCCGCAACATCACCAGCGACGAGCGTGCCGGCATTGCGGTCGATGAAATCGCGGACCCGCGCCCTTTTGGCGAGATCTTGCGCCAGTGGAGCACGCTGCACCCTGAGTTTTCGTTCTTGCCGCGCAAGTTCAAGATCGCCATCAGCGGCGCCACAGAAGACCGCGCCGCCACGGCCTGGCACGACGTGGGCTTGCACCTGCTGCGCGATGCTGAAGGCGAGTTGGGCTTCAAGGTGTTGGTGGGCGGTGGCATGGGCCGCACGCCGGTCATTGGCAGCGTGATCCGTGAATTTTTGCCTTGGCACCAGATCATGAATTACCTGGAAGCCGTGGTGCGCGTGTACAACCGCTACGGCCGCCGCGACAACATTTACAAGGCGCGCATCAAGATTTTGGTCAAGGCTGAAGGTCAGCGCTATATCGACGACGTCGAGGCTGAGTACCAGCAAATCATCACGCACGACGGCGCGCCGCACACCATCACGCAGGCCGAGTTGGACCGCGTGACCGCCTGCTTTGTGCCGCCTTCATTGGCCGGCCGCGCAGCACCCGCAGCGCAGCGCATCAGCGCTGACGACGAGATTGAATACAAGCGCTGGCTCAAGCAAAACGTGGCCAGCCACCGCAACCCGCAACTGCGCGCGGTCACGCTGTCATTCAAGCGCCTGGGCCAGGCGCCCGGCGACGCCACGGCCGACCAACTGGACAAAGCCGCTGACCTGGCTGACACCTTTAGCGCCGGTGAAGTGCGCGTGACGCACGACCAGAACCTGCTGCTGCCGTGGGTGGACCAGGACGCCCTGCCAGCGCTGTGGCACGCCGCGCGCAAGGCTGGTTTTGCCCGCTCCAATATCCGCCTGCTCAGCGACATGATTGCCTGCCCCGGCGGTGACTTCTGCTCTCTGGCCAATGCTCGCTCGATCCCGATTGCCGAGGCGATCACCGAGCGCTACCAGGACATGGACGAGTTGCACGACCTGGGCGAGATCGACCTGCACATCAGCGGCTGCATCAACTCCTGCGGCCATCACCACAGCGGCCACATCGGCATTTTGGGTGTCGATAAAGACGGTTTGGAGTGGTACCAGGTGTCGCTGGGCGGCTCTGACGGCTCCACACTCAGCGGCGACTCCGTGCCCGGCAAAGTGGTCGGCCCGTCTTTCTCGGCCTCTGAAGTGCCTGAAGTGATTGAAGCCGTGCTGGAAACCTATCGCGCGGAGCGTGCGCCAGGCGAGACCTTCATTGCCACGCTGCGCCGCGTCGGCATGGACCCGTACAAAGCCGCAGCCAAAGCTGCACGTTTGCCGGCCACAGCCGAAGCCACTGAAGCGGCCTGAAAGACTTGAACATCATGAAACTGATCTCCGCTTCCACCCTTTCTGCAGACGCAGCCCTGCCCACAGGCGCCGTGCAATTGAGCAACGACGCTGACCCGATGGAACTGCCGCTGGGAGGCGTCAACCGCATCGACCTGCACTTCCCCAAGTTCACAGACGGCCGCGCCTTCAGCCAGGCTTTCTTGCTGCGCCGCCGACGTGAGTTCAAAGGTGAAATCCGCGCCACCGGTGACGTGCTGGCCGACCAACTCGCGCAAATGCAGCGCAGCGGTTTTGACGTGGCCGTACTGCGCGCCGACCAGCCGCTTGCCACCGCTGAACGCGTGCTGGCTGCTTACCCGGGTTTTGGCGTGGGTCGCTACCAGGGCGACGCTGTGCAAGTGGCGCCGCACTTTGCCCGCGACACTGAAACTGCCAAGGCTTAAAAGCTTAAGGACTAGAAAACGCATGAGCGCTGTTGCCCTTTACGCCAAGGCCTCGCCTGACTTTGCCGAGAAATTGGCAGAGACCACCGCGCTGCTGCGCCGGGCGCAGGCCGAGTTTGCGCCGCTCACCCAGGCTTCGAGCCTGGGCGCGGAAGACATGGTCATCACCCACCTGCTGTCGCAACTTGGTTTGGACTGCAGCGTGTTTGTGCTGGACACCGGCGTGTTGCATGCGCAGACCGTGGACTTGATTGGCCGGATCGAATCGCACTACAGCCGCAAGGTTGAAGTCTTCAAGCCGGCCCCGGGTAGCGCGGAGGCCTTTGTGGCCGCCAACGGAGCCGAGGCGATGTACCAGAGCATCGAGTTGCGCAAGGCCTGCTGCGGTATTCGCAAGCTGGAGCCGCTGGGCCGCGCTTTGGCTGGCAAAAAAGGCTGGTTGACCGGCTTGCGCCGCGAGCAATCGCAGGCGCGCGCCGAAGTTGAATTCATTGAGATTGAAAACATCGGCACGCCGGCCGAGCGCGCCAAGATCAATCCGCTGGCGCGCTGGACGGCGGGCGATGTGTGGCATTTCATCGGCCTCAATGCCGTGCCCTACAACCCGCTGCATGACGCGTTTTTCCCCAGCATTGGCTGCGCGCCTTGCACCCGCGCCGTGACCTTGGGCGAGGACATTCGCTCGGGCCGCTGGTGGTGGGAGCAAGCCAGCGCCAAGGAATGCGGCTTGCACGTGGCCAGCGACCTGGCTTCGGTCAATCCCAACCTGTCTTCAGTCCTTCCCTCGAAAGCGCCCGCATGAACGCCCGAACCCACGCCGATTTGCTGGTGCCGCCTCCGCAACTTACTCATCTGAGCAATGCGCACCTAGACGCGCTGGAAGAAGAAGCCATCTTCATCCTGCGTGAAGTGGCCGCTGCTTTTGAACGGCCGACGCTGCTGTTTTCAGGTGGCAAGGATTCGCTGGTGCTTTTGAAGTGCGCAGAAAAAGCCTTCATGGACAGCACGCGCGGCGGCAGCATTCCCTACCCGCTACTGATGATCGACACCGGTCACAACTTTGAGGAAGTCACGCAGTTCCGCGACTACCGCGCCAAGCAACTGGGCGCAGAGCTTGTCGTGCGAAGTGTTGAAGATTCCATGGCACGCGGCACCGTGCGTCTGTCTCACCCCGGTGAGTCGCGCAATGTGCACCAGTCGGTCACGCTGCTCGAGGCCATTGAAGAATTTCGCTTTGACGCGCTGATTGGCGGCGCGCGACGTGACGAAGAAAAGGCGCGCGCGAAAGAGCGCATCTTTTCGCACCGCGACGCGTTTGGCCAGTGGCAACCTAAAGCCCAGCGGCCCGAGTTGTGGACGCTGTTCAACACCCGTATTCAGCCGGGCGAGCACTTTCGCGTGTTCCCTATTTCCAACTGGACCGAGCTGGACGTGTGGCAGTACATCGAACGCGAGCAGATCGAGTTGCCATCGCTTTACTACGCGCACCAGCGCCAAGTGGTCGAACGCAAAGGTTTGCTCGTGCCGGTCACGCCGCTCACGCCGCTCAAAGCCGGTGAGACCGCTGTTGACAAAACCGTGCGCTTTCGCACCGTGGGCGACATCACTTGCACCTGCCCGGTGGAAAGCGATGCCGCGAACGCGGGCGACGTGGTGATTGAAACGCTGTCCGCCGATGTGAGCGAGCGCGGCGCCACGCGCATGGACGACAAGACGTCCGACGCGTCCATGGAAAAGCGCAAGAAAGAAGGTTATTTCTGATGAGCACCGTTTTGCAAACACCTGTGGTCGTAACAGCACAGGCCGACTCCGCCGACACCCGCACCGCCCTGCGCTTTGTCACCTGCGGCAGCGTGGACGACGGCAAGAGCACGCTGATCGGCCGACTCCTGGTGGACAGCCGCGCCGTGCTGCAAGACCAGCTGGCCAGCGTGGAGCGCAGCGGCAAGGTGGACCTGGCCCTGCTCACCGACGGCCTGCAAGCCGAGCGTGAGCAAGGCATCACGATTGACGTGGCTTACCGCTACTTCAACACCGCCGCGCGCAAGTTCATCATTGCCGATGCCCCTGGCCACGAGCAGTACACCCGCAACATGGTCACCGCCGCGTCCAGCGCCGACGCGGCCGTGGTGCTGGTCGATGCGACCAAGCTGGACTGGGAAAACGCCTTGCCCACGCTGCTACCGCAAACTCGCCGCCACAGCCTGCTCTTGCAACTGCTGCGCGTGCCGGCCATCGTTTTTGCGGTCAACAAGCTGGACGCGGTCAAAGACCCGGCCCTGGCCTTCACGCACATCAGTGATTCGCTCAAGGCCTTCGCGGGCGAAGCCGGCATCACAGCCAATGCCATCGTGCCCATCTCTGCGCTGGAAGGCCACAACGTGGTGGACGCCCAGCCCGGCTGGTGCGGCTACACCGGCCCGGCACTGCTGGCGCTGCTGGAGCAACTGTCGGCCACGCCCGCTGACGCCGCCCAGCCTTTCGCCTTCCCCGTTCAGTGGGTTGAAAAGTTTTCGTCAAGCTCCGACACATCGAAGGGTCGCCGGATTTTCTGGGGTCGCATTGCCAGTGGCGACATCAAACCAGGCCAAACCATCACCGTGTTCCCAGGCGGCAAGACCGCCGTGGTGGCCGAAGTGCTGGACCATGCCCGCCGCTCACTGCCTGTTCGCCCCGGTCACAGCGCGGGCTTGATTTTGGACCGCGAACTGGACGTGTCGCGCGGCGACATGCTCTTGGCCAGCGAGGGCGCTGAGGCGCAGGGTCTACGCGAGATCACAGCCACTGTTGCATGGATGGATGACGAACCCCTGCTGCCAGGTCGCCTGTACTGGGCTTTGCAAGGCCATCGCTGGGTCAAAGCCAAGGTCAAGCGCATCGTGCACCAGGTCAACATCAACACGCTGGAATCACAGCCCGCCACGCAGCTCGACGCCAATGCCATCGGCCTGGTGGAGCTGACGCTGCAAGCGCCGCTGGCAGCGCTGCCCTTCGCCCAGTCACGCCTGCTCGGCTCACTGGTGCTGGTGGACACCGCCTCGCACGCCACGGCTGGCGCCGCCCTGATCCATCACTGAAGACCTTGCCCGCGCCAAAGCTTGACCCACCTCAGGGGGCGCGGCGCATGAAAGCTCTTAAAATCCTTGTTTTCCAACGTCCTCGCCTAAAACAACATGACTCACGTCGTATCTGAATCCTGCATCCGCTGCAAATACACCGATTGCGTGGACGTCTGCCCCGTGGACTGCTTCCGCGAAGGCCCGAACATGCTGGTGATCGACCCGGACGAGTGCATCGACTGCGCCGTTTGCATTCCTGAGTGCCCGGTCAATGCCATTTACGCTGAAGAAGACGTGCCAGCAGATCAGTTGGCCTTCATCAAACTCAACGTCGAACTCTCCAAGCAACCCGGCTGGAAGAGCATCACCAAGCGCAAGCCCGCGCTGCCTGATGCTGACGACTGGAAAGACAAGACAAACAAGCTGAGCGAACTGGTGCGCTGAACGCAGCCCTGACACAAGAAATATGGAACCCCAACTGAATCAAGAAGTCATCAACACCGCAGCCCAGCATGACGGCCCCATCGAGACCGACGCGGTCATCATCGGTGCCGGCCCTGTCGGCCTGTTCCAGGTGTTTGAACTCGGTCTCCTAGAGATCAAGGCCCACGTCATCGACTCGCTCGCCTACCCCGGCGGCCAGCCCATCGAGCTTTACCCCGACAAGCCGATTTATGACATCCCGGCCATTCCGGTGTGCACCGGCAAAGAGTTGACCGACGCGCTGCTCAAGCAGATCGAGCCATTCGGCGCCACTTTTCACCTGGGCCAGACGGTCAACACGGTGCAAAAGCAAGACGACGGCCGCTTCTTTGTGGAGACGTCCAAGGGCACGCGCTTTTTGACGAAGACCATCTTCATCGCAGCGGGTGTAGGCGCCTTCGAGCCGCGCACGCTCAAGGTTGACGGCCTGGACAAGTTCCAGGAATCGCAGCTCTTTTACCGCGTCAAAAACCCGGCCGACTTTGCCGGCAAGAACCTCGTCATCGTGGGCGGTGGCGACTCGGCCCTGGACTGGGCGCTGAACTTCGTGAACGAAGGCCCGAACAAGGCCGAGAGCGTGATCTTGATCCACCGCCGTGACGGCTTCAAAGCTGCGCCGGCCAACGTGGCCAAGATGAAGGAACTCTGCGACGCCTACGAGATGCAATTCATCGTCGGCCAAGTGACGGGTTACGACGAAAAAGACGGCAAGTTGACCGGCGCCAAAGTCACAGGTGCCGACGGCGTGACCCGCGTGGTGCCGCTGGACGTGATGCTGGTGTTCTTCGGTCTGAGCCCCAAGCTCGGACCAATTGCCGACTGGCAATTGCAGATCGAACGCAAGCAGTTGGTGGTGGATACCGAAAAGTTTTCGACCAGCATCCCTGGCATTTTTGCAGTGGGCGACATCAACACCTACCCAGGCAAGAAAAAGCTCATCCTCTCGGGCTTTCATGAGTGCGCGCTGGCCGCCTTTGGTGCTGCCGCCCTCATCTTCCCGAACAAGGGCAAGATCCACTTGCAGTACACAACCACGAGCCCGAAGCTGCACAAGGTGCTGGGCGTGGAGTCGCCAGTTTTCGACTGACGACAAGCGCTCAAGCAATCAAGCCCGCCCTCACCCGGCGGGCTTTTTTTCGCCCGAATTTTCGTCAGATCGTGCTTGAAACGATGGCAGATCAAACGCGTCACCTAGAATGCGCGCTGTTCTGCTCGTGCAGGACGCCACACCATCATCATTAACCCGTCGCCAGGGGGGCCCCGAAAAGGGCTGAGACTGCGTCTGATTCGACGCTGACCCTGGAACCTGATCCGGCTCATACCGGCGGAGGAAGCGCGACATGCTGTACGCCACCACGGCCGCAATTTTTGCGGCGCTCGTCTTTTTCATTTGGATCGCGCTGCGCGACCGCACACCCGTCACCAGCCTGGACGACTACCTGACCGCCCGAGGATCGCAAAACGCGACCACCTTAGGTTTGTCATTTCTAGCGTCAGGCATGGGCGCCTGGATTCTTTTCGTGCCGCCTGAAATCGGCGCATTCGTCGGGCCTGTCGCACTCATCGGCTACGCACTGGCTGCGGCCTTGCCCTTCTTGCTGCTGGCCTGGTTTGGCCCGGCCATCCGCCAGCGTTTGCCGCAAGGTCGAACGATTGCCGAATACGCACAAGACCGCTTCGGCAAAGGCTTACGTATCTGGGTCACGGCGCTGTCTGTGCTTTACATGCTGTGCTTCATCACGGCTGAACTGACGGCCATCGGCGCCATCACCGGCTTGCTGTCACAGGTGTCGGGCAGCGCCGTCATCGTGGCAGTCGCGGTCACAACCTTGATCTACACCACCTGGGGTGGGCTGAGAGCGAGCCTCGTCACTGACCGTTGGCAGGCTTGGTTGCTGCTGGCTTTGCTGGCCATCGTGATTGCCGTGACGCTGACCAGTTTGCCTGCGGGCGCCGTGACCCAGCCTTGGCCGAGCGCACCGCTTGAAGTGTCCATCAGCGTTGCTTTGACGCTGGTGATTGCCGTGACGGCCGCCAACATTTTTCACCAAGGTTACTGGCAGCGCGTCTGGTCGGCGCGCAGCGACAGTGAACTGCGCCGCGGCGCCTGGCTGGGTGGTTTGCTCACCATTCCGGTGATGCTGGCCATGGGCGCTTTAGGCATGCTGTGCATGGCCATAGGCAAGAACCCCGGCTCGCCACCCATTCCGTTTTTTGCCTTGATGAGCGACGCGCCAGCCTGGCTTGCTTTGCCCACCTTGTTGCTGGCGGTAGCTTTGGTCGCTTCGTCTGTAGACACGCTGCAAAGTGGCATCGCTTCCTTGGTCGTAACGGCGCGCCCGAATGTGTCATTGGGGACCGCCCGCTGGGTGACCGTGTTGCTGATGGTGCCTGTCGTGCTGGTGTCGCTTGAAGGTCTGTCAGTGCTGCGCCTCTTTTTGATCGCCGACTTACTCTGCGCCACAGCCGTGGTGCCCGTCATGCTGGGCTTGTGGCAACGCATGACGCCGACAGCCGCCGTGGCTGGTGCGGTAGCGGGCTTGGTGGGCGCGGTGCTGCCGGGCTGGGTGAGCAGCGGCAGCTTGGCTGCTGGCGTGCTGGCGGCGAGCTTTCCGACCAGCGTGCCGACACTGGCGCCATTTGCCGGCGCGCTGCTGGCGTCTACTGCGGCGAGCCTGGCATTGGCCTGGCTGCGGCCGGCCCACAGCACACACGCCGCAGCCTAAGCCAGGAAGCTGGCGGTTCTTCAGCCCAGCGCTACCTTGACCATGACCACAGGCGCATGGCCATGGCACAAGGGGCCGTGGCCGCGCCCGGTCTGCACCGCAGCGCCACTGCGGATTGCATCCAAGATGTAACTGCGCGCTTGCTGCACGGCTTCGCGCAATGGCAGGCCGAGCGCCAGATACGCGGCAATGGCAGAAGACAAGGTGCAACCCGTGCCATGCACATTGCCACTGGCAATGCGCTCTGAACGCAGATGCAGCAAAGCATGGCCAGGCTCGGCCAGCACGTCCACCACGGCCTCGCCGCTCAAGTGACCGCCTTTGAGCAAAACCGCACGCGCCCCTTGGTGGCGCAGGTCCTCGGCCGCCTGGTCCAGCGCAGCGGCATCGGGTAAGTCGCGCCCCAGCAGCAATGCGGCCTCGTCCAGGTTGGGCGTGATGACGTCAACCAGCGGGAACAACTCAGAGCGGAGCACATCGACGGTTTCAGCCTCGATCAAGCGGTCACCGCTGGTGGCCACCATCACGGGGTCCAGCACGACGTTCTTCAGGCCGTACTGACGAATCGCAGCGGCCACCACGCGCACGATGTCTGGCGAATGCAGCATGCCGATCTTCACCGCATCCACGCCAATGTCTTCAATCACGGCCTTGAGCTGCGCCTTGAGGAATTCGGGTGGCACCGGGTGGATGCCTGTGACGCCTTGCGTGTTCTGCGCAGTGAGCGCCGTGATGGCGGTCATGCCATAGCAACCCAGCGCAGAAAAAGTCTTGAGGTCAGCCTGAATGCCAGCGCCGCCGCCGCTGTCAGATCCGGCAATGGACAGAACGCGGGCATAGCGATGGGTCAGGCTCTGGCTGGTCTGGTGGTTGGAATTCATCCCAAAATTATCGGCCATGCGTGGCCATACGCAGCCTGCGCAAAAGGTGCTGCGATAATTCAGCTTACGGATGAAACAGGGGTGTCTTGCGAAAGCGAGGCTGAGAGCAAACCCTCACAACCCGATCCAGATCATGCTGGCGTGGGAAGCTTTCAGACAGCGGTTGACTTGGGGCCATGCGCCCATCGCCGCAGACCTGTTGAGTCCGCCGATCTTTTTCAGGATCTCATTCGGGATCTATTTGACGGACCGACCAATGACAAGCGCTGACCGCAGCTCCATGATGATTTTGGGCGCTGGCCTGATGGGCCGGCTGCTGGCTTTCGCGCTGGCGAGGGCCGGGCATCGCGTCACGATTCATGATGCAGGCGCCGCTGATGCCACTTCGTCTGCTGCACGGGCTGCGGCTGCAATGCTCGCGCCGCTCGCCGAGTCAGCCGTGACCGAAGCCAGCGTGGTGCGCATGGGCAGCCACGGCCTCAAGCGCTGGCCCGAGTTGATCGCCCAACTGGACCAGCACACCTTCTTCCAGCAAAACGGCACGCTCATCGTCTGGCACAGGCAAGACGCTGCAGAGGCGGCGCGCTTCACGCGGCAAATGGAGGCGACAGTGCAGGCCATGCCAACGCTTGAGCCAGCGCAAACGCTGGACGGCGCGGCACTCGCAGATCTGGAGCCCGCGCTGGCTGCCCGCTTTACCCAAGGCTTGTACCTGCCGGGCGAAGGCCAGTTGGACAACCGGCAATTGCTGAGCGCCCTGCTTGATCAGTTGACCAAACTTGGCGTGGAGATGCACTGGAACAGCCCACGCGCGCCTGAAGAATTCAGCCCCGGCGAGCCAGGCCAGCCTGACTGGGTGTTCGATTGCCGAGGGCTGGGCGCCAAGCCAGAGTGGGCAGGCCTGCGTGGTGTGCGCGGCGAGGTGGTGCGTGTGCAAGCGCCAGAAGTCACACTGCTGCGGCCGGTACGCCTGGTACATCCGCGTTACCCGCTGTACATCGCGCCCAAAGAAGACCATGTCTTCGTTATTGGCGCGACGGAAATTGAGTCCGAAGACATGTCTGCGGCCAGCGTGCGTTCGGCCCTGGAGCTGCTCAGTGCTGCTTACTCCGTGCATTCCGGCTTTGCCGAAGCGCGGCTTCTTGAAATCTCCACCCAATGCCGTCCGGCTTTGATCGACAACCTGCCTGCGCTGCGTTTTATGGCGCCGCGCTGCTTGCAAATCAATGGCCTGTATCGCCACGGCTTTTTGATTTCCCCCGCCTTGCTCGACGTGGTTCTGGAGTTGGTCCACACCGGCGAAAGCCCATTGGCCATCCGCTTTGACCTGAATGTGAACGCGCCCTGCGCAGTGTGAAGAGCGACCTCATGCAAATCTTTGTGAATCGCCAAGCCATTGACATCGCCGACGGCGCCACGCTGGCTGACGCCCTGGCCCAGGTAGATGCGAAGCCGCCATTTGCTGCGGCAATAAATCTTCAATTTGTCCCCAAGCAACGCTATGACGCAACGTTGCTCAAGGCCGGCGACCAGCTGGAAGTCATTGCGCCTATCACAGGCGGCTGACCTTCTTTATTCCCATTTGATTTTCGAGTTGCCCATGCAAACGCCCTCTTCCGCACCGCTCGTTCTTTACGGCGAAACTTTTCAAAGCCGCCTGATGCTGGGCACCGCGCGCTACCCGTCGCCCAGCGTGATGGAAGCGGCACTGCTTCGCGCCAAGCCGGCCATGGTCACGGCATCGCTGCGCAGGCAAGGCGCGGTGTCACCCGAGGCCAGCAATGGCTTTTGGGAACTGCTGAAAAAGCTCGCCATTCCCGTGCTGCCCAACACGGCCGGTTGCCACAGCGTGCAAGAAGTCATCACCACCGCGCAAATGGCGCGCGAGGTGTTTGCCACCGACTGGATCAAGCTCGAACTGATCGGCGACGACTACACGCTGCAGCCCGACACCTTGCAGTTGCCCGAGGTCGCGGCCTACTTGATCAAGGACGGCTTCAAGGTCTTGCCCTACTGCACCGAAGACCTGGTGCTGTGCCGAAAATTGGTGGACGTGGGCTGCCAAGCGGTCATGCCCTGGGCCGCGCCGATTGGCACAGGCAAAGGGCCGATCAACCCGTATGCCATGCAAGCGCTGCGCGAGCGGCTGGACGTGCCCATGATCGTGGACGCCGGCTTGGGCCTGCCCTCGCACGCTTGCCAGGTGATGGAATGGGGCTTTGACGGCGTGCTGCTCAACACCGCCGTGGCGCTGGCGCAGGACCCGGTGCGAATGGCTGGCGCCTTTGCTGACGCGGTGCAAGCCGGCCGCAGTGCACGTGAGGCGGGCGTGATGACGGCGCAAGAAGCCGCGCAGCCGAGCACGCCCGTTTTGGGCACGCCGTTCTGGCATCAGGAGCATTGAATGAATTTTGCTTTGCACGGCTTCGACCACACCGAGGCGATCAAGGCCATCGTGCTGGTGCACCAAAGCACCTTCGGCCTAGATGCACCTGCGGTGTACGGCGAAAGCAGCCCGCACGCTTCGCCTGTTTTCCGCGCCGCGCGCGAAGCCTGCTTGCAGATGAATTTTTTGCCCCACGACGCCGACTGTGTGGCCAGCGCGTGGCTAAAGCAGAGCGAGCGCAGCGGCAGCTTTGACACCACGCAATGGCCCACGATGCCCGCAGACTTTGGCGTGAAGCCATTTCCGCGGGCAGAAGGCTTTGCACCCTGCCCCAAAGTGCTTGGCCTGTATGCCGTTCTGCCCGACGCGGCCTGGGTTGGTCGCATGGCGCGCGCTGGTGTGCCGACGGTGCAACTGCGCTTCAAGTCTGACGACGCGAAGGCTGTACAAAACGAAGTCACTGCAGCCGTCAAAGCTGTTGAAGGCACAGGCGCCCTGCTCTTCATCAACGACCACTGGCAAGCGGCGATTGCCGCCGGCGCCTACGGCGTTCACCTCGGCCAGGAAGACCTGGACACTGCCGACCTCGCCGCCATCAAAGCAGCCGGCCTGCGGCTCGGCCTGAGCACGCACGGCTATGCCGAAATGCTGCGCGCCGACCAGCACGCGCCCAGCTATATCGCCATGGGCGCGGTCTACCCCACCACCTTGAAGCGCATGACCACTGCAGCCCAAGGCCCGGGCCGGCTGAACGCTTACAGCGCTGTGCTGCGCGACTACCCGCTGGTCGCCATCGGCGGCATTGACGCGGCGCGCCTGCCTGACGTCATGGCCAGCGGCGTCGGATCGGTGGCCGTTGTGCGCGCACTGGTGGCCGCAGCCAAGCCCGAGCAAGAGGCCCGGCAACTGCAAGATGAAATTTCGAGACTGTCGAAGCAGAACAGCAAAAAAGTCACGCTATAATCTGAGGCTTCATTCCTCAATAGCTCAGTTGGTAGAGCGCCGGACTGTTAATCCGTAGGTCCCTGGT
>CAZNQE010000070.1:0-14784 GCA_964575005.1 uncultured Polaromonas sp. | reverse complement strand
TGAGACAATGCTGAGGCCACTTGGAGGCCGCCGGACTGTTCGGTCTTGATGTGTTCGCCATCAAGACCGAACAGTCCGGCGGGCTCCAAGCGGCCCAGCAGGTGGCAGCGATTGCGGATTCGGCCCAAATCGCTCTCTATGGCGGAACCATGCTGGAGGGTGCTGTGGGCTCCATCGCTTCTGCCCATGTCTTTTCAACCTTTCGCGAGTTGCGCTGGGGCACCGAGCTCTTCGGCCCCCTCTTGATCACTGAAGAAATTCTGACCCAGCCCTTGGTTTATCAGAACTTTCATCTCGAACTGCCTACTGGCCCCGGCTTGGGCATCACGCTGGATGAAGACCGTGTTCAGTTTTTCCGGCGTGACCGCAATCGCACCAGCGTGAGCGCATCTGCAGCAGCCCCTGTTTAAGTTCTTTCCCCCCGCTTTCCCGTTTTTATTCCCCCCTGTTTTTTTACATCGACCTTAGGAGACAACCATGAGCGCTTCCATTTTCAACACCACCGAAGTTCAGGACTTTTTGCGCTTGGCCAGTGGCCTGACGCAGGCCGGCGGCAATGACCGCACCAAAGCGATCGTCCATCGCCTGCTGTCCGACTTGTTCAAAGCCATTGATGACCTGAACATCACGTCCGACGAATACTGGGCTGGCATTGCGTATGTCAACCAACTGGGCGCACGGAGCGAGGCTGGCTTGCTGTCGCCGGGCTTGGGCCTGGACCGCTTCTTTGACATGCGCATGGATGCAGAAGATGCCGCGCTCGGCGTTCTCAACGGCACGCCCCGCACCATCGAAGGCCCGCTGTATGTGGCGGGCGCCCCCGAGGCCAAAGGCTTTGCCCGTCTGGATGACGGCCTGGACACCGCCGGCCACACGCTCATCATGCACGGCACCGTGCGTGGCGCTGACGGCAAGCCCCTGCCCAACGCCAAGGTCGAAGTCTGGCACGCCAACACCAAGGGCTTTTATTCGCACTTTGACCCCACAGGTGAGCAGCAACCCTTCAACATGCGCCGCACCATCTTCACCGATGCCCAGGGTCGCTACAAATGCCAGAGCATCGTGCCGGTTGGCTACGGCTGCCCACCTGACGGCCCGACCCAAGCCCTGCTGAACCAGCTGGGACGTCACGGCAACCGCCCGGCGCACATCCACTTTTTTGTGACCGCTGATGGCCACCGCAAGCTGACCACGCAAATCAACATTGATGGCGACCCGCTGGTCAATGACGACTTCGCCTACGCCACCCGCGAAGGTCTGGTGCCCCCGCTGCTGGAGCGCACCGACGCAGCCAGCATCCAGGCACATGGCTTGAAAGGTCCATTTGCCGAGATCGTGTTCGACATCTCGCTCAGCGGCCTGGTCAATGGCGTGGACAACCAGTTGGTGGACCGCCCCCGTCTGGCCGCTTGAAGCGCACTCGCACTCACCTCAAAAGGACATGGCCATGACCACGACCATCACTGCGCCTGCTTACGGCGACGTCGAAAAGTTTCTGGACTCCGCGTTGCAGGACGACCATGCCCACGGCGTGTTCCGCTGCCGGCGCGACGTCTTCACTGACCCCGCGCTGTTCGAGCTCGAGATGAAACACATCTTTGAGGGCAACTGGGTCTACCTGGCGCATGAAAGCCAGATCCCTGAGATCAACGACTACTTCACAACCACCATCGGCCGCCAGCCCATCGTCATCACGCGCAGCAAGGACGGAAACCTGAACGCCGTCATCAACGCTTGCGCGCACCGGGGTGCCATGCTGTGCCGCAAGAAGCATGGCAACAAGGGTAGCTTTACCTGCCCCTTCCACGGCTGGACCTTTGGCAACACGGGCAAGCTGCTCAAAGTCAAAGACGAGAAGACCACCGAGTACCCGGTGCAGTTCAACAAAGAGGGTTCGCACGACCTGAAAAAGGTCGCCCGATTTGAGAGTTACAAAGGCTTTCTGTTTGGTAGCCTGAACGCCGATGTGCAGCCTCTCCAGGACTATCTCGGAGACACCAAAGTCATCATCGACCAGATCGTGGACCAGGCACCGAATGGTCTGGAAGTTCTGCGCGGCAGCTCCAGCTACACCTTTGATGGCAACTGGAAGTTGCAGATGGAAAACGGCAGCGACGGCTACCACGTCAGCTCCGTCCACTGGAACTACGCGGCCACGATGGGCCGTCGCAAAGACGGTGGCACCAAAGCAGTGGACGCCAACGGCTGGAGCAAAAGCCTGGGCGGTGTCTACGGCTTCGAAAACGGCCACATTCTGTTGTGGACCCAGACCATGAACCCCGAGGTGCGTCCGGTCTTCAAGCAGCGTGACGAAATCAAGGCCCGCCTGGGTGAAGCCACTGCCGACCTGATCGTGGGTCAGACCCGCAATTTGTGCCTCTACCCCAACGTGTATTTGATGGACCAGTTCTCCACCCAGATCCGGGTGACCCGACCGATCAGCGTGGACAAGACAGAGATCACCATCTACTGCTTTGCACCCAAGGGTGAAAGCGCAGAAGACCGCGCCTTGCGTATTCGCCAGTACGAGGATTTTTTCAACGTGTCCGGCATGGGCACGTCGGACGATCTGGAAGAGTTCCGCTCTTGCCAAGAGGGCTACCAGGGCAAGGCGGCGCCTTGGAACGATTTGAGCCGGGGCGCACCGCTTTGGCTGCAAGGGCCTGACGACAACGCCAAGGCCATGGGCATGAACCCGCTGATCAGCGGCGGCCGCAGCGAAGACGAAGGCCTATTTGTCTGCCAGCACGACTACTGGGCAAAAACCCTGCGCAAAGCCGTCCAGGCCGAGCGCGAAGGAGCCCAGTCATGAGCGCCCGCTACGAAGCCATCTGCGCCTTCCTTTACCGCGAGGCGCGCCTTCTGGACGATCGCAACTGGGAGGCGTGGCTGGAACTCTATGCCCCCGAAGCCACCTACTGGATGCCAGCGTGGGACGACGACGATCAGCTCACGGACGATCCGCAGAGCCAGATTTCGCTCATTTACTACCCCAACCGCAATGGCCTGGAAGACCGTGTGTTCCGCATCAAAACGGAGCGCTCCAGCGCGTCGATGCCGGAGCCGCGCACCAGCCACATGGTGAGCAATGTCGAGGTGCTGGCAGAGCAGGGCGATTCGGTGGAGCTTCGCTACAACTTCCACACCTTGAGCCATCGCTACAAGGTGACCAGCCATTTCTTTGGCACGACCTTTTTGACGCTTCGGGAACAGGCTGACGGCAGCTTCCTCATCACGCGCAAAAAGATCGTCTTGAAGGACGACTACATCCATCAGGTCATTGACATCTACCACCTTTGAAGCCGAGGAAAGACCGAGATGACCAGCTACCGCATTGCACTGAACTTCGAGGACGGCGTGACCCGTTTCATCGACTGCGGTGCCAACGAAAAAGTGCTCGACAGCGCTTTCAGACAGCGCATCAACCTGCCCATGGATTGCTCCGACGGCGTGTGCGGCACCTGCAAATGCCGCGCCGAAAGCGGCAGCTATGACATGGGGGATGACTACATCGACGATGCCCTGACGCAGGATGAAGCCGCCAAGGGCCTGGTGCTGACCTGCCAGATGGTGCCCAGCTCGGACTGCGTGATTGCGGTTCCCGTCCCCTCGACGGCTTGCAAAACGGGCACGGCGCAGTTTTCGGCTTCGGTGCGGGAGGTGGTGCGCTTTGAGGATTCGGCCTACGAGCTGGTGCTGGACAGTTCTCAGGATGCGCCTGTGTTTTTGCCGGGGCAGTACGTGAACATCGGGGTCCCTGGCAGCGACAAACATCGCTCGTATTCGTTCAGCTCGGCACCGGGCAGTGCGAGCCTGCGTTTTTTCATCAAGCATGTCGCCGGCGGCTTGATGACCAGCTGGCTGAAAGACGCGCTGCCCGCGCAAAAGTTGCAGTTGACCGGCCCGCTGGGCAGCTTTTATTTGCGACCCGTGAGCCGACCGCTGCTGATGCTGGCGGGTGGTACGGGCTTGGCGCCGTTTCTCTCCATGCTGGAAGTGCTGACGAAGCAAGAACTCACGCAACCGATTCACCTGATTTATGGCGTGACCCGCGACCAGGATTTGGTGATGGTGGACCGCCTGGAAGACCACGCCTCGCGCCTCAAGGGCTTCAGCTTTTCCACCTGTGTGGCTGACCCGCAAACAGCGCACCCGCGCCAGGGATATGTGACGCAGCACATGCCGCCCGAGGTCTTGCACCAGGGCAATGTGGATGTGTACCTGTGCGGCCCACCGCCCATGGTGGATGCGGTGCAAAAGCACTTTGCAGCCGCCGGCATTGAGCCTGCGCAGTTCTATTACGAAAAATTTGCGTCAGCCGACACCACCGCGGTGACTGGCGCCTAAGAAAGAGCACGATGAATGATCAATTCAAAGGCCAGGTGATGCTGATCACCGGGGCTGCACAAGGTATCGGTGAACGGGTCGCCGAGCTGGCCGCAGCGCAAGGCGCGCGCCTGGCGCTGGTGGACCGTTCCCCACTGGTGCATGACCTGCGTCACCGCTTGTCGGCCACCAACGATGTCATTTCCATCGAGGCCGACCTTGAGAAGTTTGAAGGTGCAGAGCAAGCTGCAGCCAAGACTTTCGAGGCCTTTGGCCGCATCGATATTTTGGTCAATAACGTGGGCGGCACCATCTGGACCAAGCCCTTTGAGCACTACGACCCGACTGAAATCGAGGCCGAAGTACGTCGCTCCTTGTTTCCGACGCTGTGGTGCTGCCGTGCGGTGCTGCCCTACATGCTGAAGAAGAAAAAGGGCTCTATCGTCAATGTGTCGTCCATCGCCACCCGCAGTGTCAATCGCGTGCCTTATGGCGCTGCCAAGGGCGGTGTCAATGCGTTGACGGCTTGCCTCGCCTTTGAAAACGGCGAGCGCGGCATCCGCATCAATGCGGTGGCGCCAGGCGGTACCGAAGCGCCACCGCGCCGCATACCCCGCAACGCAGCGCGCCCCAGCCGCAAAGAAAAGGGCTGGTACCAAGAAATCGTGGACCAAACCGTTTCCAGCACCTTGATGAAGCGCTACGGCACGCTCGATGAGCAGGCCGAGGCCATCCTCTTTTTGGCGTCTGACCGCTCGTCTTACATCACCGGCACGGTATTGCCTGTGGGTGGTGGCGATCAAGGCTGACCCAGCATGGTTTTAAACACCGCACGCGGCCTGTTTCGGGTGGCCATTGACGGAGATGTGGATGCACCGCCCCTTGTGCTCAGCAACTCGCTGGGCACAACCCTGGAGATGTGGGCGCCCCAGGTAGCGGAGTTCTCCAAGGCCTACCGCGTCATCCGCTACGACACGCGGGGTCATGGCGGCAGCGTCGCCACACCAGGTCCCTATACCGTCGAAGGCTTGGGCCGCGATGTCCTCGCCATCTTGGATGCGCTGCAAATACCGACGGCGGCTTTTTGCGGTGTGTCCATGGGCGGCCACACGGGCCTGTGGCTGGGTGCCTACGCTGGTGAGCGTTTGCAATCACTGGCCGTTTGCAACAGTGCGGCCTGCATTGGCACCTTTCGGGCATGGCAAGACCGTGCTTCAGCGGTGCGGGAAGGTGGCAGTGGGGGTATGCAGGCGCTCGCGGATTCAGCGCCAGGGCGATGGTTCAGTCCTGCCTTTGTGCAGGCGCAGCTCGCCACAGTGCAAGGCGTGCAGGCGGTGCTGGCCGGGATCGGTCCAGAGGGCTACGCATCTTGCTGCCAGGCCCTGGCGCTGTCAGACCTGCGGGCCGATTTGGGCCGTATCAAAGTCCGCACCTTGCTGGTTGCAGGGGCATTGGATCCCGTGACCACGGTGGCTGATGCGCAGGCTATGCAAGCCGATATCGCCGATGCCCGAACCGTCGTTCTACCCGCTTCGCATCTGTCAAACCTGGAAGCACCGCAAGCTTTCAATCGCGCGATCCTGGACTTTTTGTCCAGCACTACCGCCACTAACAGCTCTGCCAGCGTCATCCGCGCCTAGCGCAAACCCGACATCCGCAAATTCGCAAACTTAGAAAGCCACGCAATGCTTTACCTCGTCCACATGGTCGTCAATATTCCCGCCAGCCTGCCTTCTCAAGAGGCCGCCCGCATAAAGGCAGAAGAAAAGGCCTATTCGCAAGCGCTTCAGCAAGAAGGCAAATGGCGCCACCTGTGGCGCGTGGTCGGCGAGTACGCCAACTACAGCGTGCTTGATGTGCCCAGCAATGATGAATTGCATGACATTTTGTCCAAGCTGCCTCTTTTCCCGTTCATGCAAATCACGGTCACGCCGCTCGCAAAACACCCTTCTTCCATTGTGTGAACGAAGCCTTGATGCGAGTCACCCCCATTTTTTAAAAACCCGGCAATGACCGGACCATCCCAGGAGACAAACCCCATGAATATCTTTGAAATTTCTCGCCGCGCCTTCATTTCCGCTGCCGTCACGCTGGCAGTTCCCATGGCCATGGCGCAGGCGCCGGCCAAGCTCAAGGTCGGATTCATGCTGCCGGCCACCGGCACCTTTGCCGCACTCGGCACCGCGATTGACAACGGCTTTCGCCTCTACGTGACGGAGCAGGGCGGCAAGATCGCCGGCCGCGAAGTGGAGTTTGTGCGTGTGGACGACGAGAGCGATCCGTCCAAGGCCACCGACAACATGAACAAGCTGATCAAGCGCGACAACGTGGACGTGATCATCGGCACCGTGCACAGCGGCGTGGCCATGGCCATGGCCAAGAGCGCCAAGGAGTCGGGCACTTTGCTCATCGTGCCTAACGCAGGCGCAGCAGCCGTGACCGGCCCCATGTGCGCAGCCAACATCTTCCGCTCGAGCTTTAGCAACTGGCAGCCGGGCTACGCCATGGGCGAAGTCGCCGCCAAGCAAGGCCACAAGCGCATGGTCTCCATCACCTGGAAGTACGCCGCCGGTGACGAAGCCGCGCAAGGCTTCAAGGAAGGCTTTGAGAAAAACGGTGGCAAGGTCATCAAGGAATTGAGCCTGCCCTTTCCCAACGTCGAGTTCCAGGCGCTGCTGACTGAAATTGCTGCCGCCAAACCGGATGCCGTTTTCACCTTTTTTGCCGGTGGCGGTGCGGTCAAGTTTGTTAAAGACTATGCAGCCGCTGGCCTGAAGAAAAGCATCCCGCTCTACGGCTCCGGCTTTTTGACGGACGGCACGCTGGAAGCGCAGGGCCTTGACGCCGACGGCCTGCTGACCACGCTGCACTACGCAGACGGCCTGGCCATCAAGCGCGACCAGGCTTTCCGTCTGGCCTACGCCAAATCGTTCAAGCTGCAGCCAGACGTTTACGCCGTGCAAGGCTATGACGCAGCGCAGATGCTGGCCATTGGCCTGACAGCGACCAAAGGCAACGCCAAAGACATCGCTGGCTTTGGCGACGCCGTGCGCAAGGCCAAGATTGACAGCCCGCGCGGCACCTTCACGATTTCCAAAAGCCACAACCCCGTGCAAGACATCTACTTGCGCAAAGTGGTTGGTAAAGAAAACGTGATGGTCAGCGTGGCCTCCAAAGGCCTGGCCGATCCCGGTCGTGGCTGCAAGCTTTAAATCGCCATGGACCTCGTCACCTTTCTCATCCAGTGTCTGAATTCACTTCAGTACGGATTGCTTTTATTTCTGGTGGCCTCTGGCCTCACGCTGATCTTCGGCATCATGGGCGTCATCAATCTGGCGCACGGCAGCTTCTACATGATCGGCGCCTACATGGCCTACGGCCTGGCGCCGGTGGTGGCCAGCAGCTTTGGCGGCGGCTTTTTCAGCGTGCTCGGCATCGGCCTGGTGCTGTCGGTGCTGCTGGGCTACGTGCTCGAATGGGTGTTCTTCAGCTACCTCTACAACCGCGAGCACTTGCAGCAGGTCTTGATGACCTACGGCCTGATCCTCGTGTTTGAAGAGTTCAGGAGCCTGCTGGTGGGCGACGACGTGCATGGCGTCAAGCCACCGCCCAGCCTGGACGGCGTGCTGCCGCTCGGCGAGCTGATGACTTACCCGGTGTACCGGCTGGTGATCAGCGGCGTGTGCCTGGCGCTGGCCCTGGCCATGTGGTTTGTCTTCACGCGCACGCGCCTGGGCATGATGATCCGCGCCGGCACCTTCAACCGCGAGATGGTGCAGAGCCTGGGCATCGACATCACCTTGCTGTACCGCATCGTGTTTGCCGCAGGCGTGGGCCTGGCCGCCTTTGCTGGAATGATTGCCGCGCCTGTCTCCAGCGTGTACCCGGGCATGGGCAACTCGGTGCTCATCATCTGTTTTGTGGTGGTGGTCATCGGCGGCATCGGGTCGATTCGCGGCGCCATGCTCGCGGCCTTGCTCATTGGCTTTGTGGACACCTTTGGCAAGGTGCTGCTGCCGGAAGCTGCTGGCGTGCTGGTCTATGTGCTGATGGCTTTGATATTGCTGTGGCGGCCGAACGGCTTGTTCAAGGCTTGACGGCGTAAAGGAAACGATGCGATGAACTCCCTGAACTCTCGATTCTTTTTTGTGGCCATGAGCTTTGGCTTGCTGGCGCTGTGGCCCTTTTTTGGGGGCAGCTACGGCATGGACCTTGTAGCCAAAATCATGATCTACGCGCTGCTCGCGCTCAGCCTTGAATTGCTGGTCGGCAGCACCGGCCTGGTGTGCTTTGGGCAGGCGGCGTTCTTTGGCATTGGCGCTTATGCGGCGGTGCTGCTGTCGCCGGCTGACGGCATGCCTTCACTGCCGCTTTTGCTGCTGGCGGCGATTGCCGCTGCTGCACTGTTTGCCTTGGCTGTGGGCGCACTGTCGCTTCGCACGCAGGGCGTGTACTTCATCATGGTCACGCTGGCCTTTGCGCAGATGGCGTATTACGTGGTGCATGACACGCCATTGGGCGGCGGCACCGACGGCGTTTACCTTTACGCCAAGCCCGCGCTGGGCTGGATTGACCTGGACAAGCCCGGCCATTTGTACGGCTTCATCTGGGCCAGCCTGCTGGCGGCTTTTGTGCTGCTGACGCTGGTCTTGCGCTCACCCTTTGGCCGTGCGCTGGCCGGCATCGGCGTGAACGAGCAGCGCATGCGCGCCACCGGCTTTTCGGTGTACCCGTACAAGCTGGCGGCCTTCACGCTTTCCGGCGCTATCGCAGGCTGGGCCGGCTTTTTGTTTGCCATCAAAGACGGCTACGTCAACCCCGAGCTCATGAGCTGGCACCTGAGCGGCGCCGTGCTGGTCATGATCATCTTGGGCGGCTTGGGGCATTTGCGCGGTGCATTGGTGGGCGCGTTCGCGTTTGCTTTGCTGCAAGAGTTTTTCAAATCCGAAGCAATTTTTGGCAGCTTTGCCAAGCACTGGCATCTGGGCTTGGGCATGAGCATCATTGCCTGCGTGGCCTTCATGCCGCGCGGTCTGGTGGGCTTGCCGGGGCAACTGCGTGAACGCCTGGCCGGGCGTCTGCTGGGCCAGGGCCTGCGTAGTCCACAAGGAGTTCAGCCATGAGCGCTGTCATGAATTCCAAGACGCCTGAAGTCTTGCTGCGCGGTCGCGCCCTGACGCGCCGCTGGGGCGGCCTGGTCGCCGTCAACCAAGTGTCTTTGGAGCTGACACGCGGCAGCGTGCATGGCGTCATCGGTACCAATGGCGCTGGCAAGTCCACTCTGATCAATCTGCTCTCCGGCGAGTTCCCGCCGTCGTCTGGCGAGGTCGAGTTGCTGGGTGAAAACATTTCTGCCTGGACGCAGCCGCGCCGCGCCCGCGCCGGCCTGGGCCGCAGCTACCAGCGCAACACCATCTTCCCCAGCTTCACGGTGCTGGAGAACTGCCGCTTGGCGGCGCAGGCGCGCTTTCAGCAGCCCTGGGCCTGGTGGCGCGATGCGCAAGCCGAAGGCCCGGCCATGACGGCTGGTCGCAGCGCCGCCGAGCGTGTGGGTCTGGGCCTCATGCTCGAACGCCAGGCCGGCTTGCTAAGCCACGGCCAAAAGCGCCAGCTTGAAATTGCCATGTGCCTGGCCACCGCGCCGCGCGTGCTGCTGCTCGACGAGCCGCTGGCCGGCATGGGGGCGGACGAAACCGAACGCATGCTGCAACTGCTGCAAGACCTCAAGCAAGACCACGCGGTGCTGCTGGTCGAGCACGACATGGATGCGGTGTTCCGCATCGCCGACCGCATCACGGTCATGGTCAACGGCAGCGTCATTGCAGCGGGCACGCCCGACGAAGTGCGTAACAACGCCGATGTGAAAAGCGCGTACTTAGGAGACCACTGATGGCCGCCAACGAAATCATTCTGGAAGCCCAAGGCCTGCACGCCTGGTATGGCAGCAGCCACGTGCTGCATGGCGTGGACCTTGAAATCAGGCAGGGCGAAACCATCGGCCTCCTGGGCCGTAACGGCATGGGCAAAAGCACGCTGATCCGCACGCTGCTGGGGCATGTCACGCAGCGTGACGGACGCATCAGCTTGTTCGGGCACGACATTTCCAAAGCGCGCCCGCACGATGTGGCACGTCAGGGCGTGGCCTATGTGCCTGAAGGTCGAGGCGTGTTCGGCAACCTCAGCGTGCGCGAAAACCTGGTCATGGCGGCCCGCCGCGGCCGCGACGGCCGCGCCGACTGGACCTACGAGCGCGTGATGAAAACCTTCCCGCGCCTGGCCGAACGCGTGAACAACCTGGGCAGCCAACTCTCAGGCGGCGAACAACAAATGTTGTCCATCGGCCGCGCACTGATGACGCACCCGGATCTCATCATCCTGGACGAAGCGACCGAGGGCCTGGCCCCGCTCATCGTGGCCGAGATCTGGCGCGTGATTGACGACATCAAAACCGGCGGCATGGCGGTATTGATCGTGGACCGGGACTGGCACAAAGTGCTGTCGCGCAGCAACCGCGGCATCGTGCTGCAAAAAGGGCAAGCAGTCTTGCAAGGCCCCGCAGAAAGCCTCGCACGGCATCCAGACCTCGCAGGCTACTTAGGCGTCTAAAGCAACAGAAAGGCCGCGAGCCTGCCGGGGGCGGGCAGCCCATATGTGGAACTGAGGTCGCTGGTCGGTCCGGGGGCGGGCGGCCGATTTGTGGTACCCACCATGAGGTCGCCCGCCCCCGGACCGACCGGCGACCGTCCCCCGAACGAGGCGCGGAGGGCTCCCCTCAATCCACCATCCGCTGCGCCACAAACTCCCGCAATATCCCCATCACCGGCGCCTCACTGCGCCCCGCCAAGGTCACATAAGCAAACGACGCCGTCGCCTTCAGCGCCGGCTTCACCGCCAGCGGCGCCAAGCGGCCAGCGTCCATCCCAGCCCTAGCCGCAGCCATCACGCCCAAAAACACAGCATCCGTCCGCTCCACCACATCAATCAGCCCACCCACGTCATCACACTCCAGCGTCGCCATCTGCGCCGGATTCGCCTTAGCCCCGTACTGCGTCACCAGCAAACGCGTCACCTCATCAGACAGCGGCGTGGTCGCAATCGGATAAGCAAACAAGTCAGCCAGCGTCACGCTGCGCTTGCTCAGCAGCGGGTGGCCTGTGCGCACCACCCAGCCCGCCCTCATCTCAGCCACCGGCTCAATGTTCAGGTCCGCATCCGGCATCACACGGCGCTTGTCCACAATCAGCGCATCCAGCTGCCGCGCCCGCAACTGCACCAGCTGCAGTTCCGTCGTGCCCCGCGCTATGCGCACCCGCACCTGCGGATGGTTCTGCGCCATGTGGCACATCAGCGGTGTCATCAAAATCGCGCCCGGCCCCGAGCCCAGCCCCACGCGCATCACGCCAGCGCTGGCCTGGCGCATCAGCTCGGCGCCGCGCCTAAGCTCCGACGCTTCCAGCACGATGCGCCGCGCCCGCTCAGCGACTTGCCGGCCCAGCGGCGTCAGCTCATTGCGCTTGCCGACGCGGTCCAGCAACAAGCCTTCGACTTCAGACTCCAGCGCCTGGATGCTGCGGCTCAGGGCCGACTGCGTGATGAACAACTGCTCGGCTGCCCGGCTGAAAGAGCCCGTGGCAGCGACGGCGATGAAATGCTCAAGGTGACGGATGTTCATGCGCGGGCCCTTTTGTCTGGCTATGCGGTATATGAATCATTATCAAGAAAATTATGCATTGGACACAGGTTTTTGAGGCTTCTACGATGAGTTCCATCGAAATGACCTTTTACCTTTCGACCTTTCGCTACCTGTTTGCTGTTTGATCCCTTTCACCTCTTTTTGAAAGCCGAGCCCATGACCGCCAGTTCCCCAAGTTTCCTGCGCCGCGCTGCGGCCGTTTTCTCCGGTTTGATGTTGACGGGTGCCGCGTTCGCGCAGGCCTTTCCCAGCAAGCCCGTCATGCTGCTGGTGCCTTACCCGGCGGGCGGCTTGTCTGACGTGATCGCACGCAGTGTCAACACCGCCCTTGGCAAGAACCTGGGCCAGCCGGTCATCGTGGACAACCTGGGTGGCGCCAGCGGCGCGATTGCAGCGCAAAAAGTGTTGGCCGCACCCAGCGACGGTTACATGATCTTTCAGGGCTCGCCCAATGAGTTGATCCTCTCGCCGCTGGCCAACGCGGCGGTCAAGTTCAAGAGCGAAGACTTCCGCCTGGTGCAGATGATTGCGTCGGCGCAAATCGCTGTGGTGGCGCGCAAGGAATTGCCAGCCAACAGCGTTGATGAATTCCTCGCCTACGCCAAGAAGCAGGCTGCCGCTGGCAAGCCCGTAACGTATGCCAGCGTCGGCCCCGGCTCCTTCTATCACCTGCTGGGCGAGCAACTGTCCAAGGTCACCGGCATCCCCATGATTCACGTGCCCTATAAAGGTGCTGCGCCTGCGGTGCAAGACATCATTGGCAACCAGGTCGATATTTTCCTGGCCCCCTACGGCAAGAACTTTGAAGAGCTGCACAAGACCAACCGCGTCAAGGTGCTGGCCATGCTGAATGCCGAACGCCTGGACGGCGTGAAGGACTTCCCGGCCATCACGGAGAGCAAGTCCCTGAAGGACTTCAAGTTCACGATCTGGACGGGTTACTTCGTCAAGAAAGACACGCCTGAGCCGGTGGTGCAGGCGCTGCACAAGGCCTTGAGCGACACCTTGGGCGACGCCAATGTGCGCACGACGCTGGAGGCCAACAGCCTGTTGCTCGCCAAGCCGCAAGCGCTCGCAGCAGTGACCAAGGTCTACGCAGACGGCACGGCGCAGTTCCGCGCCATTGCCAAGTCCATCGACCTGCAGCCGCAGTAAGCCATGAGCGTGAGCACTGAAGAATTCGTCCAGCTCCGGCGCGACATCCATCGCCACCCTGAGTTGGGGTTTAAAGAATTTCGCACCAGCGACCTGGTGGCCGAGCGCCTGAGCGCCTGGGGCTATGAAGTCACCCGCGGCCTGGGCGGCACGGGTGTGGTGGGCCAGTTGCGCCTCGGCACCGGCAGCAAGCGCCTGGGCCTGCGCGCCGACATGGACGCGCTGCCCATTCATGAAGCCACCGGCCTGCCACACGCCAGCGTGCACGCCGGCCTGATGCACGCCTGCGGCCATGACGGCCATACGGCCATGCTGCTGGCCGCTGCCAAGCAACTCGCTGAAAAAGGCAAGTTCAATGGCACGCTGAACCTGATTTTTCAGCCAGCTGAAGAAGGCCTGGGCGGCGCCAAAAAGATGATGCAGGACGGGCTGTTCACGCAGTTCCCTTGCGATGCGATTTTTGCTATGCACAACATGCCAGGCTTCAAACCCGGCACGCTGCTGCTTCGCGATGGCCCTTTGATGGCGGCCAGCGAGAACATCATCATCACGCTGCAAGGCGTGGGTGGCCACGGTGCCATGCCGCAGTTCGCTGCTGACCCGGTGGTCGCAGGCGCAGCCATCGTGATGGGCTTGCAGACCATCGTCTCGCGCAATGTGGCGCCGCTTCAGATGTCGGTCATCACGGTTGGCGCTTTCAATGCCGGTCAGGCCAACAATGTGATTCCGCACACAGCCACGCTCAAGCTCAGCGTGCGTTCGCTGGACCGCGACGTGCACAAGACCTTGAAGCGGCGCATTCAGGAACTGGTGGGCCTGCAAGCGCAGAGTTATGGCGTCACGGCGCAGGTGGATTTTCAGGGTGGCTATCCCGTGCTGGTCAACACCCAAGCCGAGACAGACTTTGCACGCGAGGTGGCGCTCGAACTGGTGGGCGCCGAGCGTGTGGTACTGCAAACCGAACCGCTGACGGGCAGCGAAGACTTTGCCTTCATGCTCGACGAAGTGCCCGGCAGTTACTTGCTCATTGGCAACGGCAACGAGGCCACAGGCGGGCATGGCGCATGCATGGTGCACAACCCTGGCTACGACTTTGACGATGCCAACATTCCGGTGGGCTCGGCCTACTGGACGCTGCTGGCGGAACGGTTTTTGACATAATGCGTTAACTCCTGCTGCAAAGCAGGAACCTGATCGGGAGAGACGTCTGCAGCCAGTTTGAAGCTTGCTGACAGCCGCGCCGAAGGAGCAACCGCCCCGGAAACTCTCAGGCAAAAGGACCGGTCAGGCCAGTGAACTCTGAAGAGCTGCGGGACGATTTCGTCAGCCCGCACACCGCAGGAGCAAGCGCTTCCCTCGATGAACATCGAGGGCTCGGCGTGAATCTCTCAGGTACCAAACAGAGGGGGCGTGTGCAGCGCATGGTGCGCGGCACACCCAATCCCTTAGACGTTTGGAGCACCTGAATCATGAAATCAATCGCAGTCATCGGCGGCGGCATCACCGGCGTCACCACGGCTTATGCGCTGGCCAAGCGTGGCTTTGCCGTCACCTTGTTTGAGAAAAACCGCTACGCCGCGATGGAAACATCGTTTGCCAACGGCGGGCAG
>CAZNQE010000069.1:0-15252 GCA_964575005.1 uncultured Polaromonas sp. | reverse complement strand
ACCAGCAGCAGCGCGGCAGCAACACCGCCTGGACCTGGGAACACCAGGCCATGACGCGCGCGCGCTGCGTGCTGGGTAGCCCTGCCTTGCGCGAGCGCTTTGACGCGGTGCGCCGCGCCGTCATCACCACCCCGCGCGATGCCGATGCCTTGCGCCAGGAAATCGCTGCCATGCGCGCCAAGGTGCGCAGCGCCCACCCGCCGCGTCGCAAGCCCGGCCAGGGCGCGCGATCGGTGTTTGAAGGCGAGCAGTTCGACGTCAAGCACGCCTCGGGCGGCATGGTCGATGCCGAGTTTGCGGTGCAATATTTGGTGCTGGCCGAATCTGGCCGTCACCCCGAGCTGGTGGACAACGTGGGCAATATCGCGCTTTTGCAGCGAGCCGAACAGGTCGGGCTGTTGCCGGCCGGCGTGGGCCAGCATGCGGCCGACGCCTACCGCGAGCTGCGCCGGGTGCAGCACCAGGCCCGGCTGAATGAAGAGCCCACTGAGGTCAGCCCTGAACAGCTGCAGGTCGAGCGTGACGCTGTGCAGACGCTGGTGGCCAAGGTGTTTGGGTCGGCCTGAGCTTGGCCAAGCCCACCGGCGCTGGGCCAAGCAGATGACGCCGACTTCCCGCTTCTCGCTTTCTGCTTTCCGCTTTCCCAAGAAAAAACGAGCCTCTCATGTCCATTGAGTCATCACCACAATTGCAGGTTCACGCGCGCACCCGCGCTCGACCTTCCAGCGCCCTGGCCTGGGCTGTGCCGGCCTTGCTGGCGCTGAGCGCCTGCGCCGTCAGCGTGCCGCCGACCAGCGCGCCGTCCCAGGTCGCGACCGCCTGGCAGGCGCCTTTGCAAGCTGCCGGTGCCCAGCTGCCGCACCAACTGCCGAACCAACTGCCGCATCAGGGCAACCTGGGCGACCTGAGCCGCTGGTGGGCCGCGCAGGGCGATCCGCTGCTGGCCGATTTGATCCGTCAGGCGCAGGCCGTCAGCCCGAGCGTGGCGTCAGCGCGTGCGCGCATCAGTACGGCGCAAGCCGCACGCACCGCTGCTGGCGCAGCCAGCTTGCCGACGCTCGACGCGGCCGTCATCGCCAATCGCGGCCCGTCCACGCAAACGTCTGGCAATCCACTCACCACTACCGCCCAGGCGGGCTTTCAGGCCAGCTGGGAAATTGATTTGTTTGGCGGCAACCGCGCCAGCGCCAGCGCAGCCGCCCAGCGGCTGGCCGGCGCGGAGGCCGGCTGGCACGAAGCCCGGGTGTCGGTCGCGGCTGAAGTGGCGACGCAATACATCGCGCTGCGCAGCTGCCGGCAACTTGAAGCCGTGACCCGCGCCGACGCGCAATCGCGCGCTGAAACCGCACGCTTGAGCCGACTCAGCGGCGACGCCGGCTTTACCTCGCCGGCCACCGTGGCGCTGGCCCGCGCCAGTGCCGCCGAGGCCAATGCCCGCGCGGTGCAGCAGCGCGCCCAGTGCGCGCAAGGCACCAAGGCGCTGGTGGCGCTGACCGGCATGGCTGAAGCTGATTTGCTGCAAGCCTTGCAGACCTCAGCCGCGCCCCTGAACCTGGCCTCGGCCCTGCCGGTGGCCAGCGTGCCGGCCCAGGCGCTGGCGCAGCGGCCCGATGTGTTTGCGGCCGAGCGTGACGTGGCCGCCGCCAGCGCGGACACCGGCGCCGCGCAAGCGCAGCGCTTTCCACGCCTGAGCCTGAATGGATCGGTCGGCAAAGTCAGTGTGAGTTCTGGCGGCGACACCAGCACCCAGGGCGCTTGGTCCATCGGCCCGCTGACGCTGACTTTGCCGCTGTTTGACGCCGGCCGGCGCGCCGCCAATGTGCAAGCCGCCGAAGCGCGCTATACCGAGGCCGTGGCCCTGTACCGCGCCAAGGTGCGGCAAGCCGTGCGCGAGGTCGAGGACGCGCTGGTGAACCTGCAAGCCACGGCTGAACGCAGCACCGACGTGCAAACGGCGGTGGCCGGCTACCGCGCTTCTTTTGCCGGCACCGAGGCGCGCTACAAGGCTGGCTTGGCCAGCTTGGTCGAGCTCGAAGACGCGCGCCGCACTCTGCTGGCATCGCAGTTCACTGAAGCCAGCTTGCTGCAAGAACGCCAAAGCGCCTGGGTGGCGCTGTACCGCGCCGTGGGCGGCGGCTGGACGCGTGACGCCGCGCCTTTCGCTGCTGCTTCAACACAAACTCCTTGATCTGACTTGCTCGCCCAACGACATCGCTTGAACTGAACAGCCTCACCCGAATCGCCATGAAAAACTCTTTGCTCAAACCCATTCCGCTGGCCATCGCGGCCGTCTTGCTGGTGGCCCTCGGCGTCGGCCTGTCGTCCATGCGCGGCAACCAAGCCACGCCGGCTGCTGCCGCGGCTGCCCCCGCAGGCGCTGCACCCGGCGCAAGCGCACGCCCCGCACTCACCGTCTCGGTGGCCAAGCCTGAGCGCGCCGAGGTGCCCATCAAGCTCGCGGCCAACGGCAACATCACGGCCTGGCAAGAGGCCAGCATTGGCAGCGAAGCCAGTGGCCTGCGGCTCACGCAAGTGCTGGCCAGCGTGGGCGACCGCGTGCAGGCCGGCCAGGTGCTGGCGCGCTTTGCACCGGAGACGGTTCAGGCCGACCTGGCCCAGGCCCGCGCCAATTTGCTGGAGGCCAAGGCCACAGCCGCTGACGCTGCGGCCAATGCCGAGCGTGCGCGCAGCCTGCAAAGCTCGGGTGCTCTGAGCACGCAGCAGATCAACCAGTTGCTCACGGCCGCGCAAACCGCGCAGGCCCGCGTCGAAGCCGCTGAGGCCTTGATGCAAGCGCAGCAGCTGCGCAGCAAGCAGACCGACGTACTGGCCCCCGACAGCGGCGTGATCTCGGCGCGCACGGCCACCGTGGGCTCGGTGGTTGCCGGCGGCACGGAGTTGTTTCGGCTGATTCGCCAGGGCCGTCTGGAGTGGCGCGCTGAAGTCACCTCAGCCGAGCTGGCACGGCTCAAGCCCGGCACCGCCGTCAAGGTGCAGCCAGCCGGCGGCAGCGAGCTGACGGGCCGCGTGCGCATGATCGCGCCCACGGTGGACCCGCAAACCCGCAACGCCCTGGTCTATGTGGACCTGCCCGCCATGGCCGCAAGCACCACGGCTGCTGGCGGTGCGCGGCCCGGCATGTTTGCGCGCGGTGAATTCGAGATCGGCAAGTCGCAGGCCCTGCTGGTGCCGCAGCGCGCGCTGGTGGTGCGTGACGGTTTTAACTTTGTGTTCGAGCTGCAAGCTGACCAGCGCGTGCGTCAAATCAAAGTGCAGACCGGTCGCCTCGTGGGCGAGCGCGTCGAGCTGCTGTCGGGCTTGGCGCCCGAGGCTTCGGTCGTCGTCAATGGCGCGGGCTTTTTGAACGACGGTGATCTGGTGCGCGTGGTGGACGCCACGGCCACAGCCGCAGAGGGCGCCAAGCCATGAACGTCTCCACCTGGTCCATCAAGAACCCCATTCCGGCGGTGATGCTGTTTGTGCTGCTGAGCTTCGGCGGCCTGCTGTCCTTCAAGGCCATGAAGGTGCAGAACTTCCCGGACATCGATTTGCCCACGGTGAGCGTGTCCACCTCGCTGCCCGGCGCGGCACCTGCGCAGCTTGAAACCGAAGTGGCGCGCAAGCTTGAAAACTCGATCGCCACGGTGCAAGGCCTCAAGCACATCTACACCAAGGTGCAAGACGGCGGCGTCACCATCACGGCCGAGTTCCGCTTGGAAAAGCCAGTGCAAGAAGCGGTGGACGACGTGCGCTCCGCCGTGGCCCGTGTGCGGTCTGATTTGCCCGGCGATGTGCGCGACCCCATCGTGAGCAAGGTGGACTTGGCGGGCCAGCCGGTGCTGGCTTTCACCATCGCCTCGCCGCGCATGGACGCTGAAGCTTTGTCCTGGTTTGTGGACAACGAAGTCTCGCGCAAGCTGCTGGCCGTGCGCGGCGTAGGCGCAGTCAACCGCGTGGGCGGTGTGAGCCGTGAAGTGCGCGTGGCGCTGGACCCGGCCCGCCTGCAAGCCCTGGGCGCCACAGCCGCTGACATCTCGCGCCAGCTGCGTCAGGTGCAGGGCGAAAGCGCAGGCGGCCGTGCTGACCTGGGCGGCGGCGAGCAACCCGTGCGCACGCTGGCCACCGTCAAGTCGGCGCAAGAGCTGGCGCAGCTCGAACTCTCACTCAGCGACGGTCGCCGCATCCGACTGGATCAGGTGGCCAGCGTCAGCGACACCACGGCCGAAGCCAGATCTGCCGCGCTGTTTGACGGCAAGCCGGTGGTCGGCTTTGAAGTGGCGCGCAGCCGCGGCGAAAGCGAAGTGGTGGTGGGCGACGCGGTGCAAGTGGCGCTCAAAGAATTGCAAGCGCAGCACCCCGACTTGGTGCTCAAGGAATCCTTCAACTTCGTCGAGCCCGTGCGCGAGGAATACGACGGCTCGCTCAAGCTGCTCTACGAAGGCGCGATTTTGGCGGTGATCGTGGTGTGGCTTTTCTTGCGCGACTGGCGGGCGACTTTTGTGTCAGCCGTGGCGCTGCCGCTGTCGGTCATCCCGGCTTTCATCGGCATGTACTTGCTGGGCTTTTCCATCAACGTGGTCACGCTGCTGGCGCTATCGCTCGTCATCGGCATCTTGGTGGACGACGCGATTGTGGAGGTCGAAAACATCGTGCGCCACCTGCGCATGGGCAAGTCGCCTTACCAAGCCGCGATGGAAGCCGCTGACGAAATTGGCCTGGCCGTGGTGGCGACCACCTTCACGCTGATTGCGGTGTTCTTGCCCACGGCTTTCATGAGCGGCGTGGCGGGCAAGTTCTTCAAACAGTTCGGCTGGACGGCGTCGCTCGCCGTGTTCGCATCGCTCATCGTCGCGCGCGCGCTCACGCCCATGATGGCGGCGTACATCTTGAAGCCCATCGTCACCGCGCATGAAGACCCGAGCTGGATGAAGCGCTACCTGCGCATGGCCACTTGGTGCCTGAAGCACCGCGTGTTGACCATGGTGGGCGCGACGCTGTTCTTTTTTGGCTCCATCGCCTTGATTCCGCTGCTGCCCACGGGCTTTATTCCGCCTGACGACAACTCGCAAACGCAGGTCTACCTGGAGTTGCCGCCCGGCTCAACCTTGGCGCAAAGCCTGGTGGCGGCCGAGCAGGCGCGGGTCTTGGTCAGCGGGGTCGAGCACGTGCGCAATGTTTACACCACCATCGGCGGCGGCAGCGCGGGCACCGATCCTTTTGCCATGAGCGGTGCCGCCGAAACCCGCAAGGCCACGCTCACGGTGCTTCTGGCGCCGCGTACCGAGCGACCACGCAAGCAAGGCATCGAAAACCAAATGCGCAAGGCGCTGGAGCAGCTACCCGGTGCGCGAACCAAGGTGGGCCTGGGTGGCTCTGGCGAAAAATATGTGCTGGTGCTGACGGGTGAAGACCCGGTGGCGTTGCAAACCGCCGCACGCAATGTGGAGCGCGATATTCGCACCATTCCCGGCCTGGGCAATGTGGCGTCAAGTGCCAGCCTCACGCGGCCCGAGATTGCGGTTCGCCCCAACTTTGCGCGCGCCGCTGACCTGGGCGTGACCAGCGCCGCCATTGGCGAGACGCTGCGCATTGCCACGCTGGGCGACTACGACATTGGCCTGGCTAAGCTCAACCTGCCCGAGCGGCAAGTGCCCATCGTCGTGAAGCTGGACGACGCTGCGCGCCAAGACCTGAGCGTGCTGGAACGGCTGGCCGTGCCCAGCGTGAAAGGTGCGCCCGTCATGCTCAGTCAGGTAGCCACGCTTGAAGTGGCCGCGGGCCCAGCCTTGATTGACCGCTACGACCGCTCGCGCAACGTGAACTTCGAGATCGAACTTTCAGGCCTGCCGCTGGGCGATGTGACGCGACTGGTGCAAGACCTGCCCGCTATCAAGAACCTGCCGCCGGGCGTGAAGGTGGTGGAAATTGGCGACGCTGAAGTGATGGGCGAGCTCTTTGCCAGCTTCGGCTTGGCCATGCTGACCGGCGTGCTGTGCATCTACATCGTGCTGGTGCTGCTGTTCAAAGACTTCTTGCACCCGGTCACGATTTTGGCGGCGCTGCCGTTGTCGCTGGGCGGCGCTTTCGTCGGTTTGCTCATTGCGCAAAAGAGCTTTTCCATGCCGTCCTTGATTGGCTTGATCATGCTCATGGGCATTGCCACCAAGAACTCGATCCTGCTGGTGGAGTACGCCATCGTGGCGCGGCGTGACCATGGCCTGAGCCGGCGCGACGCGCTGCTGGATGCCTGCCACAAGCGCGCCCGCCCCATCATCATGACCACGCTGGCCATGGGCGCGGGCATGTTGCCCATTGCCATCGGCTTTGGGGCGGCAGACCCCAGCTTTCGCTCGCCCATGGCGGTGGCGGTGATCGGCGGTTTGATCACGTCCACCGTGCTCAGCCTTTTGGTGGTGCCCGCGGTGTTCACTTACATCGACGACCTGGAGCACTTCTTTCAGCGCATCAAGGGCAAGCTGTTTGGCGCCACACACTGATCAGCGCGCCACACCCCGCTCGCGCAGTTGCGCAATGGCTGCATCGCTGTAGCCCAGCGACTGCAGCACAGCGGTGGTGTGCTCGCCCAGTTGCGGTGCCGACATGCGCACCCCTGGCCGCGCACCACCCAGCGTGAAGGGCAGCAACACTGTCTTGCCCGGCCGCCCGTCAGGCAGCGTGATGGGCGCCAGGCCCCCGGTGGCCAGCAGGTGCGGGTCGTCCAGCAAGGCTTCAGGCGAGGTGATGGGCGCGTAGGGCAGCGCGTTCTTTTCAAACAAGTCTGAAAGTTCTTTGGCGCTGTGGCCCGCCAGCCGCTCGCGCAGCAGCGGGATCAGCCAGTCACGTGCACGCACGCGGTCGTTGTTGCTTTGCAGGCGAGCGTCGGCTTTGAGGTCAGCAAAGCCAAATACCTCACAAAAAATTGCCCAGGCTGTGTCTGTCACCACCGCCAAAAAGATCTGCTCGTCGCCCTTGACCTTGAACACGTCGTACACGCCCCAGGCCGAGATGCGCGCGGGCATGGGCGCGGCGGCTTTGCCTGTCACGGCGAACTGCATCATGTGCTGCGCGACGAGAAAGACATTGTTTTCAAACAGCGCGCTTTGTACCTCTTGGCCCAGGCCGGTGCCGTGCGTGGGGTGGTCGCGTTGGGCGAGCGCGGCCATCACGCCGATGGCGCCAAACATGCCGCCCATGATGTCGTTCACGCTGGTGCCAGCGCGCAGCGGGTCGCCGGGCCGGCCCGTCATGTAGGCCAAGCCGCCCATCATTTGCACCACTTCGTCGAGTGCGGTGCGGTGGTCATACGGCCCCGGCAAAAAGCCCTTGTGGCTCACGTAAACCATGCGCGGGTTGTCGGCTTTGAGGCTGGCGTAGTCCAGGCCCAGCTTGGCCATGGTGCCGGGCTTGAAGTTCTCGCTCACCACGTCGGCCGTGGCAATCAAGGCTTTGACGGCGGCCAGGCCTTCAGGCGTTTGCAAGTCCAGCGCCAGGCTTTTCTTGTTGCGGTTGAACAGCGGGTAAAAGCCCGCGCCCGAGCCGATCAACTTGCGCGTGCCATCGCCTTCGCGGCCGTGGCCGATGGGCTCGACCTTGATGACTTCAGCGCCCAGGTCGGCCAGCACCAGGCCGCAGGTCGGACCCATGACCATGTGCGTGAACTCGACGACGCGCAGGCCTTCGTAGGGGAGGCGTTTGGGTGCGGCTGGAGATTTGGGCGCGGCGCTTTCTGGTTCAGCGTCTTGCGCTTCAGCCTTCGCGCCAGGCGTCCAGCCCTTGGGCAAGCCCGCCTCGGCCGTCATGCCGTACAGCGGCTCGCCCGGCAGGCCAGCTGCCAGCGGCGCACGCGCGGCCATCAACAGTTCCAAGTCAACGCCGGTGCGCACCCCCATGGCTTCGAACATGAACACCAAGTCTTCCGTCACCACATTGCCCGACGCACCCGGCGCATAAGGGCAGCCGCCCAGCCCGGCCAGCGACGCATCAAAAGTGCGCACGCCTTCTTCATAAGCGGCCAGGCAATTGGCCAGGCCCAGGCCGCGCGTGTTGTGCATGTGCGCAGCGCCAGCCTTGGGGCCCAGCGCAGCCATCAGCCGCTTAAAAAGCCGCCGCACCTGCGCCGGATTGGCATGGCCCGCGGTGTCAGACAAACCGACCTCGTCAACGCCCGCCTCGGCGCATTGCAAGGCCAGCGCGATCACCTCGTCTTCAGGCACGAAGCCTTGCAGCGTGCAGCCAAACGCGGTGGACAAACCAACTTCCACCGCCAAGCCCGGCGCCTCGCTCGCCCGCCAGTCCATCACGCTCTTGAGCTCAGCCACCATCTGCTCACGCGTCTTGCGCACATTGGCCAGCGAATGCGCCGCGCTGGCCGACACCGGCAGCGTGATCTTGTGCACGCCCGCCGCCCAAGCAGCCTGCGCGCCGCGCAAGTTAGGCACCAGCGCCATCACCCGCAGGCCAGGCAACGTGCGCGCATGCGCCACCACGGCAGCCGTGTCAGCCAGCTGCGGCAGCAAATGCGCGGGAACAAAAGAGCCGACTTCAATCTCACGCAGGCCAGCGGCATGCAGCGCGCTGATCCAGCGCAGCTTGTCGGCGGTGGGCATGGTGGCCTTGACGGATTGCAGGCCGTCGCGGGGGCCTACTTCGCTGATGAGGATTTGCGGGGCGGCGTATGAGAACGACTGGGGCATGGATGCTATTGTTCCATCTCGACCGCTGTAAGGAAGACTCTTGCGCCAAGCTAAGTTTTCAATTCCCCCTCCTAGGTAGATTCAATGTCTTGTCCAAACTAGTTGTTATCTCGGATTCCTAGCGCTGGGCGGAAAGCTGGATTCATGACATAGATAGCTTCACGCCCTGCTCGTGCCGCCCTGATCTGAAGAATCGTAAGGTCGTAGTTCACACTAAAGATGTAGTGAGTGTGTTCGGCCGAGTCCTGAATACCAAGTATTCCGTAGTAAAGGAGAAAATTGATCACTTGTGGCGCGTCGCCCATGTCAATTTCAGCGCTTTCAATTAAAGCCGCTAATTCGCTCCCTGTCATGCGAGGGTGCGTGTCAATAAAATGATAAAGTAAATTGCGGGAGTTCGGAAAAACGTCCGTCAGTTCGTGGTCAAGCTCCACCAAAAGGTCTTGAGAATAGGCAAGAATTCCCTTTTCAAGATCAGCCTCCTGAATTTTTTGGTGAGAAAGATTGGCTGCGAATCCTTTTGCATGAGAAAACATTTTTATTACATTTCGGGGTCGCATTAATGAGCGCTCAATTATGTAGTTAGAAGTTTCTTCGCCTTTGTAATGTGAAACGCATAGCTGAGGCCATAGCTGTTCAAAGCTTGGCGCTGTGGAATTGGTGGACATTCCTGTTATCAGCCGTAAACGTAACATTTCTCGCAACATATCCGGATCTGTCCAGTCAAGTGCCACCCTCATTTCTTTGCCGTAATCAGCGCTTTGACGCATTAGGTGCTCGTACACGTCATTACGGATGAAGACGATGCAATGCACTTCGTGCCCATCTTTGCGCATGTCGCGTTCGACTTTGCGCCCAGCGTCAATCAAACAGCGCAGCACCATCGCATCAACAACATCGACTCCTTGTGTACTCCACCCTTTGTCGAGATTATCAAAGAGAACCCAAACACTTTGTTTATGCTCGAGATAGGCCGATACCTGTCTTCGTAATTGGCGCACATCATGGGAATAGACAAGCTCTGTGACCTGATCTGTGGATAGCTTTGTTTTGTCAGTGTTGCCGAATCGCTGTCCATAGTCCTGAGCAATTCTCATCGAGAGCGCCAGTAACCGCTCAGAGAAGTCGCCTTCTACGGCGTAGCCTTCCGTCTTATACATCTCTTCAAGTTTTAGATACGCGTCACGAATTTCATGATTAAACTTATAGGCGTTTTGATCTTTTTCCAGCAGTTTGTACGTGATTTCTAAAAGGATCAGATATTCCCAGAATGCGGTCACTAAATGGTGACTTGCTCCTTGGGTTAAATGCGCAAGGATGTCTTCCTTAAGTTTGAGTAGTTGGTATCCTTCTGGCTTAAGGTCGAGGACAACATTCCGTTTGTCTGCCCGCGTTTTGTCGCGAACTTGTATGAACAGTGCTGTTTTTCCTGCTCCTTTTCGCCCAACAATAAGATTTGCTTCGCCTCTTATTGCCTTACTATATTGATCTGTGAGTAAAAAATAACTGCTCAAAGTTGTCATCTCATTCTCGGCTGTTGCATCTCCAATTTGTAGAGACTGCAATGGCGTCAAATTTTTAAGAGGCGTGGGGTCCCCCTGTTGGAGATGTTCAGTTACCTGAAGCGAAAAGCTTGCGATGTGATCAACGATGTCTTCTTGCCTACTGAAACGCTTGACGACATCACGAACATCCAAGGGAACTTCCGTAGAGACGTGCGCAAGCATGAGGGTGGGCTTCCCCATACCGTGAGCAAGGCCAGCTACGAAAAGCGTCCGTGTATCGTGAACAAAGTTGGTCTCAGAATCCCCTTCTAGCAGGTAGAGCAAAACGCCCGCGGAGCATGCGACTTGCCTGAGTGCATCCGGAGCGGACAACCGTGCATCTTCTGCTTGGCTAAAGCTGCGGTATCTGTACCTTGCCTTTTTCAAGCGCGAGGTCATGATGGTGGTGACTCCTCCCTTTGCCGGTGGCTCAACGACATAAACAGGTGCCAATCGATCTAGCGCAGTCGAGAAAGCCAAAGGTGTCGGGTCTACATACGCGGTCAATGTTCCGGCAAGCCCTTCGGCGTCGTCGTAGGGGTCATATCCGAGGGTGTCAAAAATGCCAACCTCCTTCGCTAATCGCCTGTCGCCCTCAATTTTTGAGTTCCTCACCAAGAAACAACGTCGAGATCTGCCGATCGCAAAACCTATCTCATAAACGACGTTCGGATTTAAGTAAGAGACATCGGCTACGACGAACCTTGAGGAGTCGATCCCATCCAAAATGGGTGAGATCAACGGGTTCCCAGCTATATCGTTGAATTCCCAGGGGGTGTAGCGTAAGCGCTTGCCAAGCATCCGATTTGCTCTCGCGATCCCCTCGGCAATCACACGGGCCAAAGTTGCGTCCTTGGACGAGTAAGCGACAAATGCCTTGTCCATTACGTCAGTAACTGTCGTCATCTTGCTGATCCAATTGATATTTTCAACACCTCATAGTAATTCAAAGGAGTTACTTTTTTGGTTGTGAAGTGGTGTTGATTGAGGCTGATGAGCGTTCAAGCAGGCTCACTGCATGCCTCGTCAATCCGAGCAAGCGCGTGCCTCAGCTTCCCTGGGCATTTGAGATAGTGAGAACTTCCAGACGCCTCCCCAACCCTGCCCACCCCAAGTCAATTCCCCCCCACCCCAACCAAGCCCCTGCGGTAAAACCCCGTCCCCATCACCGCAGGACCCCTCATGCAAATCGCGCTCTACAAAGGCCCAGCCAAAGAACCCATGGACCGCCTGATTCACTGGGCAGTCTGCCTGCGCACCTTCAGCCCTTACAGCCATATCGAAATCGTCATGGGTGGCGTGGGCGCTGACGGTTTGTCTACCTGCTACAGCAGCAGCGGCCGAGATGGCGGTGTACGCGTCAAGCGCATTGACCTGACGAGCGGCCACTGGGACATGCTGCCTTGGCGCGCCGACGAAGCGGCGGTGACGGAGTGGTTTGCGCAGCACGACAGCGCTGGCTATGACTATGTGGGTCTGCTGACCTTTGTGTTGCCCTGGAAGCTGGGCAGCGCCCGCAAGTACTTTTGCAGCGAAGCCTTGGCCGCCGCCAGTGGCTTGGCTAGGCCGTGGGCCTGGACGCCGGGCCGGATGGCGCGGTATGCCAAGCGGCAACTGGCAGCGGCGCGCGATGGCTTGGGGCGGCAAGTGCCCTGATGTACTAAGTCTCAAAATTACTGCAAAATCAACCTGGAAAGCTTTATTCAGATTGATATTTCAGTAATTTTTATGAGTTCAGTCCCTTTCCCTCTACTCCCCTCGAACGCCCTGGAAGCGCTAGGCCGGCGCGTTGCGACGGCTCGGCGTGCGCGTGGCTTGAACCAGCGGGACTTGGCGCATTGGGCGGGCGTGGGCGCAAGCTCTATCGTGGCGCTTGAAAAGGGGCATCCGGGCGTGGCGCTGGGCACTTTGGCGCGGGTGCTGGACGCGCTGCAAATGCTGCGTGAACTCGATGAAGTCCTGGCGCCAGAGCGCGACCCGGCGCTCACGCAGTACGCGCTGGCCAAGCTGCAAAGGGGCAACACATGAGCACGCCGGTGTGGTCTTGCGCTGCAGCCTAGACGGCGGGGACGCGGATGAAGTCCGCTTAAAGGGGCCGCTCCCAGGGGTTCACAAATTTCAGCCCCGCTGCCTCGAAAGGGTTGATGTCGCGCGTCGCCACCATGAGGCCGCGTGCGCAGGCGGTGGCGGCGATGTAGCCGTCGGCCTTGCCAATGGCTTTGCCCGCTAACCTCGCCCCGGCCATCAAGTCGGCATAGGCCTGCGAAGCGGCCAGATCGAAGGGCAGCACGCGGTCTGTGAACGTCGGCAAGACTTCGTTTTCCAAGCGATCTTGGTAGAGGGTGCGGCGCTTGCCTTCCGGCATGGCGGCCAGCCCAAAGCGCAGCTCAGCCACCGTGACGGCAGACAAATACAGCGTCTCAATGGCCTGCGCATCGATCCAGGTCAATACGTCGGGATTCGGCTCGGCTTTCCACAACTCAGAAATGATGTTGGTGTCGATGAGGATCATTCGAACCTCATCGGCTCGGCCGGGGTTGTGTCGCGGAGCTGGTTGAAGTGTTCTGCTTCAGCCTCGGTAAGCGGTCCTGCGTCGCGGGCGATGGACGCCAGTAAAGAACCAAGCTTGACGCGCTCAGCCGGCAAGGCGGCCTTTTCCAGAATGTCTCGGATTTCGGCCTCGGTGCTGCGCCCGTGATGGGCGGCCTGCACACGAAGGGCGCGGTGAACCGCGTCGGGCAAATTTCTAACGGTGAGGACTGCCATGACTTCATCTCCCCAAAAATACATCAATGACTGCACTATATACAAAATGCTGGCATTTGGTGCTGGGAGGCGATCACCGCATAAAAGTCACAGATAAACCCCATCCGCCGTCATTAATCCCCGTCCAAGTTGGCAATACAGTTCATGCCATGGACACCACCCGCCCTCGGCCAGCCCCTGCGCCTTCGACTGCGCCCGCCTCTGCCCCGCCCCGCGCGGTGCTATTTGACGCCTATGGCACCCTCTTTGACGTGTACAGCGTCGGCCTGCTGGCCGAGCAGTTGTTCCCCGGTCAGGGTCAGGCGCTGGGCGTGTTGTGGCGTGACAAGCAGATTGAATACACCCGCCTGGTGACGACCAGCAAGCGCGGGCCACAGCGCGAGTCTGTGTATGTGCCGTTTTGGGACTTGACGCTGGCCGGCTTGCGCTACGCCTGCAAGCGCCTGAACCTGACGCTGACCACGGAAGCCGAGCAGCGGTTGATGAACCAGTACCGGCATCTGTCGGCCTTTCCGGAAAACCGCGAGGTTTTGCAAGCGCTTAAAGACCGCGGCATCGCCACTGGCATCTTGAGCAATGGCGACCCGGAGATGCTGGGCATTGCGGTGCGCAGCGCCGGCTTTGACGGCTTGCTGGACCACGTGATCAGCGTGGACAGCATTCGCCAGTACAAGACGCACCCAGACGCTTACGCGCTGGGCACCAGCACGCTCAAGCTGCCGGCCGCGCAGGTGCTGTTTGTCAGCAGCAACGGCTGGGACGCGCTGGGCGCGACCTGGTTTGGCTACCAGACGCTGTGGGTCAACCGCTACCAATTGCCTTTTGAAGAACTCGGCACGCAGCCCACGCGCACGGGCAGCACGCTGCGCGATGTGCTGGGCTTCTTTTCGGCCTGACGGTCGGCCTGACTCTGGGCTTGAGTAAGCTTCGTCCTTTACGCTTTCCCGTTTTCGTTTTTCCGTTTTTCGTCTATTCAGTTTTTAGTTTTTGACTTCGCCAGGAGAAATCTGTGTCCACCACTGCCCGTACCGCTTGCCACCGCCTCCAAGTCGCCACTTCGCTGCACCAGTTCATTGAAGACAAAGTGCTGCCCGGCACGGGCGTCAAGAGCGCCGCCTTCTGGAAAGGTTTTGACGCCATCGTGGCCGACCTCGCGACCAAGAACATCAAATTGCTGGCCGAGCGTGACCGCCTGCAGACCGAGCTGGACGCCTGGCACAAGGCCAACCCCGGCCCGATTGCCGACATGCCCGCTTACCAAGCCTTCTTGACCAAGATTGGCTACCTCGTTGAGCAGCCGAAGAAAGTGCGCATCACCACCGCCAACGTGGACGCTGAACTGGCCGTGCAAGCCGGCCCGCAGCTGGTGGTGCCCGTGCTCAATGCACGCTACGCGCTCAACGCCGCCAACGCGCGCTGGGGCTCGCTGTATGACGCGCTGTACGGCACGGACGTGATTTCTGAAGAGAACGGTTGCGACCGTGCCAATGGGGGCAAGGGCTACAACGCCAAGCGCGGCGCCAAGGTCATTGAATACGCACGCCACGTGCTGGACCGCACCGCACCGCTGCGCAAAGGCTCGCATGTGGACTCAGTCGGCTACCGCATCAAAGACGGCAAGCTCGCCGTCAAACTTAAAGACGGTAGCAACACCAGCCTGGCCGACGCCAAGCAGTTCATTGGCTACCAGGGCGACGCCAAAGACCCGAGCAGCGTGCTCTTGCAGCACAACGGCCTGCACCTTGACATCCAAATCAACCGCAGCACCGCCATCGGCCAAACCGACCCGGCCGGCGTGAGCGACCTGGTGCTGGAAGCAGCGCTGTCCACCATTCTTGACCTCGAAGATTCGGTGGCCGTGGTGGACGCTGACGACAAAGTGCTGGCCTACAGCAACTGGCTGGGCATCTTGCAAGGCACGCTGACCGAGAGCTTTGAAAAAGGCGGCCAGACCCTGACGCGCGGCCTGAACGCTGACCGCGTTTACACCCCACCAGCGGGCAAAGGCAAGCCCGTCAAGCTGCACGGCCGCTCGCTCATGTTCCTGCGCAACGTTGGCCATTTGATGACGAACCCGGCCGTGCTGTACACCGACAAAAAAGGTGAAGTGCGCGAAATCCCTGAAGGCATCTTGGACGCCGTGGTCACCACCACCATCGCCCTGCATGACCTCAAGCGCAGCAAAGACGACGCGATCCGCAACTCGCGCAAGGGCTCGGTTTACATCGTCAAGCCCAAGATGCACGGCC
>CAZNQE010000068.1:0-15298 GCA_964575005.1 uncultured Polaromonas sp. | reverse complement strand
CCGACATGGCCAGCCCGCACCTGCACCATGCGGGCAGCGCCGCACAAAAAGAAAAGTACATGGCCCGCGTGATCTCGGGCGAGCTCATCACGGCCGTCGGCATCAGCGAGCCGGGTGCGGGCTCCGACGTGGCGGGCATTCGCACCAATGCGCGGCGCGATGGCGATGAATGGGTGATCAACGGCACGAAGATGTTCATCACCAACGGCGTGCATGCCGACCTGTACTTTGTCGCCGCCAAGACTGGCCCGGGCAAGCGTGACATGTCGATGTTCATTGTTGAAAAAGGCACGCCGGGTTTCAGCGTGGGCCGGGCGCTGAAGAAAACCGGCTGGCTGTCGTCTGACACGGCGGAACTTGTTTTTGACAACGTGCGCATACCCGCCGGTAACTTGCTGGGCGAGGAGCACAAGGGCTTTTACTCGGTCATGAAGAATTTTCAGACCGAACGCATTGCACTGGGCGCGATGGCCGTGGGCCACTGCACGCGCGCACTCGAAATCACGCTGGACTACGTCAAGCAGCGCCAGGCCTTTGGCGCCACGCTGTGGGACCAGCAGACCATTCGCCAGCGCCTGGCCATGCTAGACGCCAAGACCCGCGCCGCCCGTCAGTTCATGTACCACTGCGCCTGGTCGGCCACGCAAGGCCATGACATCGTGCAAGAGGTGTCCATGCTGAAAGCGCTGACGGGCGAGTTGGTGAACGAAGTGGTACAGACCTGCCAGCAATTTCATGGCGGCATGGGGTTCATTCGCGAGACGGCGATTGAACGCCTGTGGCGCGACGCGCGCGTGCTGGCCATTGGCGGCGGTGCGACGGAAGTGATGCTGGAAGAAGTGGCCAAGCGTTACTAAATTCAAGAACTGAAAGAAGCCATGAAACCCACGTCCTCAACCACTGACGTCATCGAACTGCGCCGCCCTTCAGCCCACGTAGCCGAGGTCTGGCTAAACCGCCCGGCTGTGCGCAATGCCTTCAATGAAGACTTGATTGCAGCCTTGCAAAAAACGTTTGCCGCGCTCTCGGCTGAGCCCGACTTGCGCGTCATTGTGCTGGCCGCGCACGGCAAGGCCTTTTGCGCCGGGGCAGACCTGAACTGGATGCGCGCCATGGCCGACTACAGCTGGGAGCAGAACCGCGCCGACGCCCAAAAGTTGGCCGACATGCTGTGGACGCTGGACCAATGCCCCGTGCCCATCGTCGGCCGCATTCAAGGCGACTGCTATGCCGGCGGCATGGGGCTGGCGGCGGTGTGCGACGTGGTGGTGGCCGTGGACAGCGCCACCTTTTGCCTGTCTGAGGCGCGCCTGGGTTTGCTGCCCGGCACCATCAGCCCTTACGTGGTGCGCGCACTCGGTGCGCAGGCTTCGCGCCGCTACATGGTCACGGCCGAGCGCTTTAGCGCGCATGAGGCTTTGCGCCACAGCTTTGTGCATGAGGCGGTGCCGGCCGAGCAGTTGGATGCCACCGTGGCGCAGCTGGTCAGCACGCTGGTCGCCAATGGGCCAGCTGCATCCCGCGCTTGCAAGCGTCTGGTGCAGGACGTGGCAGGCCAGCCCATCACCGAAGCCTTGCGCGGCGAGACCGCGCGCCGCATCGCCGACATTCGCGCCAGCGAGGAAGGCAAGGAAGGCTTGCAGTCCTTCCTTGAGAAGCGCCCACCCGGCTGGTTGCCCGCCGCTTGACTGTCAAACGACTCCCAAGCAACTTCAAGCCACGTACCGTGAATTTCTGCAAGCTTCCCCGCATCGCCCTTAGCTGAATCGAGCCCATCATGTTCAAGAAAATCCTGATCGCCAACCGCGGTGAAATCGCCTGCCGCGTGGCCGCTACCGCGCGCCGCATGGCCATCCAGACCGTGGCCGTGTATTCCGACGCTGACGCCGATGCGCAGCACGTAGCCGCGTGCGACGAGGCGGTGCACATCGGTGGTAACGCCCCGGCTGAAAGCTATTTGCGCTGGGAACGCATCATTGAAGTGGCCAAGGCCACAGGCGCAGAAGCCATTCACCCGGGCTATGGTTTTTTGAGCGAGAACGATGCCTTTGCCACCGCTTGCGAAAAAGCGGGCCTCGTCTTCATCGGCCCACCGGCTTCGGCTATTCAGGCCATGGGTCTCAAGGCCGAGTCAAAACAGCTGATGGAAAAAGCCGGCGTGCCCCTGGTGCCCGGCTACCACGGCAGCGACCAAGACCCCGCGCTTTTAAAGCGCGAAGCTGACCGCATCGGTTACCCGGTGCTGATTAAGGCCAGCGCGGGCGGCGGCGGCAAGGGCATGCGCGCGGTTGAAAAGTCCGAAGATTTTGAAGCTGCGCTAGCCTCTTGCAAACGCGAAGCCATCAACAGTTTCGGCGATGACGCCGTGCTGGTTGAAAAATATGCGCAGCGCCCGCGCCACATCGAGATTCAAGTCTTCGGCGACAGCCACGGCAACTACGTTTACCTGTTCGAGCGCGACTGCTCTGTGCAGCGCCGCCACCAAAAAGTGCTGGAAGAAGCGCCGGCCCCGGGTATGACGCCTGCGCTGCGCCAGCAAATGGGCGAAGCTGCGGTGGCCGCTGCGCGCGCTGTGAATTACGTGGGCGCGGGCACGGTGGAGTTCATCGTCGAGCAGCCGCCTGAAGGCGGTATGCGTTTTTTCTTTATGGAGATGAACACGCGGCTTCAGGTCGAGCATCCCGTCACGGAAGCCATCACCGGCCTGGACTTGGTGGAGTGGCAGCTGCGCGTGGCCAGTGGCGAGCCGCTGCCGCTCAAGCAGGATGAGTTGCGTATCGGCGGCCATGCGATTGAAGCGCGCATTTGCGCGGAAAACCCGGACAACAATTTCTTGCCCGCCACGGGCAGGCTTGACGTGTACCGCTTGCCGTCCTGCGTTCAGTTCTTGCCACCCACGCAAACGTCGAATCAGCCTACGCGTATCGACTCCGGCGTTCGCCAAGGCGACGCCATCAGCCCGTTCTACGACTCCATGGTGGCCAAGCTCATCGTGCACGGCGCCACCCGCGAAGAAGCGCTGGCCCGTATGGATCGCGCCCTTAGCGAACTGCATATCGTCGGCGTGCAGACCAATGTACAGTTCCTGCGGCAAGTTGTGAAAAGTCGCAGCTTCGCCGAGGCGGATCTGGATACGGCCTTGATTCCGCGCGAGGCCGCTGTGCTCTTCAATCAAGACCCTTTGGGCCTGCCGCTGGTGGCTGCCGCAGCCGTGGCGCTGACGCTGGCCGAAGAATCGGCGCAAGAAGGCGCTGACCCCTTCAGCCGCCGCGACGGCTGGCGCACGCATGGCGCGAGCAACCGCCCCTTCGAGTTTGAGTACCGAGGTGAACATCAGCGCGCGCAACTCTGGCGCGCGCATGAGGGCGACATGACATTGGTGCTGGATGAGAAGAGTCATGCCCTGGCCTATACGCTGCAAGGAGGCGACTTGCTCGTCTACCTGGACGGCCAGCGCCACCGCGTGCGCGCTGACCGGCAAGGCGAGCAAGTGCATGTGTTTGCCGCAGCCGGTGCAGCGCAAATCACCGAGATTGATCTGCTGGCCCATGCAGGCGAAGCGCAGCAAGAAGGTGGGCGCCTTACCGCGCCCATGCCCGGCAAAATGGTGTCTTTCCAGGTCAAGGCGGGCGACACCGTCAGCCGTGGTCAGCCGCTGGCCGTGATGGAAGCCATGAAGATGGAGCACACCATTGCCGCGCCTGCCGATGGCGTGGTGGCTGAAATTTTGTACGCCGTGGGCGACCAGGTGCTGGAAGGCGCGGAGTTGCTGACCTTGACGGTGGTGGAGGTCGCTTCGGTTGAAGTTGCTGCGGCTTGATGACCTGACTCCTTTTATCTAAATTTTCGACCTCATGCACATCGCGATCTGCTGCAACGACACCAAGACCCAACCGTGGCTGGAGGGCCTGGCCCAAGCCCTACCCGGCGCGCAGCTCAGCTTGGTGCCGCCAGACGCCACTGATTTTTCAAACCTGCAGCAGGCCGACTACGCCGTGGTCTGGGCGCCGCCGCAGGCCTTCATCGACAGCCAGCAGAAGCTCAAAGCGATCTTCAACATCGGTGCGGGCGTGGACGCGCTCATGAAGCTGCGCCTGCCTGCCGGCGTGCCGGTTGTACGGCTGGACGACGCGGGCATGGCCGTGCAGATGGCTGAATACGTGTGCCACGCTGTCATCCGTCACTTCCGCGAGTTCGACGGTTATGAGGCCGACATGGCCGAGCGCCGTTGGTCTTATCGCAAGCCGCGCGCACGCAGCGACTTCCCTGTTGGCGTGATGGGCCTGGGCGTGCTGGGTACGCGCGTGGCCCAGGCGCTCAGCGTGTTTGACTTTCCGGTGCACGGCTGGAGCCGTAGCGCCAAACACATCGATGGCGTGACTTGCCACAGCGGTGGTGACGCCGATCAAGAGGGCTTTGATGGCTTTCTCAAGTCCTGCCGCGTGCTCGTGAATTTGCTGCCGCTCACGCCACAGACTGAAGGCATCCTGAACCGCCAAACCTTGTCGAAGCTGCAGCCCGGCGCCTACCTCATCAACGTAGCGCGCGGCGGTCATTTGGTGGAGGACGATTTGCTTGCGCTGCTCGATAGCGGTCATGTGGCTGGCGCCACGCTGGATGTGTTCCGTACTGAGCCGCTGCCGGCCGAGCACCCCTTCTGGTCGCGGCCTGAACTCGTGCTCACGCCGCACACTTCCGCCCGCACGCTGCGCTCAGAAAGCATTGCGCAGATAGCAGGCAAGATCCGCGCGCTGGAGTCCGGCATGGCTTCTGCAAGCTTGAGCGGCCTCGTGAATGGCAATCAAGGATACTGATCGACATGGCTTTTTCAAACCTTCCTTCTCGTGTTCAGCTCATCGACGTGGGCCCGCGTGACGGCCTGCAAAACGAGAAGCAGCCAGTGCCCGCCGCCATCAAGATCGAGCTGGTGCATCGTTTGCAAGCGGCCGGCCTGACGGAGGTTGAAGTCACCAGTTTTGTGTCGCCCAAGTGGGTGCCGCAGATGGCTGACAACGCCGAGGTGATGGCCGGCATTCAGCGCCAGCCGGGCGTGCGCTATTCAGTCCTCACGCCCAACTTGCAGGGCTTTGAGGCAGCGCTCCGATCCAAGCCCGACGAGATCGTGGTCTTTGGCGCGGCCAGCGAAGCCTTCAGCCAGAAAAACATCAACTGCTCCATTGCCGAAAGCATGGAGCGGTTTGCGCCTGTGGTGCAGACCGCACGCAATGCCGGCATCGCCGTGCGCGGCGCCATGAGCTGCACCGTCGGCTGCCCATATGAAGGCGAGATTGCACCCGAGCGCGTGGGCTACTTGGCCGGCCTCATGAAGCAGATCGGCGTACAGCGCGCGGATGTGGCCGATACCATCGGCACCGGCACGCCGCTCAAGGTACAAAAGGCGCTGGAAGCCACGCTGCAACACTTTGAATTGAACGATGTGTCAGGGCACTTTCACGACACCTACGGCCAAGCGCTGGCCAATACGCTGGCGGCCTTGCAAATGGGTGTGTGGAATTTTCAGTCGTCCGTCGCCGGGCTGGGCGGTTGCCCCTACGCCAAGGGCGCCACGGGCAATGTAGCGACCGAAGACCTCGTGTACTTGCTGCACGGCATGGGCATCAGCACCGGCATTGATCTGGACAAGCTGGTGGACGCGGGCGCTTTCATCAGCGACTTTCTGGGTCGCAAGTCCAACTCGCGCGTGGCGACTGCCTTGCTCAACAAGCGCGCGGCTTGAAAGGCATGGCCATGTCCCGCCCTGATGTTCCTGTCCAGGTATTGACCCAGTTGCGCAGCACTGCCGAGCAAGTGGCAGCCTTGCCTGCAGGCGGCGACATCGCCTCGCCCTGCATTTCCGTTTGCCGCATGGACGCGGCCTCAGGCCTGTGCGAGGGCTGCTTGCGCACCCTCGATGAAATCGCGCAGTGGGGCCGTGCAAGCGACAGCGCAAAGCGCGCCATGTGGCGTACGCTGGGTGACCGTGCAGCGGGCTTGGCCGTCAGCGGTACTTGAAATTTACCTTGGGGAGTCGCCATGTCCGCCGTCAAAAACATCACCTTCTACCTCGACTTCATCTCGCCCTATGCGTGGCTGGCCTTTGAGAAATTGCCTGAAGCCTTGCAAGGCCTGAGCTACAGCTTGAGCTACAAGCCGGTGTTTTTGGGCGGCTTGCTCAAGCACCACGGCACGCTGGGCCCGGCCGAGATTCCTGCCAAGCGCGACTGGACTTACCGCCATGTGGCGTGGTTGGCCAGCCAGCAAGGACTGGCGCTTGAAATGCCAGCGGCGCACCCTTTCAATCCACTGGGGCTCTTGCGCCTGGCAGTCGCTTGTGACGCCACAGGCGCGGGCACGCCAAACCGCTTTGTGTGCGAAACCTTGTTCCGCCACGTGTGGCTGGGCGGCGCTGACGCAGCCGATGCCAAGCGCCTGGCCGAAGTCACCGCGCGGCTTTTGCCCGCACACGACCCGGCGGGCGATGCCGTCAAGCAACTCTTGCGTTCGCATGCTGACGAAGCCATTGCCCTGGGCGCCTTTGGCGTGCCGGCGTTCGCTGTAGACGACAAGCTCTTCTGGGGCCTGGACGCGCTGCCCATGCTGCGCGACTACTTGCTGGGCAATGCCTGGTTTGACGGCCCGGCCTGGACGAGCCTGGCTCAAACGCCCTCGGGCTTGCGGCGCGCCTGAGCAGATGCGCTGAACAGGGCTGAGCTCGGCTGGCCTCTGATGCCGCGGCGTCAGCCAGGCACAGGCTTGGCAGGCTGAAAATCAGCCCATGCCCAGCGCCTTTGACTTTTCGGTTTCCCCTTTTGACTGCCTGAGCCAGGACGAGCAGCGCCTGGTGCAGGCCAGCGTGGACATCGCTTACTTCCCGGCGGGCGATGTGATCCTGGAGCGCGGCGCCCAGCCCACGCATCTCTTCATCATCATCAAAGGTTTTGTGCAGCAGCTCGAAGCGGGCGAGCTGCTACACACCTACGGCCCCGAAGATAGTTTTGACGCGCGCGGCCTGATGTCGGGCAGGGTGAGCGGGCGCTTTGTGGCGGCCGAGGAAGTGGTGGCCTACCAACTCGCCCGGCAAGCCGTGAGCGAGCTGATCGCGTCCAACGCCAGCTTCAGCGCCTTGCTGTTCTCAGACTTGTCGAACAAGCTCAGTGCCCTGGCCCAGCGAGAAAGCCAGCATGAGTTGCAGTCGCTCACCATGGCGCGGGTGGACGAGGCCTTTGTGCGTCCGCCACAGTTTGTAGATGCGCAAACCAGCGTGCTGGACGTGGTGCGCCAGTTCCAGGCCCTGCGCATGACCACGGTGCTGGTGCGTGACGCAAGCCAGGACCCGCCCGCGCTGGGGATCTTCACCGTGACGGGCCTGCAGCGCGCCGTGCTCGACGGCCGTCCGCTGGATCAATTGGCAGTGGGCGAGCTCGCGAACTTCTCGCTCATTCGCGTGCGGCCGGGCGATGCCTTGGCCGACGCACTGGCCGTGATGATTCGGCATAAGGTTCACCGCGTGGTGGTGGCTGAAGGCGAGCAGATCAAGGGCGTTCTGGAAGCGCTGGACTTGTTCAGTTTTCTGTCCAACCATTCCTATCTCATCAACGTGCAGATCCTGGAAGCGCAAGATCTGGCGGCACTCAAAAACTCAGCCCTGCATATCAACCGCCTGATTGGCCTCTTGCACCAAGGCGGCACCAAGGTGCAGTTCATTGCACGCCTGGTGCAAGAGCTCAATGCCAAACTCTTTGAGCGCACCTGGCAGATGCTGGCGCCGCCAGATCTTGTGGCCAACAGTTGCCTCTTTGTGATGGGCAGCGAAGGGCGCGGCGAGCAGCTCTTGAAAACCGACCAGGACAACGGCCTTGTCTTGCGCGACGGCTATGTTGCGCCGGCTGATCTGGCCGCAGTGTGCGAGGCTTTTTCAGCCGCGCTGGCGAGCTTTGCCTACCCACCGTGCCCGGGCGGCATCATGGTCAGCAACCCGGCGTGGCGTCTGAGCGCGGGCGACTTCAGCCGCCAGGCTCGGTTGTGGTGGTACGAGCCGACCCCGGACCATTTGATGGCCTTGGCCATTTTTTTGGACGCGCATGCGGTGGCCGGCGATAGCAACTTGCTGGAGTCGGTTCGTTCAGCGGTGTTTGCTGCCGCCTCGGACCATGACGCGTCGCTGGCCCGCTTTGCCGCTGCGGTGAATTTCTTTGGCGAGGCCGGTGCCGGTGGCAATGGCGGCGGTAATGGCGTCGGGAGTGGCGTCGGCAGTGGCTGGTGGGATCGCCTGCGTGCGCTGGGTGAGCCGCGCCATGAGGCGCTGGACTTGAAGAAGGCCGGCCTCTTCCCGCTGGTGCATGGCGTGCGTAGCCTGGCGCTGGCCCACCACGTGCGCGCCACATCGACCGCCGACCGTGTGGAAGCCTTGTGCGCCGCGGGCCAGCTACCCGAGCGACTGGGCACAGACCTGATGGACAGCCTGCACTTTTTCATGGGCCTGCGCCTCAAGGCCGGTCTGCGTGAGATGCAAAGCGGGCGCGCACCCACAGACCGCGTGACGGTTGAACAACTCAGCAGCCTGGACCGTGATCTTCTGCGCGACACGCTGGCCGTCGTCAAGCAGTTCAAGGCTTTGCTGAGTCAACGCTTTCACCTGGACGTCCTGTGACAACGGCATTCTGGCCGCTCCGATGGGCGAGCCGCCTCAAGCGCGCCTGGCTGCTCTACCACCTGGGCGATCCGCGTTATCGCTTCATGTGGGATGCGCCACCGCCTGACGAGTGGGTGGCGCTGGATTGCGAGACCACGGGGCTGGACTTCAAGCGCGACGACATCATTGCCATTGGTGCAGTGCGCATTCAGGGCCAGCGCATCTTGACCAGCGAGCGGCTGGAACTGCTGGTGCGGCCTGGGAAAAAGCGCTTGACGGCGGACAGCGTGCGGCTGCACCGCCTGCGCGAGCAAGACCTGGCCGAGGGCCTGAGCGTGGAAGAGGCCATGGTGCAACTGCTTAACTTCATCGGCAGCCGGCCGCTGGTGGGCTACTACCTTGAATTTGATGTGGCCATGATCAACCGCGTGCTCTTCCCTCTGCTGGGCATGGGCCTGCCGCAAGAAAAAATCGAGGTGTCCGCGCTGTATTACGCGCACAAGCGCAGGCAGTTGCCAGCGCAAGCCCGAGACAGCACGCCGATTGATTTGCGCTTTGACAGCCTGATGGCCGACCTGGGCTTGCCTGTGTGGCCCGCGCATGACGCGCTCAACGACGCGGTGATGGCGGGCCTCGCCTTTTTGAAGCTGCGGGCTTTGCGGTCTCCAGCGAGTGCAGGCATAAAAAAACCGGGCCTGTGAACAGAGCCCGGTTTTTTTGAGAGAAGCCTCAGCAGCTCCTCTTCAGGTCAACGCGTATCAGTGACCCGACGCGCCCGAAGCACCCAGACCGGTTTCAGAGCGCACTTGCTGCGCCTTGTAGGCGGCGCGCTCTTTCGCGGCTTGTGGGCTGCGGTCCAGCACCGAGAAGAGCCACACGCCGACAAAGCCGATGGTGATGGAGAACAGCGCAGGCGAGGTGTAGGGGAACCAGGCCGAGCCCTTGGGGTTGTTCAGCACAGCTTCCCACACGGACGGCGAGACGACAGTCAGGCCGACCGACGAGATCAGGCCCAGGAAGCCGCCAATCACCGCGCCGCGTGTGGTGCAGTCTTTCCACAGCACCGACATGAACAGCACCGGGAAGTTGGCGGATGCGGCAATCGCAAAGGCCAGTGACACCATGAACGCAATGTTCTGCTTCTCAAAGGCAATACCCAGCCCTACGGCCACCACGCCCAAGGCCAGCGTAGTGATACGCGAAACCTTCAGCTCCGAAGCGCTGTCGGCCTTGCCCTTTTTGATCACCGTGGCGTACAGGTCGTGCGACACGGCCGAGGCGCCCGACAGCGTCAGGCCGGCAACCACCGCCAGGATGGTGGCAAAAGCCACGGCCGAGATGAAGCCGAAGAACACATTGCCGCCGACGGCCTTGGCCACCAGCACGGCCGCCATGTTGGCCGAGCCGCCACCGCCCTTGATGATGCCCTTGGCCGTGTCAGCATATTCAGGGTTGGTCAGCACCAGCGTGATGGCGCCAAAGCCGATGATGAAGATCAGCACGTAAAAGTAGCCAATCCACGTCGTCGCCCAGAACACCGACTTGCGCGCTTGCTTGGCGTCAGGCACGGTGAAAAAGCGCATCAGGATGTGCGGCAAACCGGCTGTTCCAAACATCAGCGCCATGCCAAACGAAATGGCCGAGATCGGGTCTTTCACAAAACCGCCGGGGCCCATCACAGACAAACCAATCTTGGCGGCTTCTTCCGGCGTTTTGCCGGTGTTCAGTGCCAGGGCGGTCTTGACTTCTACGCCACGCGCAAAGAGGGCTTCAGGGCTGAAGCCAAACTGCGCCATCACCATAAAAGCCATGAAGGTCACGCCCGCCAGCAGCAAGCAAGCCTTGATGATCTGCACCCAGGTGGTGGCTGTCATGCCGCCAAACAGCACGTAAATCATCATCAGCGCGCCGACGATGACCACCGCCATCCAGTACTCCAGGCCAAACAGCAGCTTGATCAGCGCCCCCGCACCCACCATCTGGGCGATCAAGTAAAACGCCACCACCACCAGCGTGCCCGACGCAGCAAACACGCGGATGGGCGTTTGCTGAAAGCGGTAACCGGCCACGTCGGCAAAGGTGAACTTGCCCAGGTTGCGCAAGCGCTCGGCCATCAAGAATGTGATGACCGGCCAGCCGACCAAAAAGCCGATGGAATAAATCAGCCCGTCATAACCCGAGGCCATAACGGCCGCGGAAATACCCAGGAAGGACGCGGCCGACATGTAGTCGCCGGCAATGGCCAAGCCGTTTTGGAAACCGGTGATGCCGCCACCGCCGGTGTAAAAGTCAGCCGCCGATTTGGTCTTGGCTGCAGCCCACTTGGTGATGAACAGCGTGGCAATCACGAAGCCACCAAACATGCTGATGGCCACCCAGTTAGTGGGTTGCTTTTCTACTTGGCCGAGGTCGGCGCCAGCGGCTTGCGCCGCAGCCGCGCCCATCAGCGCCGTCAACACGGCCAAAAATTTCAGGGTCGTGTTCATTGGGCTGCCTCTTTCAAAATTTCGGCGGTCAAGCGGTCGTACTCGCCATTGGCTTTGCGCACGTACAGGCCAGTGATGACGATGGTGAAAACAATCACGAACAGGCCGATCGGCACACCCAGGGTGGTCACCCCAGCGCCAATGGGTTGCGCCAGGAACGGCTTGTTAAAAGCAATCAGGGCGATGTAGCCGTAATACACCAGCATCATCAAGGCCGTCAGCCACCAGCCCAGGCGGTTGCGCTTTCGGCGCAGCTCATGGTATTTGGGGTTGGCCTCGACGCGGGCCACCAGGGAATCAGGCGTTTCTTCAGGCATGTGTTGTCCTCCCATTTTTCAATCTCATGCGCAACAGCCGGGTGGTTGTTGTCTCGCACAAATTCTGGGCTTTCGGACTGACCTAGCACTTACGTATAAACCTTGCTCATCAGGGGTTATAGCTGAGTCTTTTCATGGGACTTTCCCCTAGGTGAAAAGTAGGCTGAAAAGGCTGAATCAAGGTCATTTGCCACATGAAGAAATAAAGCATGCGGGTTAACACTTAATTTGTCGGCCGAATGCAAGTTGTGCCCCGGCACCGAGCTGAGCGGTGTCAGAAAGGGGTCAGCCGAGCTCCGGATAGTCGCCTGCAAGCGGCTCGCAGAGTTGCTGATTCCAATTGATCTAAGGAGACACCATGTCAGTTCCAGCGGCCTCAGGGTCCATGAAAGTAGAGGCCGCTCGGCCTATGACGGCCGAAGAGAAGAAGGTTATTTTTGCCTCTTCCCTCGGTACCGTATTTGAGTGGTACGACTTCTATTTGTACGGCTCGTTGGCAGCCATCATTGCCAAGCAGTTTTTCAGTGGCCTGGATGAAGGTTCAGCCTTCATTTTTGCGCTGTTGGCTTTTGCCGCCGGCTTTATCGTCCGTCCTTTTGGCGCCATTTTCTTTGGACGTCTGGGCGACATGATCGGCCGCAAGTACACCTTCCTGGTCACCATCCTGATCATGGGTGCGTCCACTTTCATCGTGGGTATCTTGCCCAACTACGCCAGCATTGGTGTGGCTGCTCCAGTCATCCTGATCTGCCTGCGCTTGCTGCAAGGTCTGGCACTGGGCGGTGAGTACGGTGGTGCTGCCACCTACGTGGCCGAGCACGCTCCTCATGGCAAACGCGGTGCGTACACCGCGTGGATCCAGACCACGGCAACACTGGGCTTGTTCCTGTCGCTCATGGTCATTTTGAGCACCCGAACCATCATTGGCGAAGAAGCCTTTGCTGACTGGGGCTGGCGCGTTCCGTTCCTCGTCTCGATCATCATGTTGGTCATTTCGGTCTACATTCGTTTGAGCATGAACGAGTCGCCCGCTTTCGTGAAAATGAAGGCTGAAGGCAAGACCTCCAAAGCACCGTTGTCCGAGTCCTTCGGTCAGTGGAAAAACCTGAAGATCGTGATCCTGGCCCTGATCGGTTTGACTGCTGGTCAAGCTGTGGTCTGGTATTCCGGCCAGTTCTACGCCCTGTTCTTCTTGACGCAAGCCCTGAAGGTGGACGGCGCGACCGCCAACATCATGGTCGCGATCTCGCTGATCATCGGCACACCGTTCTTCATCGTGTTTGGCGCGCTGTCCGACAAGATTGGCCGCAAGCCCATCATCCTGGCTGGTTGCTTGCTGGCTGCTTTGACCTACTTCCCTGTGTTCAAGGCACTGACCAAGGCTGCTAACCCAGACCTGGCCGCTGCCCAGGAAAAAGCACAAGTCGTTGTGGTTGCTGATCCAGGCGAGTGCTCGTTCCAGTTCAACCCCACTGGCACCAAGAAGTTCACTTCGTCTTGCGACATTGCCAAGCAACGCCTGGCTGGCGCTTCGGTGAGTTACTCCAACGAAATCGCTCCTGCCGGTACGCCTGCGATCATCAAGGTGGGCGACACCGTGGTGAACGTCAAGTACACCGCAGACGACGTGACTGCCGCCAAGGCCAAGGCCGAGGAAAAGCTGGCCGCCCTGAACGCTGCTGAACCCAAAGATGCCAAGGCCATCGAAGCTGCTTCCAAGTCCGTCAAAGACCTGAGCAGCGAAAAGACGGCTGGCCCAGCCTTGCTGAGTGCCAACCTGGGCGCTGCACTGAAAGCTGCCAGCTACCCGGTCAAGGCTGACATGGCCAAGTTCGACAAGGTCACTGTCATCATCATCCTCACCTACTTGGTGCTTCTGGTGACCATGGTGTACGGCCCTATCGCGGCCATGCTGGTGGAAATGTTCCCAACCCGCATCCGCTACACGTCGATGTCCTTGCCGTATCACATTGGTAATGGCTGGTTCGGTGGCTTGCTGCCTACCACCGCCTTTGCCATCGTGGCCCAGACCGGTAACATGTACAACGGCTTGTGGTACCCGATCATCATCGCCGGTGCGACCGTGGTCATTGGTGGCTTGTTCATCAAAGAAACCAAAGACGTCGACATCTACGCTGACGACTAAAACGCCTTGCTTTCCCGTGGGCCTGCCTGTCAGGCTCGCGTGGGGCGGCACCTCTAGGCTCTCGTTTCGGCGAGAGTCTTTTTTTTTTGAATTTTGGAGAATGACGATGTTGAAAATTGGAATCGGATTTGTGCTGTTCGCGGCCCTGGCCATCTTTATCTTGAGCAAGGGCGGCGACATTGACTTGAGCGGTGAAAAGCATGGGGCTGACGCCATGCACTCCGAGCCCGATAAAGCCGCCCCCGCTGCGCCCGCAGCCAATGTTGCGCCGGCTGTGCCAGCTGCAGCTGCGCCCGCCCCAGCCAAAAACTGAGCGGCAAACCCTCCATCAGGCCAAAGGGAGGCATCTTTGCCTCGGCCTTTGGCCGATCGACCGGCCTCAAGGGCATTGCCAGCCCTCAGCGCACAAACCTGGTCACAAACCTGGTGGCTGCCTAGAATGTTCGCCTCATCAGCACAGAACGGCAGTACATGTCCCAGGGAATCATTCGCATCCGAGGCGCGCGTCAGCACAACCTCAAGAACATTGACCTGGACATTCGCACCGGCGAGCTGACCGTGGTCACCGGCCCCAGCGGCTCGGGCAAGTCTTCGCTGGTGTTTGACACGCTCTTTGCCGAAGGCCAGCGCCGCTACGTCGAGACTTTCTCGGCTTATGCCCGGCAGTTCCTGGACCGCATGGACAAGCCTGCGGTGGACAAGGTCGAAGGCGTACCGCCTGCGATTGCGATTGACCAGACCAACCCGGTGCGCTCTTCGCGCTCGACGGTCGGCACCATGACCGAGCTGAACGATCACCTCAAGCTGCTGTACGCGCGTGCCACGCAGTTGTTTGACAAGCAGACTGGCCAGCCGGTGCGGCACGACACGCCAGAGTCGATTTATGCAGACTTGGCGGCGCAGGTTGCAGAGGCGACGAAGCGCGCCGGCACAGAGCCGCGCCTGGTGCTGACCTTCCCAGTCGAGCTGCCCGCCAACACCAGCACCGAAGAAGTTGAGCAGTGGCTGTCGGCCAGCGGTTTCACGCGGGTGCATGCGCAACGCGAGGTGGCGACCGTCACCGGACCGCATCAGTTGTTGGACGTGGTGGCTGACCGTTTTCGTTTGAGCAGCGTTGAAAAATCCCGCGTCGTTGAAGCCGTCGAAGTCGCGCTCAAGCGCGGCGGCAAGCTCAATGTGTACGTGCAGGCTGAAGGCGAGCCTGAGGCCATGCTGCGCTTTTCAAGCGGCCTGCATTGCCCTGAGAGCGACTTGCGTTACGCCGATCCCACGCCCTCGCTCTTTTCCTTCAATTCGGCCATGGGCGCGTGTGACACCTGCCGCGGCTTTGGCCGTGTGATTGGCGTCGATTACGGCCTGGTGATTCCGAACGACAAGCTGACGCTGCGCTCAGGCGCCATCAAGCCGATGCAGACGCCGGCCTGGCAAGAGGCGCAAGACGATTTGATGCGCCATGCCGAGGCGGCAGGCATTCCGCGCGACACGCCTTGGTACAAGCTCACGCCAGAGCACAAGGCCTGGGTTATCAACGGGTCGCCCAGTTGGGACGGCCACTGGAACAAGCACTGGTTCGGGATCAAGCGATTTTTTGAGTACCTGGAAAGCAAGGCCTACAAGATGCACATCCGCGTGCTCTTGTCCAAGTACCGCAGCTACACGCCATGCCCCACCTGCGCGGGTGCGCGCCTCAAGACCGAAAGCCTGCTCTGGCGCATCG
>CAZNQE010000067.1:12963-15392 GCA_964575005.1 uncultured Polaromonas sp. | reverse complement strand
GCCCAGCCCCGCGTTTGCGATGAATCGCTGGACAGCGTGAGGCAGTCAAAGCGCGCCAGGTCCGCCGGTTGCTGGGGCGTGCCGCAGCGCTTGAGGTAAGCCGGCGTGGCCACGCACAGGCGCCGGTTGTCAGCCATGCGCACGCTCACCAAAGACGAATCCGGCATGTCGCCCACGCGAACGGCGCAGTCAAAACCTTCGCCGGCCAGGTCCACCACGCGGTCGCTCAGGTTCAAAGAAATCGTGACATCAGCATGTTGCTCCCGAAAGCGCGTGACCAGCGGCGCCACGTGCCGCCGGCCAAAACCCGCTGGCGCCGTGATGCGCAAATGCCCACTGGCTTTGACGCCGCCGGCCGACACGCTGGCTTCGGCATTGGCAAAGTCAGCGAGCAGGCGCTGGCAGTCCTCTAGAAACGCGCTGCCTTCATGCGTGAGGCTGATGCGCCGCGTTGTGCGCACCAGCAGCTTGACGCCCAGCCGCCCTTCCAGGGCGTCCAGCCGGCGACCCATGATGGCCGGCGCCACGCCCTCGGCCTTGGCTGCCGCCGTCAGGCTGCCGCGCGTGGCCACGGAGACAAAAGATTCGAGCTGCTTGAGTTTGTCCATGCGCGATTATGGTCACGGCTACAGCGCCGGCTCGCTTTCGACCATGCCCGGCTTGGGGCCCTTGAGCAGGGTTGTCGCCACGCCGCACAGGGCGATCAAGGCAATGCCGGCCAGTGACAAGGCGTCGGGCGTGTGCGAAAAAGCCAGCCATCCGGCGAGGGTGGCAAAGACCAGCTGGAAGTAGAGGAAGGGCGTGAGCGTGGCCGGGCTGGCGCGGCTGTAGCCCAGGATCATCAGGATATGGCCCAAGGTACTGAAGAGGCCAAGCAACAGAAGAAAGCCCCACACGCTGGGCGCTGTTGGCGTGACCCAGCCGAAAGGTAGCACCAGCGTGGCCAGCGTCGCAGCAACAGCACCGGTGTAGAAATTGGTGGTCCCGGGCTCGTCGTCCTGCATGAGGTAGCTGGTGAGCAACTGAAAAATGGCGCTGGCGACCACCAGCAAGACGGGAATGAGCATGGCCCAGTTGAAATCTTCAGCACCCGGGCGAATGACCAGCAGCGCACCGGCCAAACCACCCGCCAGCAACAACCAGCGTACGGCCGAAACCCGCTCGCCCATCTTGCGCACGGAGATCAGCGTGATCAGCATGGGCGTGAGCATCAAGATGGCGGTGAACTCCCCCACTGGAAGCATGCTCAGGCTCAGGAAGGCCAGCGACGACGAGCACGCCAGCAACACGCCGCGCAAGATCTGCAGGCGCGGATGCCGCGTCTTGAACAAGCGCCGCCCGCGCTGGGGCAGCAGGACGGCGCTGGTGGCCAGCACCTGGAACATATAGCGTGACCACATGGCCACCAAAAGCGGGGTCAGGGTGCTGACGTACTTGGCCATGGTGTCCAGCACGGCAAAGCAGGCCATGGCCAGCACGACCAAAAGCACCCCTTGCGTTGACCGACTCAGGCGCTGCAAGGCAGAACGGGGGCTGGGCGGTCAGGCAAGAAGGACATGCGTGCGTCTGGTCTGGGGTCAGTAATGAAGCTTGGCTACCGAGCGCAAAACCTCGGGCGTGGTGCTGGGCAGGCCAAAGAACTCCAGGTAGGCCGGGATTTGCTCAAAGAGCATATCCGAGCCAATTTGCACAGGGCAACCGCGTGCCTGGGCGGCACTTAAAAAAGCCGTCATCTCGGTGCGCATCACGACCTCGCCGACAAAGGTGGTCGGCGCAATGCGCGACACATCCATCGGCAACTCGTCGCCTTCGTTCATTCCCATCGGTGTCGCATTCACGACCAAATCATAGCCGGCAGGGTCACGGCTGTCGGTTGTCACCAGCAGCTGCGGATAGTGCGCACGCAGGCGCCTGGCCAGCGCGTCGGCCGATCCGTTGTTCACGTCAAACAGACCCATGCCCGCCACGCCCGCTGCGGCCAGCGAGGCAGCAATGGCCGAACCCACGCCGCCCGCGCCCACCACCAAAGCGCGCACGCCTTGCAGCTTGAAGCCTTTGCGCAGCACGCCGCGCACAAAACCCTCGCCATCAAACATCGCGCCTTGCAAGCGGCCGTTCTTGCCCAGGCGCACGGCGTTGCAAGCGCCCGCAATGGCGGCGGCCGGCAGGACTTCATCCACCAGGCCGATGGTCGAGACCTTGTGCGGCATGGTGATCAGTGCACCACGGATGTTGCTCAGCTTGAACACTGCGCGCAAGAAGGTCGGGTAGTCCTCGGCCTGGCAGCCCATGGGCACGACGAGTGCGTTGATGCCTTCTTTTTCGAAGTACGGGTTGTAGATCATCGGCGCCTTGAAGGCGTGCGTGGGAAAGCCGATGTGGGCGATGACTTCGGTGTGGCCGTTGATGAGCATGAGTAAGAGAGACTG
>CAZNQE010000067.1:0-12863 GCA_964575005.1 uncultured Polaromonas sp. | reverse complement strand
CACCGCGTCCGCGCCGTCGGTGTAGGCCTGATGGATGCGCTCGCACATGGCGCCTTCATCGTTGGTCTGAAAGGCTTCAATGCTGGCGCCAAGTTCTTTGCCCAGGCTGCCCAGGCTTGCATTGATCTCGTCGAGCGTGATCGTGCCGTACTGCTTGGGGTCGCGCTTGCCAAACATGTTGTGGTTGATGCCGTGCAGCATGACGATTTTCATGGGGAGTCCTTCGGTTGGGAGTGTTGTTAGGAGAAAGATCAATGGCTGTCGAGTTGGACCGTGCTGCCGGTGCGCGCGGCTTCAACAATGGCTTCGGTCACGCGCAAGTTGGCCATGGCATCGGCCACGCTGACAAGCGGCTCGGCCTCGCCGCGCACCATGCGTGCGAAGTGTTCCATCTGGTGCTTGAGCGGGTCGTCACGCACCATGCCCACCACGCCGACTTCGAATTCCTTCCACCACGAGCGGTCTTCGGGGCGGGGGTAGGTTTTCAGGCGCATGGTCGGCACCGACAACGCGCCGTTGGTGCCGGTGATCACGTAGCAGTCTTCGTCTGCGTAGCTGGGGTAGGCCTTGTTTTCGCCACTGGTTTGCTCCCAGCTGCGCGGGCAGGCGGCGGTGTCAGACAGCAAAAAGGTGCCGAGCACGCCGCTGGCAAAACGCAGGTTGATGGCGACTGTGTCTTCCACCGCGAAGCCGCGTGTGGCATGGGACGTGAAGGCCTGCACTGCCGATAACTCGCCACACAAGATGCGCAGGTTGTGCACCTCGTGAATCATGTTCAAAAGAATGGGGCCCGCGCCCAGCTCACGCCGCCAGGGACCGTCTTCAAAGTAATGGTCAGGCTTCAAGAAAGTGGCGCTGCCCATGACGGCCACCAGTTGACCCAGCTTGCCTGATGCCACGACTTCACGCGCCTTGGCCATGATGGGGCTGTGCGCGCGGTGATGACCGACCAGCACCTTGGCTTTGAGTGCCTGAACACGTGCCAGCAATTGCGCGCCCTCGGCCACCGTGGGCGCAACCGGCTTTTCAAGCAGCACTGGCAAGCCCGCGTCAATGCATTGCAGGGCCTGCGGCACATGCAGCGGATTGGGCGTGGCCAGGACCACAGCGTCAGGCCAGTGGGCGCGGTCTTGCGCCAGCAGGGCATCGAGCGAGGCAAACAGCGGCACACCGGCTTGGGCGGCCACGACAGCAGCCGACGGTGAAGGGTCAACGATGGCCGACAGCATGACGCTGGGACTGGCTTGGATCACCGCCATATGGGCTTGGCCAATGTAGCCAGCGCCTGCGACGGCCAGTCTGATCTTCGGCATCTTCGGAATCTGAGGCATTGCGCTAAGGAATATAAAAAGCGAGGGGGAAACAAAAAACGCTCCTGCGTCCACGAGCGCACAGGCTCGGGCCGCAGGAGCGCAGGCTGGGCTTACTTGCGCAGCTTGGCCAGTTCAGCCTGGACTTCGTTCACAGTAGCTTCGCCCACGACAGCGGCGTACTTGGCCACCACGGGCTTCATTTTTTCGCGCAGCTTGGCGACTTCAGCTGGTGGGAACTCGGTCACGGTCATGCCGTTTTTCTTGAGCAAGTCCAGCGCTGCGTTCATCATGGCGCGCGACTGCTCACGCTGGTACTTGGCGGACTCGTCAGCAGCGTCGTCCACGATTTTCTTTTCAGCGGCCGACAGCGTGTCCCAGAACTTCTTGCTGATGATCACGGACTGTGGGTTGTACTGGTGGTTGGTCAGTGCGACGTACTTCTGGACTTCCCAGAACTTGTTGGCGCTGATCACGGTCAGCGGGTTCTCTTGGCCGTCAATGGCTTTTTGCTCCAGGGCGGTGTAGACCTCTGGGAAAGGCAGCGGTGTTGGGTTTGCGTCCAGGGCCTTGACCCAGTCCACGTTGATCGGGCTGGGAATCACGCGCAGCTTCAGGCCGGCCACGTCTTCCACCTTGTTCAGGGGGCGCTTGGAGTTGGTGATGCTGCGAAAACCCAGTTCCCAGAAAGCCAGGCCAACGATACCTTTAGGCTCGAGCGTGGCGTGCAGGCGCTTGCCCACAGGGCCGTCAACGATGGCGTCGGCTTCCTTGGTGTTGGCGAACAGGAAGGGGAAGTCGAAGATCGACAGTTCTTTGGACACGCTGGACAGGATGCCGGTGTTCATGACGACCATCTCGAGCGTGCCGCCCTGGACAGCCGAGACGTTGGCCTGGTCGCTGCCCAGCACGCCGCCGGGGAACAGGTTGACCTTGATCTTGCCGCCGGACTTGGTGTTGACCAGTTCAGCAAACTTTTCCATGCCCAAAGCGATCGGGTGACCCTTGGGGTTTTGTGTCGCGAACTTGATGGTTTTGTCTTGCGCAGCGGCCATGCCGGTTGCGGCCAGCACGACAGAGGCGATGACGGTCTTGATAAACATGCGTTTCATGAGTTTGTCTCCAGATGGAATGAATTAAATGAAAAGGGGAACGCGAAATATAAGGTCAGGACGTACGCAGCAATCGTTTGGCAGAAATTGTCTGGCGTACCCGGTCAGACAAAAACGCCGTCAACTCAATAGAACCAGCGTGCCGGCACCATGACCAACTGCGGGAAGGCGATCATCAGGAACATGATGGCGAACTGGGCGATCATGAAAGGCAGCACGCCTTTGGTGACCTCGTCCATGCCGATTTTTCCGACCCCGGCCACCGCGTTGAGCACCGTGCCCACGGGCGGGGTGATGAGGCCAATGGCGTTGTTGATGATGAACACCACGCCGAAGTAGACCGGGTCAATTCCGGCGGCTTTGACCACGGGCATCAGGACCGGTGTGAGCAGCAAGATGGTCGGCGTCATGTCCAGTGCGGTACCCACGACGATGACCAAAATCATGATGGCCGCCATCAGGAGGCGTGGGCTGTCAAGCAGCGGTTGCAGCAGGTCCACCACCTGGGCAGGCAAGTTGGCCACCGTGATGAGCCAGGCCGAAACCATGGCGGCGGCCACCAGGAACATGACCACGGCGCTGGTGGTCGCGGCCGAAATAAACAGCGGCACCAGTTTCTTGAGGTTGAGCTCGCGGTACACAAACACCGAGATGATGAGGGAGTACACCGCGGCCACGACAGCCGCCTCGGTCGGCGTGAAGACGCCGAACTTCAGGCCAAAAATGATGATCATCGGCAGCACCAGCGCCCAGGTGGCGTCGCGCAGGGCGAGCAGCACTTCGCCACGGCTCTTGCGAGGGGGCGGGAACACCTTTTCTTTGCGGACCAGGAACCACCAGGTAAACCACAGCGAGGCGGCAAGCATGATGCCCGGGAAGATACCGGCCATGAACAGCTTGGAGATGGACACGTTCGCAGCCACGCCAAAAATCACAAAACCGATGCTCGGCGGTATGACGGGCGCGATGATGCCGGCCGACGCAATCAACCCGGCAGAGCGCGCGCGGTCATGGCCCGCCGCCACCATCATGGGCAGCAGCAAGGCGGTGAGCGCAGCTGCGTCGGCCACGGCAGAGCCTGACAGCGAGGCCATGATCACGGCCGCGACGATGGTCACGTAGCCCAAACCGCCTTTGATGTGCCCGACCAAGGCCATGGCGAAGTTGACGATGCGCCGTGACAAGCCGCCGGCGTTCATGATCTCGCCTGCCAGCATGAAGAAAGGCACAGCCAGCAAAGGAAAGCTGTTGGCGCCTTCCATGACGTTTTGCGCCAGGATCTGCGCGTCAAACATGTTGAGGTGCCACATCAAGGCAGCACCGCACAGCAGCAATGAAAAAGCGATGGGCACACCCAGCGCCATGGCGGCGAGCAGGGAGCCCAGAAAAACGGTGATGGTCATTGGGTGGAGTCTTTGCGGGATAGCGTGCGGAGGGACGGGCGTCTGGTCAGCGTGCCGAGGTATCGCCGTGCGGCGACTCTTCGGATTCCTGCATCAGCACCAAGTGCTCGTCACTGATCTGGCCGGTCAGCAAGCGCCAGAGGTCCAACAGCAAGATGGGCGCACCCAAGATTGAGAAAACCATGCCCGAGGCATAAAACCAGGCCATCGACACTTCCATCACCGCGCTGGTGGACTCCAGGTTGATGACGGTCTGGTCATAAGCGCCTTTGAACAGCAGCCACAGGCAATACAGCATGAGCAGCAAGGACAGGCCCATGCACAGCTTTTTGCCGGCCGGGCCCAGCTTGCCCACCAGCATGTCGGTGCCCAGATGCGCATTGCTGCGCAAAGCCACCACGGCGCCCATGAAGGTCACCCACACAAAGAGCCAGCGCGACAGCTCTTCCGACAGCGTGAAGCCAGAGTTGAGCGCGTAACGCATGAAAACATTGCCAAACACCAAAACAACCATCAGCGCCAGCATGGCGCCGATCAGGTAGCCCAGGAATTTGCAATAAGCATCAATGAATTTGGAAATCACGGGAGTCTCTTAAAAGGACAAGAGCTGCTAATGTACAAACTGGTTAGTTCTTAACGCATGAGGGGAAACCCGTAAACCCAGGCTGAGGCTTTCTCAGCAATGCACGAAACGCACGACCATGTCCACGATGTTGGCGCGCCGCACTGCACGTGCAGCCTCTGCCGCCGCGTCATGCTTGAAGATCAGCCCGAAAGTGTGCTGGTTGGAGACGTTGAAGAACGTCAGCGCTGAAATCGAGGCATGAATGTCGATCGGGTCCAGGCCCGGGCGAAAGGCGCCGCTTTGCACGCCCCGCGCGTAGAGTTTTTGGATCGCACCGATGGCCGGCACATTCAACTCCTGAATGATCTTGCTTTGCGCCAGGTAGCTGCCGCGGGCCATGTTTTCGTTCATGACCAGGCGGATATACGCCGGATTGCCCCAATGGTGGTCAAAGGTGAACTCGACCAGGCGGCGCAGCGCGTCTTCGGGCGGCAGGTCGTCCAGCTTGAGCTGAGCCTCAATGTGGCGCATGCGCCGGTAGGCCTCTTCGAGCACGGCCAGGTACAGGCCCTCTTTGCTGCCGAAGTAGTAATAGATCATGCGCTTGCTGGTCTGGGTGGCTGCCGCGATCTCGTCGATGCGTGCGCCGCTCAGACCTTTTTCAGCAAACTCGGCGGTAGCCACTTCCAGGATGCCGGCCATGGTGCGGGCCGGGTCGTTGGTGCGTGTGGGCTCGCGCCGCGCAGAGGCTCGGGCGGTGGTCGGACGGCTTTCGGCCCTTGAAGCGAATCCGGAATCGGCCTCAAGCAAATGTACTGGTTCGTTCATTAGGCAAGTATAGAGTTTGCTTGCCGCAGCCCCTGCAGACTCAGGGCTTGACCCCATGCGGCGAAGGACCAAAGCCCTGCCGCAAAGCCGGCACGGCCACGATCACCCACAAGGCAATGACCGCGTTGGCCAAAGCCACGCACAAAAACACCTCGGGAATCGTGAGTCCCAGCCCCATCAAGGCCCCAGCCAGCACGGCGCTGAGCACCATGAACAGCGCATTGAGGATGTTGAGCGCGGCCACCATCCGCGCCCGGTGGGTGGGGCGGCTCTGGCGCTGCATAAAGGCGTACATGGGCACGCTGTACAGGCCCGTCGACAAACTCAGCAGCAGCAAGTCGGCCATCACTCGCCAATGAGCGCCCTGGCGCATGAACTCGGCCGCACCCATGAGGCTGCTGGCCGGCAGGCCGCGCACGGCAAAGTACAAATCGATCGTGAACACGCTCATACCGAGGGCACCCAGCGGCACCAGACTCAGGCCACCACGGCCGCGTCCCAGGCGTTCGCACAGCAAAGCCCCAGTGCCAATGCCTACAGAAAACAAGACCAACAGCAGGGAGGCGACTTGCTCGTTGCCGTGCAGCACCTCGCGCGCGAAGCCCGGGAAAAGGCTCAAAAACACCGCCCCGAAGAACCACATCCAACTGATGCCCAGCAACGTGCGAAACAGTTGCGGGTCTTCTTTGGCCATGCGCAGGTTGCGCCAGGTTTCCGTCACGGGGTTCCAGTTGATGGCCAGATGCGGATCCGGCGCCGGCGCGGCAGGCATGGCCCCGGCCGCCAGACGGCCCGCCACGGCCAACAACACGCAGGCGGCCGCTACCCAGGCCGGCCCCTGGCCCGGCAAGGCGATGAGCAAACCACCGGCCAGATTGCCCAGCAAGATAGCGACAAAGGTGCCCATTTCGACCATGCCATTGCCGCCCATGAGCTCGGACTCGCGCAGGGTTTGGGGTAGCCAGGCGTATTTGACGGGGCCGAAAAGCGTCGAGTGAAGCCCCATCAAAAAAGTGCACAGCAAGAGCAAAGACACTTGCCACGGCTGCCCAGGCGCCAGCCAGCCCAGCGCCGCCACCAGCATGATCATCACTTCAAACGTTTTAATCGCGCGAACCAGACGAGATTTCTCAACTTTGTCTGCGAGCTGGCCGGATGTTGCCGAAAACAGTACAAACGGCAAAATGAAAACTGATCCAATCAACAATCCGGCCATGGCAGGCGGTAGCCAAGGCAGGTCCAACTGATAGGTCACCAGCATGGTGAATGCGAACTTGAAGAGGTTGTCATTCGCCGCGCCAGCAAACTGTGTCCAGAAAAAGGGAGCAAAACGGCGCTGCCCCAAAAGTGCAAACTGATTGGGAGGCTCTGTTCTGTCTTCACCAAGGCTCATGAAGTAGTTTCCGGAAAGTAAATCAAAGTGGATTGTCAGACCGAGTGCATGCCGTAGGGGCATCAGCCCCGTCCGATGCACCAGAATGGCAAAAAAAGCAGTGAATGTAATTAACGCTTACAAACAATCACTTAAAGATTATCTTTTTTCTTTTGATTTGCGCTTATTTTTTGTTGATGAGCTCATCCAATGAAACTTTAGCATTCGCAGCGCGCTTGAAATCGGCGCTCGAGGCAGCGGGCGTTCGAACTTCGCCGACGGTAATTGCCCATGAATTCAACCTGCGCTTCTGGGGTCGAAGCATCACGCCACACACCGCGCGGAACTGGCTGCTGGGCCATTCCCTACCCACGCAAGACAAGCTGCGTGTGCTGGCCGACTGGTTGCAGGTGGCGCCGGACGAATTGCGCTTTGGCCGCGGGCCCGGCAAATTCCGCGTGCAGGAGCGCGATGCGCAGATTGAAAACCTCAATTTGGCTGACCGGGAGATGCTGACCCGCTATTTGTCTCTGGCACCGAACGGAAGGCGCACCGCGAGAGATGTCGTGATTGCCCTGGCCCTGGCGGCCGATCTAAACCCCTCGGAATCAAAGACCGAGCCAGACAAGCCACCCATTCCCCCCAAGTGATGGGCTTTGGGATGGCCGGCCAGGCTTTTTTCAAGCCGCCGTGAAAACCGTCAACACGCCGGTGTAACCGTACAACTGGTTGCGAGCGATCTCCCCACCCGCAAAAAAGCCGACCAAAGGCACATCGCCCAGGGCGCGGCGAATGATTTGCATCTCAGCGCTTGGCCCGCCAAAGTGGGGGCCACCGCGACCCGAACAGCTGACGTAGACCGCGCCGGCAATGCCACGCGCCGGATGCGGCGCCGCGTCAACGCGTCTGCCATCAAGCGCCTCGGCGATGTCGGCGGTCATCTCCAGGGGTTCCAGTTCTTCCCGAATTTCGGCGCAGATGCGAACCAGGTCAGCGCGCGCGGCTGCCGCATTGCGCTCGCAAAAGGCCAGCAGCATACCGACCTCGGGCACGTCGGCAATGGCAATACCCTTGCGCGCCGGGTCCAGCCCGATCAGGTGACGCACCAGCACATCGGCGCCGAACTGCCCTGCGTGCCGGGGGACGCTGCCCGCGCCAGTCCACGCCGAATCCCGGCTCAGGCCCACCAGGGTGCGCCGCACCTTGTCGATGGCCTCGTGCGGCGCGTCCAGCGAGATGTCGAGGTCGCCAAGCATCACCTCCAGGGCCGGTTGGTTATTGAGTCCGGTGATCACGTTGTTCTCGCAGGCAGTGATGCGGTAGCTCCCGGACACCGGCCGGCAGCCCTGGGTCACGCGTGACATCATGCCGAGGAAGGACGCATCCACATCCAGGCCTTGCAAGTCCAGTCCGTCCTCCAGCTCACCGGCATCGGCGGCCGTCTGCATGCGGCCTGCGCCGCGCGCAAAGGCGACACCACTGAGCCCGCCACTGAAGACGCCGCCCGCTGCGCCCTGGCCCTTGATGTTGCCGTCTGCGCTGAGCGCGAACTGCACGGTGCGCGCGCGGCTGGCCGCCAGGCCGCCAAACACGTAGCCACTGTCGGTGCGGCTGGCCATTTCCTCAATGAGTTCAGCCAGGTCTGGCGTTGCCGCGTCGGCATGCACCAGCGCTGTATGCGCTTTGAAAACACTGGCGGGCGGCAAAGGCGTCACACCCGAAAACACGCGGTACTGCGCGGCAGGCAAGGCGCAGAGCATCACGGCCATGGCGGGCTCGTCAAAGTACTCGACGTTGTTTGATGCAATGCCGACGCCGACCGTGCCGCTCCAATCCGTGACTTCGGGTAACTCGGCGCTCAAGTGGTCGAGGATGTCTTGCGCGTGCAGGGCAAAGTGATCGGTGATGTAAAGCAAGCCCAGGGTCGGCGCCCGGGCATAGGCTGGCAGCGCCATGTGCGCACGCAACTGCGCCAGCACCAGCCCAGCGGCCATGGGCCACTGCGGATGGGTCGCATGACCGTAGGGGAAGAGCTTCACAGTTTCAGCAGCCTCAAAGGGATCAATGGGATCAGAGGGGTCATCGCGCACGCGAGCTGGTTTTGCGCGCGGCGGGGGTGCTGTTGCGTGCCTTGGCCTGGGGCGCGCTTCGCCCACCGGCCGTGCTTGATTTGCGCACGGTGCCTGTGGCTTTGGCCTTGGTCCCGCGGGCAGGCTTGGTTTCAGCTTTGGCTTCAGCTTTGGCAGACCGAGTCCCGGCCGCCTTGCGAGCGGACTTGGGAGGTGCGCTCGCCCCCGTTGAACGATTACTCCCGGTGCGCAGCGCGCCCGTCATGAGCTCTCGGGCATTGCTGGCACTTTTTGCCAAGGTCTCGTTGGCCGTGCGCATGGCCTCCTGGGCCAGAGTCTGGCCAGCGTCGAAGGGTTTGCGCTGCGCCACATCCTGCATGGCCGAGTTGGCAATCGTCTGGAACTGCTGCGTCAGCGCGCCCCACCATTGCAAAGGGTCGATGACCGCCGCCATGCCGGCGTCAGCCTGGGCGGCTTCGTCACCCGCGTCCAGCGCTGCCTGCTGGTCGCCTGAATTGGCTGGCGCGCCTTGGCCGTTAGGAACACCCTGGGCGCCCTGTGCCCCTTGTTGCGCCTGTTCACGCTCATGCTCGCGCCGCATGAAGCCCGTCTCGGGCACCTCGAGTCCGGCAAAGTGATGATGGGCTTTGTCGGCGTTGTTTGCAGCACTGCTCCCGGCGCGATTCGCCGCATCGCCCGCCTGGGCGGGCATACCGACCATGCCCTTGAAGGACGACGCCATGTTGGCAGCCATGGTGTTGGCCAGGTCGGTGGCTGCCGCCATGCCGGAGTTCAGGCCCGAAGCCGAGCCCTTGTCGGAGGCATCGGGCATCCTGAAGGCCTTGGCCATGTCGGCCATGTTGACGTTCATGCCTTGCAAGGCCGACAGCGTCATCTTTTGCACTTCCAGCGCTTGAATCGTGGCTTTGAGCGCCGTGGCGTTTTGGTCGAGCCAGAACTGCACTGCCTTGAGTTCCTCAATGCGCCTGTCCAGTTCTTCAACATTGAGCGTCGGGGCCACCCAGCTGCCCACGCTGGGCATCTTGGGCATGCCGTTACTGGCCGCGCTGCTGGCCTGGCGGGTCAGGTTCTGCAAAAAGTCGAAGCCCGGCACAAGCTTGCCAAAGTCGGGAAAGATGGCCTTGCCAGATTCGCTCATGGAATGTCTCCTCTATGGGGGTTGCTACCTGGCCGCGACGCATCGCCACCTCGCTGATGGCCCATTGTGCAGGGCTGGGCACTGGCGTCAACCGCTTTTTGCGCAGCGGCAAGACAGGCTTTGCCGCGTGTCGGCGCAAGGCGCGGCCTGCTCAAAATTCCTGTCGCCCCAACGGGCCAAGCCGGCCTTTGCTAAGCTCGCCGCCCATGAAAAGTCTTTTCCACTTGGCCTTCAATGTCACCGACCTTGACTTGGCACGTCGTTTTTACGGCGATGTACTGGGCTGCGTCGAGGGCCGATCCACCGACACCTGGGTGGACTTTGACTTTGCCGGGCATCAGATTTCGCTGCACCTGGGCGAGCCCTTCAAGACGGCACGCACCGGCCATGTGGGCGAGCACCTGGTGCCCATGCCGCACTTCGGCCTGGTGCTGGCTTTGCCCGACTGGCAAATCATGGCCGAGCGGCTCAAAGCCGCGGGCACCGACTTCATCGTGAAGCCGCAGTGCCGCTTTGCCGGTCAGCCTGGCGAGCAATGGACGATGTTCTTTTGCGACCCTTTCGGCAACCCCGTCGAACTCAAGGGTTTTGCCTCGCTGGACACGCTTTACGCCAACTGAGCAGCCGGCGCAGTGAGTGCTTCGGCCAGCGCCAGTCGGCGGCGCGGCTGCAAGGCCGGCGCGATCTTCTGGTCGATGGCGCCGAAGACGGTTTGCCCGTCCTTGTCTTTCATTTCGATGCGGATGCTGTCGCCGAACTTCATGAAGTCGGTGCTGGGCTGGCCGTCCTGAATGGTTTCAATGGCGCGCTTTTCAGCAATGCAGCTGTAGCCCTTGGGCCAGGTCATGCGGCCCTTGTTTTCAACGCCCTGGTTGCTGACCGTGCCCGAGCCAATGATGCTGCCGGCGCGTACGTTGCGCGTCTTGCACAGGTGGGCGATCAACTGGCCAAAGTGAAAGTTCATCTCCGGCCCGGCGTCGCACATCCCGACCTTGCGGCCATTCCAAGTGCTTTGCAACTGAAGATGCAGGCGGCCTTGCTGCCAGGCGCTGCCCAGCTCGTCCAGCGTCACGGCCACAGGGCTGAACGCTGTGGCCGGCTTGCTCTGGCAAAAACCAAAGCCCTTGGCCAGCTCATCCGGAATCAGGTTGCGCAGTGAAACGTCATTGGCCAGCATCACCAGCCGCACGCCGTCCAGCGCTTGCTCGGGGTTGCTGCCCATGGCCACGTCGCCAGTGATCACCGCCACCTCGGCTTCGAAGTCAATGCCATCGTCCTCACTGGGCACACAAACTGCATCGCAAGGGCCCAGGAAATCGTCGCTGCCGCCCTGGTACATCAGGGGATCGGCATGAAAACTCGCCGGCATTTCAGCCTGTCGCGCCCGTCGCACCAACTCCACATGGTTGAGAAAGGCCGAGCCGTCAGCCCACTGGTAAGCGCGCGGCAACGGTGCCATGCAGCGCGCAGCGTCGAACGCAAACGCGTGCCGGGCCTTGCCCTGGTTCAGGCTGTCCGACAGATCTTGCAGCTGTGGCGAGAGGAAGTTCCAGTCGTCCAGCGCCTGTTGCAAAGTGTTGGCAATGCCCGTGGCGTAATGCGCCAGGCTCAGGTCTCGCGAGACGACCAGCAATTGGCCATCGCGGGTTCCGTCCTTGACGGTAGCAAGTTTCATGTGGTGTTCTCTCAAGAAGATGCGAGGCGGAGTACGATGGATCGCTTGCCGCTGGACAGCGACGGCCCCAGCCGTTGCGGCCCTGTTGCCGAGAAATTTTAGTTGACGCCGCCATGAAGACACCCGCATTGCTCATGCTCAGCGCCCTGGTCGCACTGGGGCACTGGCTCCTGCTGGCACCGGGGCTGACCACGCTTGCGCAGACTGCCTGGATCGCGCCAGACACACGGGCTGCTGATGCACCTGGCACCCGCCCAGCCCTCCGCGCCATGCAGACGCGGCGCATCCAGCCCGCGCTGCGCGCAGAGCCGCCCACCGCGCGGTCGGTGACCGTCAAGCCCACAGCCAGCGCAACATTGCCTGCGCCCGAGCCCACGGCGCCAGTGGCCGTTGATGTGGCCGTGCCCAACCCAAGCAGTGAGCCAGAGCTTGGCGCCGTGTCGTCGGCAGAGCCGGTGACCCTGCCGCCCGCTGAGATAGCGCTGGCGTACCCGCCCGCCGCACCACTTTCGGCGCCCGTGCAACTGCCCAAGGCCGTGCGCCTGAATTACGACATCACCGGCCAAAGCCGCGGCCTGAGCTACCGGGCCAGCGGTGTGCTCGACTGGCAGCACGACGACAAGCACTATGACGCGCGCATGGTGGCCAGTGTTTTCCTATTGGGCAGCCGGACTTTGAGCAGCCAGGGCGAGGTCACTGCCGACGGGCTGGCACCCACGCGATTTGCCGACAAATCGCGGTCTGAACACGCAGCGCATTTCCAGCCCGACAAGGGCAAGATCACCTTCAGCGCCAACACGCCGGACGCGCCCTGGCAGCGCGGCGCGCAGGACCGGCTGAGTGTGTTTTTTCAGCTGGCAGGCATGCTGGCGGGGGAGCCCGAGCGTCTGCCGCCCGGCACGCACATCGCCGTCTACACAGCCGGCGCACGCAGCGCCGACGTCTGGACCTTTGTGGTGGACGGCAATGACGACCTGAAGCTGCCGGCCGGCGATATCGCCGCCATCAAGCTGACCCGGCCAAGCCGGCTCGACTACGACCAGACCGTCGAATTGTGGTTTGCACCGGCCTTGTCCTACTGGCCGGTGCGCATCAAGGTGACGCAGCGCAATGGCGACTTCGTCGATCAACAATTGGCCAGCGTTCCCGCGCCGTGAGCAGGGGCGCGGCCACTCGAGCTGAACTTCGGTCTTGAACTTGCACGCCCTGGCGCCATCTGGCAGGGCAGAAGGGAATTCAATCATGCACATGCTTTACGACTCTGACTCCTTCGTTGTTGTCCAGATGCAGGCCAACGAAGATGTGCCTGAAAGCGAGACGAACCCGCAACTTGCGCGCCACGGCTTTGAGATCGTGGACAAGCGCTCGGG
>CAZNQE010000066.1:0-15431 GCA_964575005.1 uncultured Polaromonas sp. | reverse complement strand
GCCCGATGGCGGCCTGTATCTGCCCGAGTCTTACCCCCGTGTTGACGCAGCCACCTTGCAGCGCTGGCGCGAGGTGTACCTGACCCAGGGCTATGCCGACCTGGCGTTCGAAATCTTGTCGCTTTACGTAGACGACATTCCGGCAGACGACCTGCGCAAGCTGTGCCGCAAGACTTACACACAAGCAGTCTTCGGCACGCCTGAGATCGTGCCGCTGAAAAAGCTGGAAGACGGCTTTTATCTGGAGGCCTTGTCCAACGGGCCGACACTGGCCTTTAAGGACATGGCCATGCAGCTGCTGGGCAACCTGTTTGAGTACGAGCTGGCCAGGCGCGGGGAAGAGCTGAACATTCTGGGTGCCACCAGTGGGGACACAGGCAGCGCGGCCGAATACGCTATGCGCGGCAAGAAGGGCGTGCGCGTTTTCATGACCTCGCCCAACGGCCGCATGAGCCCTTTCCAGCAAGCGCAGATGTTCAGCCTGCTTGACGAGAACATTCACAACATCGCCATTGAAGGCGTGTTTGATGACTGCCAAGACATCGTCAAAAACGTGTCGAATGATCTGGAGTTCAAGCGGCGCTACAAGATCGGCACCGTCAACTCCATCAACTGGGCGCGTTTGCTGGCGCAGGTGGTTTATTACTTTGCCGGCTACTTTCAAACGCCTGAATCAGCGCAGCTCGGCAAAGTCAGCTTCACTGTGCCCTCGGGCAACTTCGGCAATATTTGCGCTGGCCATGTGGCTCGCATGATGGGTCTGCCGGTTGAAAAACTGGTGGTCGCCACCAATGAAAACGACGTGCTCGATGAGTTCTTTCGCACCGGCCGCTACCGCGTGCGTGCGGGCGCTGATACGCATGAAACGTCCAGCCCGTCGATGGATATTTCCAAGGCTTCGAATTTCGAACGCTTCATTTTTGACCTGCTGGGCCGTGATGGCACGAAAGTCAAAGACCTGTTCGGTCAGCAATTGAGCCAGCAAGGCTTTTTTGACTTGAGCGCCAACCCGGCCTTCAAAGCGGCTGCAAGTCAGTACGGCTTTGCCAGTGGCCGAAGCACGCACGCGGACCGCCTGAACACCATTCGCGACACGTCCAAGCGCTTTGGCGTGGTGATCGACACCCACACAGCCGACGGCGTGAAAGTGGCGCGTGAGCAGCTCAGCGCTGGCGTGCCCATGCTGGTGCTCGAAACCGCCTTGCCCATCAAGTTCGCCGCGACCATTGAGGAAGCGCTGGGCCACCCGCCTGAGCGGCCGCCGGGCTTTGACGGTATTGAGGCCTTGCCCAAGCGCGTGAAGCTGATGCCGGCCGACACGGCGATGGTCAAAGCCTACGTGGCTGAGCATGCCAGCTAAGCAATGAAGGTTGTTGGATTCGCCGGCTACTCCGGCTCAGGCAAGACCACGCTGGTCGAGCGGCTCATCCCGGTACTCAAGCTGCGCGGCTTGCGGGTGTCTGTCGTCAAGCATGCACATCACAATTTTGATGTGGACAAGCCCGGCAAGGACACCTGGCGCCACCGCGAGGCTGGCGCCTTTGAGGTCGTGGCGGCTTCGGCTCATCGCCTGGCCTTGATGCGGGAATTCGAACGGCCCACCGAGCTCAACGTGCATCACCTGATCGCCGAGCTCTATGCCGGTGTGGACTGGGTGCTGGTCGAGGGCTTCAAAGCCAGCGATCTGCTGAAAATCGAGATCTGGCGTGCACCCGATGAGTCTTATGCCGGCATGCCGGCGCGCTATCCCGAGGATGATTTTGTAGTGGCGATCGCCACGGACGCACCGGACAGCTTGCCCGAGCCCACCCAGCGGCCGGTGCTTGACCTGAATTCGCCCGACGCCATCGCCGAGTACCTGGTGAGCAACGGCGATCGCTTTGAATACAACAGCGAACGTTACGCGACCTAAATTCATGACTACTGCTGCCCCACCCCGTGCTGCCCTGCGTCCACTGGACGAAGCACTGGCCGACCTGCTCGCCCAGGCCATGCCCTTGGACCAAGCGCAAAGCATCTCGACCTTTGATGCCGACGGCCGCGTGCTGGCCGAGGACTTGGTCTCGCCGCTCGACGTGCCCGGCCATGACAACAGTGCCATGGACGGTTATGCCCTGCGCGTGGCCGACTTGGCCGGTACGGACACTCTCTCGGTGAATCAGCGCATACCGGCAGGTAGCCAGGGCCAGGCTTTGGCGCCTCTGTCGGCGGCGCGCATCTTCACTGGGGCCCCTGTGCCACCCGGTGCGGACGCTGTGGTGATGCAGGAAGCCACCGAGGCCCTGCCCGAGGCGGGTCAGGTGCGCGTGCTGTCAGCGCCAGAGCCCGGCCAGTGGATACGTCGGCGCGGCGAAGACGTGGCGCGTGGCGCCGTGGTGCTGGCTCGCGGCGCCCGACTGACGCCGGCTTCGCTGGGTCTGGCCGCCAGTATCGGTTTTGCGCAGTTGTCGGTCAGCCGCCCCGTCCGGGTTGCCTTGTTTTCAACAGGCGATGAATTGGTCATGCCAGGCGATGTGCCGGCAGAGCAGTTGCCGCCTGGCGCGATTTACAACTCGAATCGGTTTTTCTTGCGCGCCTTGCTCAAGCGTCTCGGCTGCGAAGTGACCGACCTGGGCATCGTGCCCGACCAGCGTGAAGCCACCATCGACGCCTTGGCCTCAGCCGCGCGCGAGCATGATCTGATCTTGACCAGCGGCGGCGTGTCGGTGGGCGAAGAAGACCACATCAAACCGGCGGTACAAGCCTTGGGCGAGCTCATGCTTTGGCAGATCGCCATCAAGCCAGGCAAGCCTTTTGCCTACGGCCGTGTCCGGCGAGCGGCGCCCTCGGCTGACAGCGCAGACTTCGCGCACTTCATCGGCCTGCCGGGAAACCCTGTGTCCAGTTTCGTTACCTTCTTGCTGCTGGTGCGGCCATTCCTGCTCAAGCTGCAAGGCGCGACTGATTTGCTGCCGCAAGCCATGCCGGCCGTGGCCGGCTTTGCCTGGTCCAAGGCCGACAAAAGGCGCGAGTTCTTGCGCGTGCAACTGACGGCCAGGGGTGGTCTGGCTTTGTTCGACAACCAAAGCTCTGGCGTGCTGACCTCGGCAGTCTGGGGCGACGGCCTGGTGGACAACCCACCTGGGCAAACCATCACGCCGGGCAGCATCGTGCAGTACATTCCTTTTTCCGCGCTGATGTCCTGACAGCAGGGCTTGCCGACATGCAAATTCACCTCAAATATTTCGCCTCGGTCCGTGAAGCCCTGGGCTCGGGCGCCGAGCATCAAACCGCGGCCCGCACTTTGGCCGGCCTGCGTGACGAATTGCTGACGCTCAGCCCCGCGCATGCCGTCGCGCTGGCCCGCAGCAGGCCGGTGCGTATGGCCTTGAACCAAGTCATGTGCGATGAATCAGCTGCCTTGACCGATGGATGCGAAGTCGCGTTCTTTCCGCCCGTAACGGGGGGCTGAGCATGCCGGCCCGGGTTTCGATTCAGCAGCACGACTTCAATTTGGCCGATGAAGTAGCGGCCCTGCGCCGGGGCGATGCGCGCGTGGGTGCTGTCTGCAGTTTTGTGGGCACGGTGCGCGAGCGCAATGAGGGCAGTGCAGTGTCCAGCATGGAACTTGAGCATTACCCCGGCATGACGGAAAAGGCCATCGAGGCCATGATCGATGCGGCCTTGCTGCGCTTTGATATTCATGCGGCCCGGGTGATTCACCGCGTCGGCTTGCTCCAGCCGCAGGATCAGATTGTGCTGGTCGCTGTGACATCAGCGCACCGCGGCCAGAGCTTTCAAGCCTGCGAATTCCTGATGGATTACCTCAAGACGCAGGCGCCCTTCTGGAAAAAAGAAGTCACGCCTGAGGGCTCGCGCTGGGTCGATGCCCGGGTGAGTGATGACGCAGCCTTGGCCCGTTGGGGCCTGGCGGCAAACAATGCCTGAGCGTCAGTTCAGGTAGCGCGGCTTTTCTGTGTCGCCGATGAAGCTGGCTGCTTCGGAGGTATTGCTTCGCAAAGCCTCCATGGGGCTCTGGGCTGCACCCATCCACTGCGATGCGCTGACACCCTGGTTCAGCAATTGCACCAGACCGCAGGTGAGTTGTGCGTCCATGGTGATGTAGAGATTGCGTTGGCTTTCGGCCAGTTTTTCCACAATCTCCAGCTGCATCTGGCCGCTGGCCAAAGGCGTCATTTTCATTTCAGTGACCAGCAAGGGCTCTGCACCCAGCGGCAGCAGGTGCGCGTCTTCACGGTAGGGGGTCTGGTAGTCGCCGTCGTAGGCAGCGGCTTCTTGCGTGAAGTTGTCGAGCATGCGCTGGCGCTGCTCTGCCAGGGTGGTCACCGTGTTGACGGGTGTTGTCTGGCTGGCCAGTAACTTGGCCGAAGCCTTGTCCAGCAGCGGAAGCAGGCCTAAAGTAAGCCTGCGTGTGAACCACAGCCTGACTTCTTCTTCCTGGCGCGTGTTGATGCGTACCAAAAAGCGGTCTTGCTCGTGAACGTAGCTGACACATACCTGGTGGATATTCATGAGTTCATTCTAGAGCCAGGCCCATCGGCAAGTTGTTTCCTGTTGTGCTCCGCCTGCCTATTGAAAAACGGGCTCCGCCGCCACATCTGCCTTTCATACATTCTTCGGAGTTGGCATGCGACAAGACAAACTAACCACCAAGTTTCAAGAAGCTTTGAGCGACGCTCAATCCCTCGCCTTGGGCAATGACCACGGCTACATTGAGCCTTTGCACCTGCTGGCCACCATGCTGCGCCAGGATGAGGGCCCGAGAGCGCTGCTGCAGCGCGCCGGGGTGAATGTGGGGGCCTTGCAAGGCGCGGTGGATGCCGCTGTCAAGAAATTGCCGCAGGTTCAAGGTCAGGACCAGGTGCAGGTCAGCCCCGACCTGGGCAAACTTCTGCAGGCCACTGAGAAAGAAGCCATCAAGCGGGGTGACCAGTTCGTGGCGGGCGAGTTGTTTTTGCTGGCGCTGACAGACAGCAAGACCGAAGCCGGGCGCCTTGCCCAAACGCATGGCATGAACCGCAGGTCTCTGGAGTCGGCCATCGAGGCGGTGCGGGGCGGACAAAACGTGAACAGCCCCGAAGCCGAAGGGCAGCGTGAGGCGCTCAAGAAATACACCATGGACCTGACCGAGCGCGCGCGTGCGGGCAAGCTCGACCCTGTGATTGGCCGTGACGACGAAATTCGCCGCGCCATTCAAGTGCTGCAGCGGCGCACCAAGAACAACCCCGTGCTGATTGGCGAGCCCGGCGTGGGCAAGACGGCCATCGTTGAAGGCTTGGCGCAGCGCATCGTGGCCGGTGAAGTGCCTGACTCGCTCAAGGGCAAGCGCGTTCTGAGCCTGGACATGGCGGCGCTGCTGGCCGGCGCCAAGTTCCGCGGTGAGTTTGAAGAGCGCCTGAAAACCGTGCTCAATGAGCTGGCCAAAGATGAAGGCCAGACCATTGTTTTCATTGACGAGTTGCACACCATGGTGGGCGCGGGCAAGGCCGAAGGCGCGATGGACGCCGGCAACATGCTCAAGCCCGCGCTGGCCCGGGGCGAATTGCATTGCGTGGGCGCCACCACCCTGGACGAGTACCGCAAGTACATTGAGAAAGACGCCGCGCTTGAGCGGCGCTTTCAAAAGATCCTGGTCGATGAACCCAGCGTCGAAGCCACGATTGCGATCTTGCGCGGCTTGCAGGAAAAGTACGAAGTCCACCACGGCGTGCAGATCACCGACCCGGCCATCGTGGCTGCGGCTGAACTCAGCCACCGTTACATCACTGACCGTTTCTTGCCTGACAAGGCGATTGATTTGATTGACGAGGCAGCGGCCAAGATCAAGATCGAGATGGACTCCAAGCCCGAGGTGATGGACCGCCTGGATCGCCGCTTGATTCAATTGCAGATTGAGCGCGAAGCTGTGCGCCGTGAAAAAGACGAGGCCTCGCAAAAACGCTTTGGCCTGATCGAGGAAGAGATCGTCAAGCTGCAAAAGGAAATCTCGGACCTCGATGAAATCTGGCAGGCTGAAAAGGCGCAGGCCTTGGGTTCCAAGGACGTGATGGAAGAGATCGACCGCATCCGCTTTCAGATCGACGAGTTCACCCGCAAGGGCGATTTCAACAAGGTGGCCGAGCTTCAGTACGGCAAGCTGCCAGAGCTTGAAAAACGCTTGAAGCAAGCCCAGGCCACTGAGTCGCAAAAGGCGGCAGGCGAGGGTCCGAAGTTGCTCCGCACCCAGGTAGGCGCTGAAGAAATCGCCGAAGTGGTGGCGCGCGCCACGGGCATCCCGGTGAGCAAGCTGATGCAGGGCGAGCGTGACAAATTGCTGCAGATGGAGGGCAAGCTGCACGAGCGCGTGGTCGGCCAGGAAGAAGCCATTGGCGCGGTGGCCAACGCCATTCGCCGTTCACGCTCCGGCTTGTCTGACCCGAACCGGCCCACGGGTTCTTTCTTGTTCCTCGGCCCTACCGGCGTGGGCAAAACCGAGCTGTGCAAAGCGCTCGCTGGCTTCTTGTTTGACAGCGAGGACCACCTGATCCGCGTGGACATGAGCGAGTTCATGGAAAAGCATTCGGTGGCCCGGCTCATCGGTGCGCCGCCCGGTTATGTGGGTTACGAAGAGGGCGGGCATTTGACCGAAGCCGTGCGGCGCAAGCCGTACAGCGTGCTCTTGCTCGACGAGATCGAAAAGGCCCACCCGGACGTGTTCAACGTGCTGCTGCAGGTGCTGGACGACGGACGCCTAACCGATGGGCAAGGCCGCACTGTGGACTTCAAGAACACGGTGATCGTGATGACCAGCAACATCGGCTCGCCCATCATTCAGTCCATGGTCGGGCGGCCGGGCGAGGAGATCAAGGAAGCGGTGACGGACGAGTTGAAGAATTACTTCCGCCCTGAGTTTTTGAACCGGATCGACGAGACCGTGGTGTTTCATGCACTGGACGCCAAGAACATCGAGTCGATTGCACGCATTCAGCTTAAGGTCTTGCTGGAGCGGCTGCAAAAGATGGACTTGCGCCTGGATGTGTCAGAAGCTGCGATTGCAGAGCTGGCCAAGGTCGGCTTTGACCCGGTGTTTGGCGCCAGGCCGCTCAAGCGTGCGATTCAGCAACGCATTGAAAACCCGCTGTCGAAGCTGCTCCTGGAAGGACGCTTTCCACCCAAGAGCGCGATTCCGGTGGATGTGGACCCGATCCGCGACCCGGGCGTTTTCAGCTTTGGCGAGGCGGTGCGGGACGAAACGGGCACCGCCTGATCTCTGGACGTCGGATGAGCGTAGCCGCTCAGCCCGGCCAGTCAGGGCGGGGTGAAAAGCGCTTGAAATGCGCCGCCATCGCGCCGTACGCGGCTTTGTCTTCAGCGTTGCTCGCGGCGGGTGGCACGACTTGCAGCACGAAGTAAAAGTCGCCTGGCGTGCTTCCCGGCGCACTGCCTGGAATGCCGCGCCCCTTGAGCCTGAGCTTGCGGCCTGACTTGGAGCCAGGGGGGACGGTCACTTCAACCCACCCGCTCGGCGTTGGCGCTTGAATTTGTGCGCCCAAGGCTGCTTCCCAGGGGGCGACGGGCAGGTCTAGGTAGACGTCATGCCGCTCAACGCGGTAATCGGCGCTGCCTGCAGCACGGGGATTGAAGGCAACTTCCAGGTACAGGTCACCTGGCTGGCCTTGGCCCATGGGCTGTCCACCCTGGCCTGTCAGGCGAATGGTTTGACCCGGTCGTACGCCCTTGGGCACGGTAAAGCTCACCTCGCGCACGCCGCTTTGTGTGCCGGGTGCGGCCTGCAAAGTCAGGGTCTTGGTGCGCCCCAAGTAAGCATCTTCCAGGTCGATCAAGATCTTGGCGTGCAGGTCCTCACCGTCTGCATGAAAGCCGGCGCGTCCAGCCCCTGCGTTCGGAGCGCTGCGGGCTCGCCGCGAACCGCCGCCACGATCACCTGTGCTCGCCCCCGTTGCAAAGCCATGCTTGAAAAGCGCTTCAAAAAAGTCGCTGAAATCCGCGTTGGAATCTCCGCCTGGTCCGGTGCGCTCGAAGCCCCACTCAAAGCCCTTGCCCGGATGGGCTGCGCCCGCGTTCCATTCGGGCGGAGGGCGAAAGTCCTGCCCTGCCTGCCAGCGCGTGCCCAACTGGTCGTAAGCGGCGCGCTTTTCAGGGTCGCGCAACACCTCATAGGCTTCAGATATTTCCTTGAACCGCGCCTCGGCGTCTTTTTCTTTGCTGACGTCGGGGTGGTACTGCCGGGCCAGCTTGCGGTGGACGCGCTTGATGTCCTCCGCGCTGGCATCGCGCGCCAAGCCCATGATCTTGTAGTAGTCCTTGTATTGCATGCGGGAGGCCGAGTTGCGCAGCTTGCCAGCTTAGGCCGGTCAAGCCCAGGCGGCTGTCAGACACAGGCCCCAGGGTTGCTGCTGCCGTTCGCCTGCGCAGGCAAGGAATCGCCCTATCATGAGACGGATGACAACGACACCGACTGACCTACTTCGCCAGCTCTTCGATGTGCAGTACCAAGCCAGTCGCGCGCAGGTTGATGTGCCTGCTGACCTGCGGCGCGACCGGATTGAGCGCGTGCGCTTGTTGCTGGACCGCCATGCCGATGAGTTGTCCGCCGCCGTGGAGGCGGACTTTGGCGTGCGCTCAAGCCGGCTCACTGAAGTGGCTGATCTTTTGGTTTTGCGCTCTCTGCTGGCCCATACCCGCAAGTCGCTAGCGCGCTGGATGAAGCCGCAAAAAGTCAGCACACCGCTGCACTTGCAGCCTTCGCGGGCCTACCTGCTGCGCCAGCCCTTGGGCGTGGTGGGCGTGGTCGCGCCGTGGAACTACCCGCTGCAACTGGCCCTGGCGCCTGCCATCACGGCCTTGGCAGCGGGCAATCGCGTCATGCTCAAGCCCAGCGAATTGACGCCGCGCACATCCGCCGCGCTGGCTCAGCGCATTGGCGAGCTGTTCACCACAGACGAGTGGGCCGTGGTGCAGGGCGGCAAGGAAGTCGCTCAGGCCTTCGTCAGCCTGCCGTTTGACCATCTCATCTTCACGGGTTCCACGGCGGTGGGCCGGCAAGTGGCTGCGGCCGCTGCCGCCAATCTGACGCCGACCACGCTGGAGCTGGGCGGCAAGTCGCCCTGCATTCTGGATGCCTCCGCAGACATGGCCTCGGCCGCGCTGAAGATCGCCCATGGCAAGCTGCTCAACGCCGGTCAGACCTGCATAGCGCCGGACTATTTGTTGCTGCCGCGTGGGCGTGAGCAAGCGTTTGCCGAGGCGTATGCACAGGCGGTGGAACGACTCTTCCCGCGCCTGAGCGAAAGCGCCCAGGCAGACTACGCTGCCATCATCAACCCAGCCCAACGCGCCCGCCTGGAGGCCTTGCTCAAGGACGCCGCGGACAAAGGTGCACGCTTAGAAAAGCTTGGCGGGGCAGGGGACGTTACACGCGAAGTGGGTGGGAAGCCTGCGCAAATGGCGCCGGTGCTGGTTTTCAACACCCAGCCTGACATGCAAGTGATGCAAGAAGAAATCTTCGGCCCCATCTTGCCGGTGCTGCCTTATGACAGCCTGGACGAGGCCATCAGTTTCATCAATGCACGGCCCCGGCCGCTGGCGCTGTACTGGTTTGGTCGTGATGCAGCTGCGCAGGATCGCGTGCTGAAAAACACCGTCAGCGGCGGCGTATGCATCAACGACACCTTGATGCATGTGGCCCACGACAACCTGCCTTTTGGCGGGGTAGGTGACAGCGGCTGGGGCGCGTACCACGGCGATGCCGGCTTTGACCGTCTGACTCAGTCCAAACCCGTCCTGGTGTCTTCACGCTGGTTCCGCGGGGACTTGTTTTATCCGCCCTATGGCCCGCGATTCGACCGGGTACTGGGCCTGATCAAACGCTTGTTTTGAGCTTTCCTGGCGCAACTCGCTCAGCGCGGCGCTCCAAAAACCTGCACCCAATAAATGCTGTTCTCGCTGGTCAAATTGACCGCGTAGGCCAGGCCCATCTCGGTGTACTGAGGCCGCATCAGGTTCATGCAATGCCCTGGGCTTTTCAGCCAGCCGTCCACGGCGGCGTCAGCACGCATCTGGCCGGCTGCAATGTTCTCGCCAATCTGGCGCCATGCGTAGCCGGCCCGGGTGGCACGTGCGCCCACCTGGCTGCCGTCGCGGCCGGTATGGCTGAAGTAGCTGTGCTGTGCCATGTCCTGCGCATGCGTCTGTGCTGTTACGTTCAGACCTGCGTTCAGCTGAAGGGGTGGCGCTGCTGTCATCAATTGGTCCCCGCACCGGCGGGGCTGCGCGCGTGCATCGTTGACGCGGGCCAGCACTTGCTTAGCCACCTCAGCCGCCTCGTTGGGTCCCGGCGGTGTGAAGGGTTCGGCCATGACGATCCACACGGCATTGCCTCGTGTGTGTACGCCTAGCGCAGTCAAAGCTGGGTCCGTCACGCTGCTGCACGAATGCTGCGCCGCCGCCTCGGCCAGTGCCTGCGCACTGGCGTAGCCACTGAGCGACACCACCGCCGAGCGGGGCGCGACATACTTTGACGCCTTGAGCGCGGCAGCCAAGGCTTGGCCGCCTGCGACCCGCGTAGCGACGGCGGACAGTTGCGGGTCAAGCACGAAGGCCGGCGGGGGAGTTGCCCGGCTGACCGATCCACAGCCGCGCGCCCGCACGGCGTTGAGTGCGGTGAGCAGGGCGTTTGAATTGAATGAGCTTGCCTGAACGGCGGTCGCCGCTTGCGCGTGCGCTGCACTTGGGATCAGTCCCAAAGGCTGCATCAAAGCCCATAACAAGGTCGGAATCAAGGTCGAAATCAAGGTCCGCCCCAAGTGATGCATCCAGCCATTTGTAACGTCCGCCATGTCCTAGATGATAGGGTTGGCTCGCCTTTCGACGCTGCTGGCAAGCCACCGGTGCGGCGCTACCATAGGCCCATGAGTCTTACCCACAGCATCAACCCAGGCGCCGCTCCCGTTCCCTTGCGCCAAGACGCGCAAATCATGGGCCTGGTGGGCTTGGCGCACATGATCAGCCATTTCAGCCAGTTGTTGCTGGCTCCGCTTTTCCCCTGGCTCAAAGATGCGTTTGAGGTGAGCTATGCGCAGCTGGGCTTTTTGATGACGGTGTTTTTCGCCGTGTCTTGCGCCGTGCAGGCGCTGTCCGGCTTTGTGGTGGACCGATTGGGTCCACGCCCTGTCCTTTACGTCGGCCTTTTTTTGCTGGGCTCTGCGGCGCTGGGTTATAGCTTGAGTACTGCTTACTGGATGCTCGCTGTCAGCGCCATGCTGGCGGGCATCGGCAACGGCGTGTTTCATCCCGTCGATTACACGCTCTTGAATCGCAAGGTCAGCGCGCCGCGTCTGGGCCATGCCTACAGCGTTCACGGCATCACAGGCAGCCTGGGCTGGGCGCTGGCTCCCGCGCTCACCGTCGCGCTGGCGTTGGCTTACTCATGGCGCGTGGCCCTGGCGGCGGCGGCTGTGTTGATTTTTTCTGTGCTGGCGGGCTTGCTGGCCAACCACCGTCATCTGGGTCTTCCTGTGGTGCCGGCCACCAAGGCTGGCCAGGCGGCCAGAGGCCAGAGCGATGCGGGCTTGGATTTCCTCAAAATTCCTGCCGTCTGGATGTGTTTTGCCTTCTTCTTTTTCTACGCGGTCGTGCTCAGCGTGATCCAGGCCTTTGCGCCTGAAGCGGCGCGGCAACTGCATGCCATGCCCCTGGCTTTGGTGGCGGTGTGCCTGACGGTCTACATGCTGGGCAGCGCGTCCGGCATGGTGGGCGGCGGCTTTTTAGCTGCCAATCCGGCGCGTTGCGAGCGCGTGGTCGGGCTCGGCTTCTGCCTGGCAGCCTGCGTGGCACTGGTGCTGGCACTGGCGGACTTGCCTGCGCAGGCTGTGCCTGTGCTGTTCGGCCTGATGGGCTTTGCATCCGGTTTGGCCGGGCCGTCGCGCGACATGTTGGTCAAGCGATCCACCCCGGAAAACGCGACCGGGCGCGTGTACGGCGTGGTCTATGGCGGCCTGGACATTGGTCAGGCCCTGGCGCCCTTGGCTTTTGGCTTGTTGATGGACGCTGGCCGCTTCCAGGGCGTGCTGCTGGGCCTTGCGCTCATGCAATGCGTCTTGATTGCCAGCGCCTTCAATGTTCGGCGGGTGCGCCGCACGCCTGACCGCCTGCAAACGGCCGGCTGAGAAAAGCTGAGCCCGCCAGCCCGAAGCGCCAGGGCTGGTGAGCTGCTTTGCTGATGCCAATGCGCACACCCGTGATCACGTCCACCGGCGCGATTGCCGGCCTGAATTCAAATGGATCAGAGGCCAGGCTCATGCCGTTGTGGGCGCCCGTGATGCCCAGCGCCTGCGCCACGCACCCCGGCCCTTTGCACAAGCGGTGGATATCGTGCAGGCGGCGCCTGGCCTGCATCTGCGCCAGTCCCGCCTGAGGCTCCAGCGCCCGAATCAACACGCCCGCGCCGTGCCCGGCTTCCCGGCAAACCAAGTTGAGACACCAGTGCAAGCCATAAGACCTGTACACGTACACATGGCCTGAAGGGCCGAACATGGCGGCGTTACGCACTGTGCGCCCCGCAAAGCTGTGCGACGCCGGATCGCATGCGTCATAAGCCTCGGTTTCAACGATGCACCCGCCGACCCCGTTCACCAGCAAGCACGCTCCGATGAGCTGACGCGCAACCTGCTCCGAAGTCAGGTTGAAATCAATGTGTGCGGCGGTCATGGCGCTTGAGTATTTCCCAAGGTAACGAGGCTGGCAGTCTTGGCGGAACATACCCATAATGAGGCGTCAGTTGGTTGTTCGGTCATGCAGTCGATTCATCGACCAGTCAAGGAGGGCATATGAACCAGCAAGCTCAAGGCGCTGAAAGCGCTGAACACATTGACGGTGATTTCGCCCATTGGGTGGATGAAAAGTCGGAGGCGTTGAAGTTCCGCCTGGGCGAGAACTTCCATGTCCCGGCGGCTGCTCTCACGTCGACTTCTGCGCATCGGGAAACCAGTTCGCAAAATCTCGAAGAGGTGCTGCTGGAGCATGAATCGCCCAGCCCGGCGCTGCTCGAAGAACTCGCGGCTTTGTCATCGGCGCCACCTTTGTCTGACGAAGAACTGGACCGCCAGGCCTTGAATGACGGCGGCGCCGACGCTGACAGCGCAACGCCCGAATAGTGGGCGTGGTGGGCGCGGCACAATAGCCGCATGAGCTCACAAATTGCCGGACATCTTCTCGTTGATTGCCTCATCGCCCAGGGCGTGACCCACGCTTTTGGCGTACCGGGCGAAAGCTATCTGGCCGTGCTGGACGGCCTGCACGCCCGCCAGGGTCAAATTTCGTTTGTCACGTGTCGCCAAGAAGGTGGCGCGGCTTTCATGGCCGAGGCGCATGGCAAGCTGACGGGGCGCCCAGGCGTTTGCATGGTCACGCGCGGGCCGGGTGCCACCAATGCCTCCATCGGCGTTCACACGGCCTTTCAAGACTCCACGCCCATGGTTTTGCTGGTCGGCGACGTGGCCAGCGACTGCCGCGACCGCGAAGCCTTCCAGGAACTCGACTACAACAGTTTTTTCGGGCCCAGCACCAAAGGGTTCGCCAAGCGCGTCGAGCGCATTGACCAAGCCGACCGCATTCCCGAATACATCGCCCGCGCTTTCGCCACAGCCATGAACGGTCGGCCCGGCCCGGTTGTGCTGGTCTTGCCTGAAGACATGTTGACGCAATTGACCGCCGCCCAGCCGCTGCCGCGCGTGGAAGCGGTGCAGGCCTGGAGCGACCCTGGCGCGCTGCGCACCCTGCGTGAAATGCTGCTGGCGGCCAAGCAACCGCTGGTGATTGCTGGCGGTGGCGGCTGGACACCGCAATCAGCGCAAGCCTTGCAGCGATTTGCTGAAAACTGGCGCCTGCCGGTGGGCAACGCCTTTCGCTTTCAGGACACCTTCGACAACCACCATCCGCTGTATGCGGGCGACGTCGGCATCGGCATCAACCCCAAGCTGGCGGCGCGTGTGAAGGCCGCTGACCTCATCATCGCCATCGGCCCACGCCTGGGTGAGATGACCACCAACAACTACACGCTGCTCGAAGCGCCGCGGCCAAAGCAAAAGCTGGTGCACATCCACGCCAGCGCAGAAGAGCTGCACCGCGTCTATCACGCTGACCTGGCCATCAACGCCACCATGAACGCGGCAGCCCGCTCGCTGGAGGTGTTGACCGCACCCGTGAACGTACCCTGGGAAGCCTGGACGGCTGAAGCGAACGCGGATTACCAGGCCAACTTGCAACCCCAAGCCTTGCCGGGCGACATCGACATGCCGGCCATCGTCGGCCTGTTGCAAAAGCATTTGCCCGACGACGCGGTGCTGACCAACGGCGCTGGTAACTTCGCCAGCTGGGTGCATCGATTCTTCAAGCACCACGGCTTGGTCAAAGGCCACAAGACGCAGCTGGCGCCCACCGTGGGCGCCATGGGCTACGGCGTGCCGGCCGGCATTGCGGCGGCCATCACCACAGGCCGCGTGGCCTTCACGATTGCCGGCGATGGCGACTTCTTGATGAACGGGCAGGAGTTGGCCACGGCCACGCAGCACGGCGCCAAGAGCATCATCTTGCTGCTGAACAACGGCATGTACGGCACCATCCGCATGCACCAGGAGCGCGAGTACCCCGAGCACCAGAGCGGCTCACGTCTGCAAAACCCGGACTTCGCAGCGCTGGCCCGTGCCTACGGCTATGCGGGCGTGCGCATTACGCGGACTGAAGAATTCGAGGCGCAGCTTCTGGCTGCGCTGGCAAGGCCCGAAGGCACGGTGATCGAGGTCATGCTGGACCCGGAAGTGATCTCCACGCGCGGAACGCTCTCGGCCATCACGCAAAGCGCCAAGGTGAGACTGGGCGCTGCCTGACCGATAGAACGGGGAGCACAGACGAAAAAAAGGCCGGTGTGAACCGGCCTTTTGATTTCAGGGTGAGCCTGAATTACTTGACGTGCTTGCCGATCAGGCCAGCCATCTCGAACATCGAGACTTGGGGCTTGCCGAAAACAGCTTTGAGCTTTTCGTCGGCGTTGACCATGCGCTTGTTGTTCTTGTCTTGCAGACCCTTGGCCTTGATGTAGACCCACAGCTTGCTCACGATCTCGGTGCGTGGCAGTGGCTTGTCGCCCACCACTGCAGCGAGTGCAGGGCTCAGGGTCAGCGGCTTCATGAACGCAGCGTTGGGCGTGCGCTTTTTGGCCGGGGCCTTTTTGGCGGCTACCTTCTTGGCAGGTGCAACTTTCTTCGCTGCGACCTTCTTGGCCGGTGCAGCTTTCTTGGCTACAACTTTCTTGGCAGGGGCTGCTTTCTTTGCAGGAGCAGCTTTCTTTGCCGGTGCTGCTTTCTTCGCAGCGACTTTCTTTGCCGGAGCAGCCTTTTTTGCTGGCGCTTTTTTAGCCGGTGCTTTTTTCGCAG
>CAZNQE010000065.1:0-15514 GCA_964575005.1 uncultured Polaromonas sp. | reverse complement strand
TCGACGCCGTCTTTGGAGAGCGCTTCTTTGTCACGTGTTTGCGAGGCGGCCAGCACATAGAGGTTGTCGCACTGCTTGTCTTTGATGAGCGCCTGGTTCAAGTTGGCTTCACCCTGGATGACGTTGATCAGGTCATACACCACGCGGCGCTCGCAACCCATGATGAGGTCGAGGTTGCGCAGGCCCACGTCAAAGTCAATGACGGCAGTCTTGTGGCCGCGCAGGGCCAGGCCGGTCGCAAAGCTGGCGCTGGTGGTGGTCTTGCCCACACCGCCCTTGCCGGAGGTGACCACGATGATTTTTGCCATGACTGAAAGTCCTTCTGGTTGACTGAAATACGAATGAGGTCGAGGGCGAGTCTTAGAGCGCTTGCAGAATCAATTTTTCGCCATCAGGCCCGGCCTCCAGGCTGATCTGTGTGGGCTTGCCCCGCACATCCGCTGGCAACGGGTTGTCGCTGGTGCGGTAAATGCCGGCAATTGAAATGAGCTCGGCTTCGAGGCTGAGCGCAAAGATGCGCGCTTCCGTGTTGCCGCGCGCACCAGCCATGGCCTTGCCGCGCAGCGGCGCGTACACATGTATATGGCCGTCGGCAATGACTTCTGCGCCGGGATTGACCATGGCCAGCACCACGAGGTCGCGCCCGCGTGCGTAAACCTGCTGGCCCGAGCGCAACGGCTTGCTGATGACCATGGCGCCCAAAGGTGCAGCAGGGTTGGTTGCGGCTATTGGAGCGGGCGCGGGCGCTGGAACAGGCGCTTGAATCGGTGCAGGGACCGGTGCCGGAGCGGGTGCTGGTGTCTGTGGCGTCGGTGGGCTGCTCGCCACCACGCGTGCGTCTGGCGCAGCCAGCAGGCCGGCGGCCAATGCAGCTTGCGTTTGCTCCGCCGTGCCGCCTTTGACGGCCACGGGCGCGAGCTTGTATTGGCGCAGCAGGGGCAGCAGGGCTGCAAAGTCGATGGCCTCTGGCGCTTGGCCATTGCGACGCGCCGCGGCGTTGAGCGGCGTCAGGTCAATGATGAGCGCGTCGCCGTCGAAAAAGTCGGGGTCGTTGCCAAAGCGCGCTTGCAGCTCTTGCGTCACCACTTGCAGGTCTGCCGACTTGAGCAGCAAGGCCACCAATGGCAGGTTGGCGCTCTTGATGTCGAACGCGCTGGGTGATGCAGATGCGGGGGCCGGGGAGGCAACGGTCATGTAATGGGCGGAGGGTGCCGTGGTGATGGTCTGCTGGGGCCGGCAGTCGGGCTTGAATCGCCGCAGATTTTAGCAGCCGGGGCTGAACAATTGACCCCAGCCACGGCACGGCGGACCTGCGGGCTGTTAAAGGCACTCGTCTATTTGCCTTGCGCCTGCGTCCGACAGCGATCCGGGCCAGAGGCTGTAGGCCAAAGCCGTGCGCGGCGCTCCAATGGCGCGATGAAAGACGAAAGCTATCTCACGCTTCACCAGGACCACACGCCGCGGCTTTTGCATCTGCCCTGGCGCGGCATCCTGATGACGGCCGGCATGTTGGCGGCGGTGCTGTACCCGGCTGAAGCCTTGGTCAAGACGCTGGTGTAAGCCGGCGCGCCCGTGCCTCCATGCCCAGGTACAACAGCGTTGCCAAGCCCAGCGGCAGCAGGTAATAAACCGCGCGGTACAGCAGCAGCGAGGCGAGCAGTTCGGCCTCGGGCACGCTGGTGCCCATGAGCGCCAGAAACACCGCCTCCAGCACGCCCAGACCTGCCGGCACATGCGAAATGACACCCGCAATCGCTGCCACCAGCAGCACGCTCACCACCTGCAGCCAGACTGCGCCTTCAGGCAGCAGCAGGTAAATCAAGCCGCTGATGAGCAACCAATTACTCAGGCTCATGGCGACCTGCAGCAACGCCAAACGCAAGCCGGGCAGTGTGAAGCGATGGCCGCGCACATGAAAGCGCCGCCGCTCCGAAAACCCACAGGCCGCCAGATAAGCCGCCGCGACCGCCAGCAAGGCCACGCCCAGCACGCGCAAGCCGGCCTGGCCCAGTTGCCATCCGGCGGGCAAGGCAGGCGGCCACAGGCTGAACAGCAGGCCGGCGAGCAAAACGTAGCCCAGCCAGTTGGTCAGCATGCTCAAGGCCAATATCCGCGTGATGATGCTGTAACGCAGGCCCAGGCGACCGTACAGCCGATACCGCAGCGCCACAGCGCCGACCAGCGAGCCCAGGTTGAGATTGAACACATAGCTCACAAAGGTCACGGCCATCACGGTTGGGGCGCGCAAGGGGTGGCCTGTGTAAGACCGACCCAGCAGGTCAAAGCAGCTGTAAAGCAAATGGCTGGCGCTGGCCAGACCCACGGCTCCAACCAGCACCGGCAGCGGCACGTTCTGCCCCGCGGCCAGCACGGCTTGCCAGTTGATGCGCCTGGCTTCACTCACGAGCAGCCATGCGAGCCAAGCAAAGAAAACGGCCAGGCCCAGCCGCTTGAGCCAGGGCCAAAACGGGCGAAGGCGTTCCAGCCGCGAGGCCATGCTCATGTTGCTTCACCCTCGGTCATGGGCTCGGCGCCGGCCTTGACCAGCTTTTCAGCAGGCGTGAGTTGCGGCGAATGCGCGGGCAGCCAGCCGGCCCAGGCCGGGTAGCGGCGCAAAAGGTGAAACACAAAAAAGCTGCGCACCACGCGCCACCAGTTTGACTCGACCAGATCTTCCGCCGCGACCTGCCGGCACTTGTGCGCAATCAGGTGGTCCAGCCGCTCGCGCAGTTGTGCGTTAAAGCCCTGGTCACGCACGATCACATTGGCTTCAAGGTTGAGCGACAGGCTGAGCGGGTCCAGGTTGCTGGAGCCGACGGTGGCCCACTCGCTGTCGCTGGTGGCCACCTTGCCGTGCAGCGGCCGCTCGATGTATTCGTAAATCCGCACGCCGGCAGTGAGCAGGTGGTGGTAGAGCAAATTGGCAGCCGTCTTGACGATGGGCATGTCCGGCGCGCCCTGCAAGATGAGCTGCACGTCCACGCCGCGCCGGGCGGCACGCCGCATGTCGCGCAGCAGCCGGTAGCCAGGGAAAAAGTAGGCATTGGCAATCACCACGCGCTCGCGCGCTGCGCGAATGGCGATGCGGTAGTGCCGCTCGATGTCGTTGCGGTGATGCCGGTTGTCGCGCACCACCAGCATGGCGGCCATGTCGCCGGCCTGGCGCGGTGTCTCGGTCAGCGCGGGGTAACGGTCGAACAGGTCTTGTGCCACCGCCTTGCCTCCCAGTGCCTTGCGTGCCCTGCTGATGGCACCCGGCCGATTGGCGGCGCGCAGCGTGCGCACGGCAAAGCCGCGTATGTGCTGTGCGAGCGGGCCTTCAATCTCGACGGCGTAGTCTTGCTTGGCGCCGGGGCCGTAGTCAGCCAGGTGGTCGGCCGAATAGTTGATGCCACCCACAAAGGCGCGCGCCGCGTCGATGGCGACGATCTTGCGGTGCATGCGTCTGAACATGTTGGTGCGCATGCCCCACAGGCGCGGCGCCGGGTCAAACACATGAATGTGCACACCAGCGTCGGTCAGGCTTTTTACAAAACTGTGCGACAGATCGGGCGAGCCATAACCGTCCACCGTGACATCGATGCGCACGCCGCGCCGGGCGGCGGCAAGCAGCGCCGCGTGCAAGGCGCGGCCGACTTTGTCTTCAAAAAGGATGAAGGTCTCAAGCAGCACCTCGCGCTGTGCAGCCTCAATGCAAGCAAAGACCCGAGGGAAAAAAGCCTCGCCGTTTTCCAGCAGGCTGACCTGGTTGCCACTGATCCATCGGGCTTTCATGAGGTGCTGCCTGCATCAAGTGATGATCGCGCTAGAGCACGATCTCGGCGGCCAGCGGCGCGTGGTCAGACAAATGCGACCACGGCTTGCGCGGTAGCACCACGGGCGCATGGCCAATGGCGTTGCGCACGTAAATCCGGTCCAGCTGCAAGAGCGGCAAGCGCGCCGGAAAGGTGCGGGCCGCCTTGCCGTGCGCTTGCACAAACACCTCATGCAAGCCCGCGCCCTCAGCCAGCTGCACATGCGCGCGGCGGCGCCAGTCATTGAAGTCGCCCGCCACCACCAGCGGCGCATCGGGCGCAATGTCGCGCTTGGCCATGTCGCACAAGATGTCGAGTTGCTGGCGTCGGTGGCCTTCTAGCAAGCCCAGGTGCACGCATACGGCATGCACCTGCCGGCGGTCAGGCAACTGCAGCACGCAATGCAAAAGTCCGCGTCGCTCCGGCCCGCTGATGGACACGTCGCGGTTCTCGTGGTGAATGATGGGGAACTTGCTCAGCACCGCGTTGCCGTGGTGGCCGTCGGTGTAGACCGCGTTGCGGCCATAGGCGAACTGCGGCCAGATACTGTCGGCCAGAAATTCGTAGTGCGGCGTGTCGGGGTAATTGTCAAAGCGTTCGCCGTGTGTGCTGTGCGTGCCCGCCACTTCTTGCAAAAACACCACGTCGGCCCCCACCAGCCGCACCGCATCACGCAGCTCATGCAAGATGAACTTGCGGTTGAAAAAAGTGAACCCCTTGTGGATGTTCACGGTCATGACCTTGATGGAGCGAGTGACGATGGGCGAGCGCGTAGCGCGTTGGGCGGCAGAGCTGGCTGCTTGCACCTCAGCTTGGACTTGAATTCGCGAAGCGAGCATGGGCGGGCCGGACGGTGAACAAGGGTTGTTTGTACCCGCTGAGGCGGCGGGTGGCTGTAGGACATCGCTGGTCTGCCCTGCTTCTGGGAAAAGTGCCTGCCGACTGGACCGCGTCCTATACTGATTTTGTAGGGCTGTGCTGGCTGCGTCAGCGTCCTTAAGTTTGGAGTGATCGATGATTTACCTGGTCCTGGGTTTGGTGCTGTTCTTGGGTGTGCATTCGTCGCGCATGTTGGCCAGCGGCTGGCGTGAGCGCACGGTCCAGCGTCTGGGCGCCGGTCCCTGGAAGGGCTTGTACAGCGTTATGTCTTTGGTGGGCCTGGCCTTGCTCATCTGGGGTTACGGCCAAGCCCGGCAAATGCCGGTTCAGCTGTGGAATCCGCCCATCGCCATGCGCCACTTGGCGGCGCTGTTGACCTTGTTGGCTTTTGTGTTGTTGGCCGCAGCCTATGTGCCGGGTAACCAGATCAAGGCGCGCTTGCATCACCCCATGGTGCTGGGCGTCAAAACCTGGGCGCTGGCGCATTTGCTGGCCAACGGCAGCCTGAGCGGGCTGCTGCTGTTTGGCGGTTTTCTGGCCTGGGCGGTGGCGCTGTTTGTGGTGTCGCGCAAGCGGGACCGCGCAGCCGGCATCACCTATCCCGCTGGCAGCGCGGGCCGCACGGCATTGACCGTGGCCGTGGGCGCGCTGGCCTGGGCGGCTTTTGCAATGTGGCTGCACGGCCTTTTGATTGGCATTCGCCCGCTGGGCTGATCAGCCGCGGTGGTCGCCGCGGTGGTCACCGTGCTTGCTCATGCGGTGGCCGCCCATGCCGCGCGCGAAGGCATCGTCAAAGGTCTTTTTCTGCTCGGCGCTCAGCACGTTGTAGAACGCCTTGGTAGCGTCAGCGCGCTGGCTCATGCGCGTGCTCATCTCGCTCATGTGCTGGGTGTGCAGGGCGCGCATACGGTCCAGGCGCTCGGGCGTGGGCAGTTTGCTCAGCTCGTCGTGATTGGCGCGCATGTCCATGCCGCCGGCGTGTTGCATGGGCTGCATGGCGGTGGTGAAGCTGGTCCACGCGGCTTCTTGCGCCGGGGTGATCTTCAGTTTGGCTTTGAGTTCATCCATGCGCTTGTTCATGCGGGCTTGCATCTGGGCGGGGTCGTGCCTGCCGTGCATGCTGCCATGCGCGGCTGTGGTGGCTGGCGTGCCAGCCGAAGAACCAGCGGGTGCGGACTGCGCAATGCTGCAGCCCGTCAAGGTCGTCAGCAAGCCGGCAAGCAGCAAGGCGGGGAAGGTGGTTTGTTTCCGGGTGTTCATGAGGTTTCCTAGTGAAGTGATGGAAGAGACAAGCCAATGGTGGGCGGGCGCTGTCAAGCCTGCATGGCCGCTTCGTGAGGCTTTGTAAAGTTTTGCCGCGTGTCTGTGCACATCAGCGGGCGTGGGCGCAAGCGGACACAGGGCCCGCAGCCAGCTCATCAAGGATCGGGCAGTCCGGCCGCTGATCGCCTTGGCATCCATCAATCAATACGGCCAGTGTGCGCTGCATTTCCTGTAACGCGCTCACGCGCTGCGCCAACTCGTCCACATGCTTTTGCGCAATGCGCTTGACGCTGGCACTGGCGCGGCGGCGGTTGTTCCACAGGCTGACAAGCTCGCCAAGCTCGGCCATGGAAAAGCCGAGGTCGCGCCCGCGCTTGATAAAGCGCAGCACGTGCACATCTGCCGCGCTGTACTGGCGGTAGCCGCTGTCGGTGCGGCGCACGCTGCCCAGAAGGCCCAGCGATTCATAGTGCCGGATCATCTTGGCTGATACGCCCGACTGCTCGGCCGCGCTGCCGATGTTGACGGGCATGGCGGTTGTCGTGGTCATGCGGTGACCGCGTAGCCTTCTTCTGCAATGGCCTTGGCCAGCGCTTCGCGTGGTTGCGCGCTGTCAATTTCGACGCGGTTGGCACCGCGGTCAATGCGCACTTCGGCCGCAGGGTCGAGCTGTTGCACGGCGGATTTGACCGCGCGTTCGCAATGGCCGCAGGTCATGCCGGTGACGGTGAAAGTCTGGTTCATGGAGCACTCCTTTGAGGTTGATGAAGCATAGTTTGAAGCTTCCCACCATGGCAAGGTCAAGCGTCCTTGTGTTGATGGAACTTGATCCAGCGCAAACTTAAGGCTCGACCCGACCGTGGCCCTTGACCCTGACCCGGTGGCAAGGTTTAAGCTTTAACGATGAACACCACTTCCGCCGCGGTTGACGCCACCGTTGATCTCTCCTCGCCTCCCGCAAAAGCCGTGGATGCGCCACCAGACACCGTCATCGACCTGGGCATTGAAGGCATGACTTGCGCGTCGTGCGTGTCGCGTGTGGAGCGTGCCCTGGCCAAAGTGCCGGGCGTGGCCTCGGCCACCGTGAATCTGGCCACAGAGTCGGCGCGTGTGCGCGTGGCGTCGGCCGTGGACGCTGAACCGCTGTTACGCCGCGCGGTGCGCGACGCTGGCTACGGCGTGCGAGAGGCCAGCACCGCCGACGAGGCCAGGGCTGCAGAGGCCTCGCCCTGGGCTGGCTTCATGCCGGTGGGCTTGGCGCTGGCGCTGTCGCTGCCGCTGGTGGTGCCCATGCTGGCCGATCTTTTTGGTCGGCATTGGATGTTGCCCGCTTGGCAGCAATTTGTGTTGGCCACGCCGGTGCAGTTCTGGTTGGGCGCACGCTTTTACAAGGCCGGCTGGCATGCGCTCAAGGCCGGCACGGGCAACATGGACTTGCTGGTGGCCATTGGTACCAGCGCGGGATGGGGTTTGTCGGTCTGGCTGTGGCTGAGTGCCGAGCCGGGCAGCATGGCGCACCTGTACTTTGAAGCGTCAGCCGTGGTGATTGCGCTGGTGCTGCTGGGCAAGTGGCTTGAAGCGCGTGCCAAGCGGCAAACCACGGCGGCCATTCGCGCCTTGCACGCGCTGCGGCCCGCGCTGGCCCACGTCATCTTGAAGTCGGGCGAGCAGTCCGATGTGCCGGTGAGTGAGTTACTGGTGAATGACCGCGTGGTGGTGTTGCCAGGCGAACGCGTGCCGGCAGACGGCGTGTTGACCGAAGGCCACACGCAGGTTGATGAGTCCATGTTGACGGGGGAGCCCTTGCCCGTGAGCAAGGCGCCTGGCGCCAATTTGACGGGTGGCAGCATCAACGGTGAAGGCCGGGTGCTGATGCAGCTGAGTGCCGTGGGCGCAGCCACCGTGCTGTCGCGCATCATCGGCCTGGTGGAAGACGCGCAGGCCGCCAAGGCGCCCATTCAGCGCCTGGTGGACAAGGTGTCTGCGGTGTTTGTGCCGGTGGTGCTTTTGATTGGGCTGGCGACCTTGGTGGGCTGGCTCGCAGCCGGTGAGTCGCTGGAAGTAGCGTTGATTCGCGCCGTGGCGGTGCTGGTGATCGCCTGCCCGTGCGCGCTGGGTCTGGCCACACCCGCGGCCATCATGGCGGGCACCGGCGTGGCGGCGAAGCAGGGCATTTTGATCAAGGACGCTGAGGCGCTGGAGCTCGCGCACAGCGCCCGCATCGTTGCCTTTGACAAGACCGGCACGCTCACGGTGGGCCAGCCTCGGCTGGTGGCGTTTGAGGTGGATGCTGTTTCGGCGTTGCAAGACAAGACCGAGCTGGAGGCGCAGTGGCTGGCTGCTGCCGCCAGCTTGCAAAGCGGCAGTGAGCACCCCTTGGCTCGTGCGGTCGTGAGCGAAGCACGCGCACGCGGCCTGGCCTGGCCAGCGCCCACAGACACACGCGCGGTGGCTGGCCGCGGCACGGAAGGCCGCGTCGGCACGCAAGAATTTCTCATCGGTAGCTTGCGCTGGATGGGTGAGTTGAATGTGCAAATGGGCGCCCTGCAAGCGGCCGCTGCGCGTTTGCAAAAAGAAGGCGCAACCGTCTCGGCATTGGTCGAGCGCACGGCCGACGGCCTGGTGCTGCGTGCGCTCATGGGCTTTGCGGACGAAGCCAAGCCCGGTGCGCGTGAGGCTCTGGCCGCGCTGCGTGCGCGAGGTCTGCGCGTGGTCATGATCTCGGGCGACAACCGCGCCGCCGCACTCAGCATGGGCGCACGGCTGGGTTTGGCTGAGAGCGAAGTGATGGCCGACGTGTTGCCCGGCGACAAGTCAGCCGAGGTGAGCCGCTTGCGCCAGGGTGGTGTGGTGGTGATGGTGGGCGACGGCGTGAACGACGCACCCGCGCTGGCAGCCGCTGATGTGGGCATGGCCATGGCCACCGGCACCGACGTGGCCATGCACGCGGCCGGCATCACGCTGATGCGCGGCGACATTGCGCTGGTGGAAGCCGCACTCGACATCTCGCACCGCACGGTGCTCAAGATTCGCCAGAACCTCTTCTGGGCTTTTTTCTACAACGCCGCCGGCATCCCGTTGGCCGCGCTGGGGTATCTGAACCCAGTGATTGCCGGCGCTGCGATGGCGCTGTCGAGCGTGAGCGTGATGGGCAATGCGCTGCTGCTCAAGCGCTGGCACGGCCGGCGCTGACGCCTGCCTGCTGCGCCGATCAGTGTGGTCCTACAGGGGGCCGGGCGCTGAACTGAGTAGGTTGGCGGGGGGCGAACCGTAGCATTGCTGACCCAGGCAGTCGGGGCCAATGACACGCCCGATGACGCGCCTGATGTAGACGTAAATCCTGCATAACAAACACAACAAAAGAGACGAGAGACACGGATGACCCAACATGCTGAAATACGCGGTTTTCTTTGCGCTGGCCGCACTGCTGGCCGGCTTTGTGGGCTACGGCCCGGTGTTCCCCGGAGCCGCTGGCCTGGCCCGGATCTTCTTCGGCTTCTTCCTGATTTTGGCGGTGGTCTTCATGGTGCTGGCCGCACTGGGCGTGGGCGCTGAGCGCAAGGTGACGAAATAGATGCCCGCGCAACTCTCTCACCCACCTCTTACTTTTTTCAATCTACCCGCCCCTAGCCCCACACCGCAGCAGCGCAGCGGCGCGCAAGTGCGGCGGCTGATCAACATTCGGGCGGGCTTGGCTGAACTTATGCTTTTGAATCGATTGCGAGCGCGCACGCGCCGCGACCTGGCTGGCGATACGCTGGAGCGGGCCGCACACATCATTGAAGTCACGTCCAGGCACTGGTTCGGTGAGCCGGGCAGTGCTGGGGAAATGTCGCCCGACGCCGAGTGATAAGCGTGGGCGTAGCGTGCCCGTAGAAGGCTAGGAAGGGCGCGGCTTGAACGGACTCGGGGAGTGGGGCTGAGGCCGGGCAGGCCGGCAGCCGATTTGCGGTAGCCGCCATGAGGCAGCCGGCCTGCCCGGCCTCAGCCCCGCTCCCTCCCCGATCCCGACCCTCCCCCGCGTTTACATCCGCTCGAAGATCGCCGCAATACCTTGGCCGCCGCCAATGCACATCGTCACCAACGCGTAGCGGCCCTGGATGCGTTGCAACTCATGCAGTGCCTTGACCGTGATCAGCGCACCCGTCGCGCCGATGGGGTGACCGAGCGAAATGCCTGAGCCGTTGGGGTTGACCTTGGCTGGGTCCAGGCCTAGGTCGCGCGTGACGGCGCAAGCTTGGGCCGCAAAGGCCTCATTGGCTTCGATCACGTCCAGATCATTCACCGTGAGGCCGGCTTTTTTCAACGCCAGCTGCGTCGCGGGCACAGGTCCAATGCCCATGTACTTCGGGTCCACGCCGGCGTGCGCGTAGGCCACCAGACGGGCCAGCGGCTTGATGCCGCGAGCCTTGGCCGCGCCGGCTTCCATCATCACCACGGCAGCGGCTGCGTCATTGATGCCCGAGGCATTGCCTGCGGTCACGCTGCCGTTTTCCTTGGTGAAGACCGGCTTGAGCTTGGCCATGTCGTCCATCGTGCAGTTGGGGCGGAAGTGTTCGTCCGTGTCGTACGCCACTTCGCCTTTGCGGCTTTTGAGCATGACCGGAACGATCTGCTCTTTGAATCGCCCGCCCTCAATGGCGCGTTGGGCGCGGTTGTGGCTTTCGACGGCCAATGCGTCTTGGTCTTCGCGGGTGATGCCCCACTTGGCGGCGATGTTCTCAGCCGTCACGCCCATGTGGATGTTGTGGAAGGGGTCGTGCAGGGCGCCGACCATCATGTCGATCATCTTGCTGTCACCCATGCGGGCGCCAAAGCGGGTTGCGAGGCTGGCGTAGGGTGCGCGGCTCATGTTTTCGGCGCCGCCGCCAATGGCCACGTCGGTGTCGCCCAGCATGATGCCTTGCGCAGCGGAGATGATGGCTTGAAGGCCAGAGCCGCAGAGGCGGTTGACGTTGAAGGCCGGCGTGCCTTCGGCGCATCCGCCCTCGATGGCGGCGACGCGAGACAAATACATATCGCGCGGCTCGGTGTTGACCACGTGGCCGAAGGCGACGTGACCCACGTCCTTGCCATCGACCTTCGCACGGGCCAGGGCTTCGCGCACCACCAGTGCGGCGAGCTGGGTGGGTGGGGTGTCCTTCAGGCTCCCGCCAAAAGTTCCGATGGCGGTACGCACGCCGCTGGCAATCACGACTTCACGACTCATGGCTTGTCTCCTGATCTTGTGGATGTTTCGTTGATGAATAGGCTGGAATGCCTATGTTCTCAAGTGTTGGCTCACTAGGCTACGCAGGGCTGACAAGTAAAGTCGTGAGATCGGCCTGATGCTGATTTGGCGCGTTGTTAGTGCTCACTTCGTTGCCGAGCATTCGCCTGCTTCACCAGTGCATTCCGGGTAAGTGGCTGGCCCAAGCCATCGGACGAGCCTGCGGACTAAAATGCCCCATGTTTTACCCACAAGAATTTGACGTCATCGTCGTCGGCGGCGGTCACGCCGGAACCGAAGCCGCGCTGGCTTCAGCCCGCATGGGCGCCAAAACGCTGCTGCTGACCCACAACATCGAGACGCTGGGGCAGATGAGCTGCAACCCCTCGATTGGCGGCATTGGCAAGGGGCACTTGGTCAAGGAAGTCGATGCACTCGGCGGCGCGATGGCGCTGGCCACCGACGAAGGCGGGATTCAGTTCCGCATCCTGAACGCCAGCAAAGGCCCGGCCGTGCGTGCGACGCGGGCCCAAGCCGACCGCATCTTGTACAAGGCCGCCATTCGCCGCATGCTGGAGAACCAGCCGAATTTGTGGCTGTTTCAGCAGGCGGTAGACGACTTGTTGGTCGAAGGTGACCGCGTCGTGGGCGCCGTGACGCAGGTCGGCATCAAGTTCCGCTCGCGCACTGTGGTGCTGACGGCCGGCACCTTTTTGGACGGCAAGATTCACGTGGGCCTGAATAACTACGCAGCTGGCCGCGCTGGCGATCCGCCTGCCGTGTCTTTGAGCGCGCGACTCAAGGAGCTCAAGCTGCCGCAAGGCCGGCTCAAGACCGGCACGCCGCCGCGCATTGACGGGCGCAGCATCGATTATTCAAAGTGCACAGCCCAGCCCGGCGACGGCATGCCCGGCGGGGAAGGGGACAGCGTGCCGGTGTTCAGCTTCATGGGCGCGAACATTCCGCACCCCAAGCAGGTGCCTTGCTGGGTGACGCACACCAACGAGCGCACGCACGAGATCATCCGCTCCGGCTTCGACCGCAGCCCCATGTTCACCGGCAAGATCGACGGCGTGGGCCCGCGTTACTGCCCGAGCGTGGAAGACAAGATCAACCGCTTTGCGGACAAAGACAGCCACCAAATTTTCCTGGAGCCCGAAGGCCTGACCACGCATGAGATTTACCCCAACGGCATCTCGACCAGCTTGCCCTTTGACATTCAGTATGCGCTGGTCCGCTCCATGGCCGGCATGGAAAACGCGCACATCTTGCGGCCGGGCTACGCCATTGAATACGACTACTTTGACCCGCGCTCGCTGAAAAGCAGCTTTGAGACACGCGCCATCCAAGGCCTGTTCTTTGCGGGCCAGATCAACGGCACCACCGGCTACGAAGAGGCGGCCGCGCAGGGCTTGTTTGCCGGCATGAACGCCGCCCTGCAATGCCAGGGCAAAGAGTCCTGGTTGCCACGCCGGGACGAGGCCTACTTGGGCGTGCTGGTGGACGACCTGATCACCAAGGGCGTGACCGAGCCTTACCGCATGTTCACCAGCCGGGCCGAGTACCGGCTGATGCTGCGGGAAGACAACGCCGACATGCGCCTGACCGAAAAGGGCCGGGAGCTGGGTCTGGTGGATGACGCCCGTTGGGACGCCTTTAACCGCAAGCGCGACGCTGTTTCACGTGAAACACAGCGCCTCAAAGCGCTGTGGATCAACCCGAACAACCTGCCTATAGCCGAGGCTGAGCGCGTGCTGGGCAAGGCAATCGAGCGGGAACACAACCTGCTGGATTTGCTGCGTCGGCCTGACGTGAACTACGCGGGGCTTATGTCTTTGGATGGCGGGCGCTTCGCCAGCCCGGCTGTTTCACGTGAAACACTGCCGGCGGACATGCTCAAGTCGGTGGTCGAGCAAATCGAGATCGTTGCCAAGTACGCCGGCTACATCGATCTGCAAAAGACCGAAGTCGAGCGGGCGGCGCACTTTGAAAACCTGAAGTTACCGGCCGAGCTGGACTATCTGCAGGTGTCGGCGTTGAGCATCGAGGCGCGGCAAAAGCTGGCCAAGCACCGGCCTGAAACGCTGGGTCTGGCATCGCGCATCTCGGGCATTACGCCCGCGACCATCTCTTTGCTGCTGGTGCACTTGAAGAAAAACCTCTGGAAGTCGCTGCCCAAGCCGGCGCTTGAGGCGGTGGCTGAGGTGTCGTCGGAGTCGGCCGTTGAGCTTGCCAACAAGGATGAGGCATGAGCACAGCGCAGGCAAAAGCCGCCCACTCCAGTCCGGCCGGGCAGGGCGCAGACCACGAGCCTGAACTCCGCGCCGGCTTGGCTGCGCTGGGTTTGGCGCTGTCAGATGAGCAGATCACCAAGCTGCTGGCCTACCAAAGCCTGATCGGAAAGTGGAACCAGGTCTACAACCTCACGGCGGTGCGCGACCCGGCCGAGATGTTGACCCATCATTTGCTGGACAGTCTGGCGGCTGTGCCTGCTTTGCAGCGGCATCTGACGACGCAGGGCTTGAGCGCCGGCGCCAAGTTGCTGGACGTGGGCTCCGGTGCCGGCCTGCCGGGCGTGGTGTTTGCCATCTGTTTTCCACAGCTGGCCGTCACTTGCGTGGATACCGTGGGCAAGAAAGCGGCCTTCATCAAGCAAGCTGGGCTGGCGCTGAGCCTGCCGAACTTGACCGGTCTGCATGCCCGGGTCGAAACCTTAAAGGGCGGTTCATACGGCGTGGTGTGCTCCCGGGCCTTCGCGTCGCTGGTGGATTTCACGAATTGGTCCACGGAGGCCCTGGCTCTGGGCGGCGTGTGGATGGCGCTCAAGGGCAAGCACCCCGGGGATGAGTTGGCAGCGTTGTCAGCGTCTTTGGCGGTACTCAAGGTCGAGCCGCTGACGGTGCCCGGTCTGGATGCCGAACGTTGCATTTGCTGGTTGGGGCGCTCCTGAGTTTGCAGTCTCGCTTTTGAGGGCTTTCCGGGGTTCGGGCGTGGAGGCGTGCGCGGATTCGGGTTCGGGAGCGGGCGCTGGGGCCGGGGAGGCGGGACGGGGCTGGGCGGCGTCAGCCTCATGGCGGCTACCGCAAATCGGCTGCCACCGCCCAGCCCCGTCCCGCCCGAGGCGCGGGAACCGGGTTCGGCTCGGCTTCGCCGTCGCCCAACCTGGTGCAGCCCTGCCAACCCAAGCCCCAATCAACCGGACGAGTTTTGCGCCTGTAATGTCGCCCACTGCAGCCCGGGTTGCGCCGCCTCCGCCCCTGTGTTTCACGTGAAACAGTCACCCCTAAAGCTGCTTGTGGCCCTGGGGCCCGGCAGCCGATTTGCGGTAGCCGCCATGAGGCAGCCGGGCCCCAGGGCCACAAGCAGCGAGCAAAGCAAGCGAGCCTCAATCCCCGAACCCGGACCCGCCTCCGCCCCCAACACAGCCAGCCAGACCAGAACAGCAACGCAAGGCAAGGCAAGCAGAGCAAGCCAGCTCAGCGCCTGACGTAAACTCAGCCCTCTTCAAACAAGGGTATCCATGCTGGGCTCATTCGCCGGTGTAGCCGACTACGGCGCTTTCGTGATCGCCATCATCGTCTTCCTGGCCATCCCCGGCCCGGGCAACCTGGCCTTGATCGCCTCCACTGGCAAAGGCGGCTTGGCGGGTGGAATGGGTTCTACCTTCGGCATCATTGCGGGCGACCAAGTGCTCCTGTGGGCTGCAGTGGCCGGCGTTTCTGCCCTCATGGCCGCTTATCCCGCAGCACTCGCCACCGTGCAGTGGCTGGGCGCGGCTTACCTTGCTTGGCTCGGATGGAAGATGCTGCGTGCCCAGCCCGGCAGCGCACCCGTGCTGCAAATGAAAGCCGGCCACTACTTTCGCCAGTCCCTCTTCATCACCCTGCTCAACCCCAAGGCCATCGTCTTTTACCTGGCCTTCTTCCCGCTCTTCATTGACCCGGCCCAGCATCGCGGACTCCTCACCTTTGGCGTGATGGCTGCGACCATTGCCGCGCTTACCTTTTTGTACGGCCTGGCCGCTGTGCTGCTGGCCCACTTTCTGGCCGAGCGCCTGCGCGCCAGTCCGCGAGCCACTTCCGCCTTGAACAAACTGGCCGGCGTTTTCCTGATCGGCTTCGGTTTGAAGCTGGCCCTGTCCAAATAAATCAGCAGATCAGCTAAGTCGCTCCTTTTCCCCCGCCCTTTTGCATCCGCATCAACTCGCACACCGCCATGGCCAAAATATTCTGCATCGCCAACCAAAAAGGCGGGGTCGGCAAGACCACCACCACGGTCAACCTGGCCGCCGGCTTGGCGCAAGCGGGCCAGCGCGTGTTGATGATCGACCTGGACCCGCAGGGCAATGCCACCATGGGTTCGGGCGTGG
>CAZNQE010000064.1:0-15565 GCA_964575005.1 uncultured Polaromonas sp. | reverse complement strand
AATCGGTCAGCGAGGCGTTGAGCGCGGGCACCCGCACGGCGTGGCCATTGAGCTTACCCTTGAGTTCGGGGTAGATAAGCGCAATGGCCGTGGCGCTGCCCGTGGTCGTCGGTGCCAGGCTCATCATGGCGCTGCGTGCGCGGCGCAGGTCTTTGTGGGGCGCGTCCACAACCAGGTTGGTGTTGGTGGGGTTGTGCAAGGTGGTGATCTGCCCATGGCGGATGCCGATGGCCTCGTGCACGACCTTCACTACCGGCGCCAGGCAGTTGGTGGTGCAGGACGCGGCTGTGACGATGCGGTGCCGAGCAGGCTCGTACAGGTGCTCATTCACGCCGACCACGATGTTGAGCACGTCGCCCACCTTCACCGGCGCAGCCACGATCACGCGCTTGGCGCCGCGGTCCAGGTGGCCTTGCAGCGTCTCGGGGGTGAGGAACTTGCCGGTGCACTCGAGGACGATATCCACGCCCAGGTTACCCCAGGGAATTTCGGCCGGACTGGCATGCTCACTGAATGACAAACGCTGCTCGCCAATGCGGATGCAGTCCGCCGCCTCAGCGGCAATGTCAGCCTTCCATCGGCCCTGCACGGAGTCGAAGGTGAGCAAGTGAGCCGTGGCTGCAGCGCCGCCCTTGAGCTCATTGAGGTGCAACACCTCCAGTCGATTGGCCGCTCTGGGGTCATGGTCCGGGCGATCAACAGCACCCAATGCTGCACGCAAAGCCAGACGCCCTACCCGCCCCATGCCGTTGATACCCACCTTCATTTTGCTCACCTGAAATTTCTAAACCTTGGAGTATCAGGTTTGAACATGACAGATTTGCGACATTCGGGGATGCGTCGGCGAAGGGCCTCAACGCTGCAGCAACTCAACAATGGTTTCCACCGACAAAAGAATCAGCATGGGGCCATCTGATTGGGTGACTTTGACGACCGAGGCCAGAACCGGCACCGAGCCGGGCAGGACGGTGGACAGCTGGTCAATGTCTGCGCTGGCCACTTCCAATGTTTCACTGAGTTCGTCAACCAGGATGCCGAATTGACCACCGCGCTCTGCGCGCACCACAACCACCACTTGCGCCTTTGGATCCCCGGCAGGTTCAGGCAAGCCCATGGCGTTGTGCAGGTTGTAAAGCGGCAAGGAGCTGCCTCGGTACATGACGGTGCCGTAGATCTGCTTGGGCGCGGTGGGTAAAGGCGCCTCACCGGTCATTTCGATGGCTTCGACGGCAGCACTCAAAGGCAGACCCAACCAGTGGTCGCCCACATGAAAGGTCGCAATCTCGCTGACGGTGCCCGAGGTGCCCGTCTGGGCGTCGCGCCTGTCCACGTCGCGGCTGGGCTTGGCCAGCACGGCGGTCGGGTCATGGGGCGCCAGCGGCACGAAAACCACAGCCGTGACTGCATTTCGGTAGTCATCGTGCACGCCTTTGTATTCACGATAGCCACTGGACGCACGAGCCCCTATCGCCATGACCTGGCCAGCAAAGGCAACGATGCGCGCGCAGCCGTCGGACGATGGCTTCAAGAGCTCAGGCTCAATGGCAAGCTGGGTGCCGGGCCGGTAGTCGGAATGGCTGGAGGCAATGATCCGCGCCTCAGCGTCCACGAACATGGCAAAGCTGCCTGATGCCGGCTCGCCGTTGGCACCACGTGGCAGCGCATCTTGCAGCATGGCCGCGAACTGCGGCTCGCTGTCAAACACGATGCCAATACCACCCAGCAGTTGTCCATCCGCCTGCGCGCGCAAAGCTGCCGAGTAGGTATAGGTCGGTCGTCCCTCGTATAAGGGCGTGGGTGCGAAGGGAGACACGGCGTAACTCTGGCTGTGCCGAAGGCCCAGGCATTCGGCCACCCAGCTCTCGCTGAGCACGCTGCCGACCCGATCGGCATAGCGCGGGTTGGACACCGCCACGATCACGCCTTGGGTGTCAAACAGGAACAACTGGTCGTACACGGTGTAGAGGCGGTTGATGTAGCCCAGGACTTGCTCCAGCCCTTCCCTGTTTTGGCCAGCGGGGTTGCTCATCAGTTTTAGGAGGGTCGGGTCCAGGGCCCACCACCTGCAGTCATTGGCACGCTCGTACAAGTTGCGGTCCATGATGTCGATGGCGAGCGACGCGAAGAACTGGGAGTCCGTCAGCACCGACGACAGCACCGTCGCATGCAGGTTGCCGATGGCGCGCGAGAAGACCTCTCGCATGCTGCGGCCCACACAGCTGATCTCCCACAACAGCACTTTGGAAAAACCTGAGTTGCCCAGGGCTTGGGCATCGCTCTGGCGCACCATGCCGTTCCAGACGGCACGATTGAGTTCACGCTGAATCGCCTCGGCCTGGCGGGGAATGGCCAGCAAATGCTCGGGGAAGGCAACGCCTCCGGCCATGACCGAAGCCATCAGGCTGGGCGCGAGGTGCTCGGGTTGCTCGTCGTCGCCCCCTTCAAAGGCCTGGTCCAGCGGCACCATCATCAGGCCACGCCAGCCCGGCCCTGTGTAGCCTTGGTAGCCCTGCGTTTCGCTGGCAAAGCACAGGTAGGCACGCCCTGCAAAGCGCAGTCGGTGCAAGGTTCCAGGCGCCACGTCCAGGGGCGCTCCCACGGGCACCTGCCAGTTGTCACTGCTGGCAATGACTGTGCCCTTCGCATCAAGCAAAGCCATAACGCCAGCGTCTCCAGGGGCTTGCAGGTCACGAAAGATCTGACTCATTTCGTCGCCGAACCGAAAGCATAGGGCGAGCACGCCCAGTGGCAAGCCCTGCCCCGCGTTGATACGGTAGGCATAGATCAAGGCAGCGGGGCCACCCGGAAAAAGCGCCGTGGGGCCGTAGGCTTCAACATAGGGGCTGCTGGTGCGCAGGGCTTCCTGAACCCAGGCATCAGCGATCGTTGTGACATTCACATCCGGTTCCAGGCGGGCCAAGATCTGACCGCTGCGGTCCAGCAGCACGATGTCCTGGTACACCGAGTACTTGGCGCGGTACTCATGAAAGCGCTGCTGCAAGCTGTAGGCGTCGTCGGGCTGCGACACAAAGTCGCGCAGCGTGGCGTCGGTTGCCAGGAAGCCGATATCGGCTGTGCGCTCAAAAAGGTTGCGGATCAAGATGTCGATCACCACCTGGGATTTGGCGCGCATTTCCTGCTCACGCTTGGCCAGTGCCCGCTCGGCCAGGTTGTTGAGCAACTCACTGGTCAGCTTTGAAAAGGCTTCCCGCGTTTGACCAATCTCTGCCGTGGTGCCCGACATCTGGCCGAGCAAGTTCAGGTTGTCCCAAAAAACCTGCAACGACTGCAGCATCTCGCGGTACTCGTCAATCAACGGCATGTGGGGTAACAGCGGCCGCACACTCTCCTTGACCTCAACGCCCTTGTAACGTGCCATGCGTGGCTCCTCGATTTTTTGGTTTCAATATCATTCAGACAAGCGCGTGCTTTAACCAGCACCCGCTCAAAGGGTTCAGATGGGCAAGCCGCCAAGGGCGTCCAGGAGCGCGCGCGGCATGTCGGAAAGCATCACGGCGCGGTCCACCACGCCCAACTCCACGGCGGCGCGCGGCATGCCATAGACGACACAGCTGTCTTCATGCTCGGTCAGCGTTTTGCCGCCTGCGCGTTTGATAGCCTGCATGCCTAAGGCCCCGTCGGAGCCCATGCCCGTGAGTAAGACGGCCAGCGCATGCGGTCCCGCGACTTCAGAGCCCGAACGAAACAGCACGTCCACAGCTGGCCGGCAATGATGGATGGGGGGCGACTGCGTCAGGCGCGTGCGATAGCCACCCCGGTTCACGATGGCCAGGTGATGGTTGCCAGGGGCGATCAGGCACAGACCGGGCGTCAAGGGCTCATCGTGAACGGCTTCGCGCACTTCGTAGCTGCTGAGCTCGTTGATCCGGTCAGCGACCGCCTTGGAAAAGAAGGCCGGAATGTGTTGCACCACCACGATGGGCGGTAAGCCGTCGGGCAGGCTGGGTAGCAAAAAACGCAGGGCTTCAACGCCGCCGGTGGATGAGCCGATAAGAATCAAGCGTCGATCCTCCGGTACAGGCTTGAGCGCAGCAGGTAGGCCAGTCGCAGTTGCAGGTGCAGGTGCCGTGCCCGCACTTGTCGCGAGCAGCGGCTTTCCCTGGACGGCTCTGGACGGCACGGCCAACGCAGCATCGGCGACAGGCCGAACAGCGACTGGGGCGGTGCGCCGCTTGGCGCGTGCCGCAGCCTTGATATGAAAGGCGAGCTTGGCCGCCAGTGCGCCGATCGAGGTGCTGCCATCGGGCTTGGCCAGAACATCACACGCGCCCGCCTCCATCGCCTCCATGGCGATTTTGGAACCTTGCTGCGTGAGCGAGCTGATCACCACCACCGGCAGGCTTGATTTTTCGGCTTTGAGTTGACGCAAAAAGGTCAAGCCGTCCATGCGCGGCATTTCCATGTCCAAGGTCAGCACATCGGGCTGCAACTTGGGGATCTTGTCCATGGCGATCAATGGATCGTTGGCCACGCCCACGACCTCAATTTCAGGGTCCAGGTTGAGCGTGTCACTGATGGCGCGCCTGACCAGGGCCGAGTCGTCTATCACCAGCACGCGGATTTTTGGATTCATCGCAGGACTTCGAGAAAAACGGCCGTCATGCCACGCGGCAATAAATACCGTTGCCCATCGGCTTGAGCTTGTGGGACAGGTGCAGCAAGCTCTCGGTGTGACCGATCAAGAGGTAACCATGAAGCGCCAGCTGATCTTGGAGGCGCATGACCAACTCTTGCTGGGAGGCCTTGTCAAAGTAGATCAATACATTTCGGAAAAAAATAAAGTGCTGATGGCGTGGCACCGGGTAGCTCGGATTGAAAAGGTTGGCCCATAAAAAAGTGACGCGCTCGCGCAAGGCATCTCGCACTTTGCACTTGCCAGCAAAGGGGCCGGAGCCAACCTTGAAGTACCGCGCCAACATCGCCCCAGAGGGCAACGCAAGTCGTTCCATTTCGTAAATGGACTGCTTGGCCGTGGCCAGCATGCGCTGCGAAATATCGCTGGCGTGTATGTGCCAGTTCAAGGGACCGTCGGCCAGCGCAAACTCGGCCAGGGTCATGGCCAGGGTGTAAGCCTCCTCGCCTGACGAGGAGGCAGCAGACCAGCAACGCAACTCGCGGCGCACGTCGGGCTGGCTGCGGATCAATTCCGGCAAGAGCTGGCGCGTCAGAAGTTCAAAATGCGCGGGCTCGCGAAAAAAATGGGTGTGGTTGGTCGATATCAAATCGATCATCTCATCCAGCTCAGCGCTTTGACCGGGCTGGTGAAGGTAGTCGCAATAGGCGTCGAAATTGCCGAGATTGAGCTTACGGCGGTGGTGCGCCAGGCGGCTGGTCAGCAGCTGCTGCTTGCTCGGCCCCAAATCGATGCGGCTGCGCTCGTAGATCAGCTGGCAAAGGCGCTTGTACGCCTGCGGTGAGATGCCCTCTTCGGCTGCCGACACGCCCGCCACACCCAACCTGGCGGGGCTGTCAGAGATCATGAAAGTGTTCATCATTTGGCCCCGCGGCGGCCAGCCGCTGCGGCGCATGAGCCAGCGTCCGGGTGGCAGCCGGAGGCTGCGGCAGACTGGCATTGCGGGGCTTGGCCTTGCCATGAACAGGCGTCGGTGCCGCCTCCTGCGTACCAACCAGTCCGCGCAGGCTCAACATCAGGTCTTTGTGAACGCCGGCCTGACCACTGAGCTCTTCAGCCGCACTGGCAATTTCTTCGGCATTGGAGGCGGTGGCCTGGGTCACTTTGCTCATTTGCACGATGGCCGTTCCGATGTGCTCAATGCCCTGTGACTGCTCCTTGGCCGCCAGGGCGATTTCAGCCACAAAGGTGTCGGTGTGCTGCGCTTTGGTGACGATGTGCTCAAAGGCCTCGCCGACTTTCAACAGGCTTTGGGAGCCCCTGCGACTGTTAAGAAGTGACGCATCAATCTTGTCGGCGGTCTCGCGCGCGGCTGCCGCGCTACGTTGGGCCAGGTTGCGAACCTCTTCGGCAACCACGGCAAAGCCCGCACCAGCCTCGCCCGCACGGGCCGCCTCGACGGCGGCGTTGAGCGCCAGAATGTTGGTCTGAAAAGCGATCTCGTCGATGCTCTTGACGATCTTGGCCACTTCCGCACTGGACTGCTCAATGGACTGCATGGCGCGCGTCATCTCGGCCATGCTGGCGGTGCCTTCGCGTGCCGCGCTTTGGGCTTCGTTCGACAAATTCTTGGCTTGCACGGCATTACTGGCGGTCGAGTGAATCATGCTAGAGATTTGCGCCAGCGAGGCGCTGGTTTCTTCCACGGCGGCGGCCTGCTCGCTGGCGCCTTCGGCCAAGCGCTGACTGGCCAAGGCCACTTGGTTTGCGGCGATGAATGTATGTTCTGCGCCATTGGTCAGCTCGTCACTGACGTGCTGCAAGGGCAACACCACCCGGCGCGCTACAAGCACCAAACCGGCGAGCACCACGGCAATGACAGCCGCTGTACCCAACGCCTCCCAAGGCAACCCCGCAGCGTGGCCAGTAGCCTGGGCATCCAGCAGCGCTTGCTTTTGGTGACCTTCAGCCCAGCGCGCGACCAGCGCTTGGTGCGCCTCGTAATTCAGGGTCAATGCGCCATAGCTCGCCATGAGCTGCGCCCTGTTGGCCGACTTTTCAGCCGCGGGCCGACTCGCGCCCGCCTTGTCCACTTCCAAGTCGGTGATCAGCTGCGGCAACACACGCTCCGTCAGCGTGGCGTGAAAGGCCTGAGCTTGCTCTTGCGCGGCCTTCACCAGCGTTTGCAGTTCAGGTGAAGGCGGTGGGTTCTTCTGAATGGCGGCCACAGCTTGTTCTTGCTGGCGCTTGAACTCGGCCAACTTGAGTGTGAGCTCGTTCAAGTCGACAGCGTCGCCTTGCGCCAGAGCGCGCGTGAGCAAAAGGTAGCTGCCGGTCAGGCTGGACGAGGGCGTACTCAAGGCCAAGGGCATGTCACGGTCGCTGCGCTGCGATGTCGGTGCCTCAGCCTGGAATGCGCTCAGAACCTGGTTCGTGATCAACGCTTCGCTGACGATGCCAGCGCAAAAGAGCAAGCCGACGACCTGGATGAATTGTTTGATGTTGAGCATGAGGAGGTCCTGAAGAAACAAGAAGATGGGGCTGATATTTAGAGCGCAGCGAGCGACTGTCGGGCCGGCACGTTCAGGGACAGACCGCCTTCGGTGCTGAGCAGCTTGTCGATGTCCAACAAGGTTTTGACGCGGCCATTGGATTCGGCCATCCCGTTGATGAAGCGGGTGTCCAGCGCGGCGCCAAAATCCGGCGCAGGCTTGATGTTGCTTTCAGTGAAGGTGGCCACTTCGTCCACTACGTCCACCACCATGCCCACCAAGTTCAGCACGGCATTGGCGTTGCGGTACTGAACGACGATGATGCACACGCGCTCCGTGTCGAGCAAAGCAGGCATGTCAAACCGTGAACGCAAGTCGATAACGGGCACGATTTTTCCCCGCAGATTAATTACACCCTTGATGTGTTCACTCGTTCGTGGCACCACCGTGATGGGGCACATGCGCATGATTTCCCGCACCTTGAGCACGGCAATGCCAAACAAATCTTGCTGCAGCCTGAAGATCAGGAACTTGCCAGGTGCGGGTAGCTGGCCAACGGATTCTTCAACGGTCTGAGTCATGGATCACCTGAAAATTGAAGGGTCGGTTGGCGTTGCGGACGGCGTGGAAAAGGGGGCTCATCCCACACGCGCTGAAAGAGCCCGCGCCTGCATGCTGCTCCCCAGCGCATCGGGGTCCAGAATCAGCGTGACCAGACCGTCGCCCAGGATCGCCGCACCAGACATGCCCGGTGGGCTGTTCAGGGCGTCACCCAGCGACTTGATGACCACTTCTTGTTTGCCTATCAGCGCATCGACTAAAAAGCCTTGAACTTGCGCACCTGATTCGGTGACCACCACAATGCCGTCGAGCGGATCGCATGAAACGCTTTCCAAGCCCAATTGGTCGGCCAGGCGAACCAGCGGAATCAGCTTGCCGCGCACGGCCACCACTTCCTGCCCACCCGGAACGGCCGAAATCATGCCCGGGCGAGGCCGAAAGGACTCGCGGATTGACAGCGTCGGGATGATGAAGCGTTCGGCGCCAACGCCCACCAGCATGCCGTCGATGATGGCCAGCGTCAGTGGCAGTCGGATGGTGAAGCTGGAGCCTTCACCCAGCACGGACTGCACCTCGATGCGCCCGCGCAAGCGTGTGATGGACCCACGCACGACATCCATGCCCACGCCCCGGCCAGAGATGTCGGTCACCGTCTCCGCCGTGGAAAACCCGGGGACAAAAATAAGCTCAAAGATGTCCTTGTCACTGAGTGAGGCCTCGGGATCAACGAGACCACGCTCCCGCGCCTTGGCCAATATCTTGTCCTTGTTCATGCCCCGGCCGTCATCGCTGATGCGGATCACGATGCCGCCGCTTTGGTGCATGGCTTGCAAGCGGATGGTGCCCTGCTCTGGCTTGCCCTGCGCCAGTCGCGCTGCCGGCATTTCGATGCCGTGGTCCACAGAATTGCGCACCATATGGATCAAGGGATCACCGAGTTGTTCGACGATATTGCGATCCAGTTCGATCTCTTCACCCAGAAGTTCGAGCTCGATCTGCTTGCCCTGCAAAGCGGCCAGGTCACGCACCAGTCTGTTCATTTTTTGGAAGGCGCCGCGTATGGGCACCATGCGTAAAGACATGGCGTTGCGCTGCAGATCCGTCGTGATGCGCGCCAGTTGACGCAGGTGCCGCGCGAGATCACGGTCCTCAGATTTTTGAACCTCTGGGTGCTGCACCACCATCGATTGAGCAATCAATAACTCGCCCACCAAATCCACCAGGCTGTCGATTTTTTCGGTTTCCAACCGCACAAAGCTAGGCAGGTTTTCAGGCCTGTCACCGGACGCCTTGGTTTTTGACTGAGGCTTGGCCGCACGCTTGGCCTGCGGTGCCGCTGGTTGCGTCACCGCCTCAAGTTGAACCGAAGGCGCCGACACAGCAAGGGGCGGCGTGAACTGTGGAGCCGGGGACGCTGCCACCGCCTGGCTGGCCGCCGGCAGAGACGGAGACGGAGGGACAGGCTGGGCCTCGACTGGAACAGGCTTGCCCTGCAGGTGAGCCTGCACACGGGCCAGCAAGGCAAGGGTGGGCACAGGCGGTAGAGCGGTGCTGGGCGTTCCCACCAAGCGCGCATCCACATGGTCGACAAAGCGTTTGAGGATGTCTCCACCCGCCAAAATCAGCTCAATCACATCGGTCGTGATCGGCATGGTGCCGCGCCGCGCGGCGTCCAGCAGGGACTCCAACTCATGCGCAAGATCACGAACCGGATCGAGTGCCAGAAAACTCGCGCCACCCTTGAAGGTATGAAAGGCACGAAACACCAAGTTCAGGGTGTCCATGTGGTCTGGCCTGGTCTCTAGCACCAACACGCCCTGCTCGATATGGTTCAAGAGTTCCCGCCCTTCAATGCAGAACTCATTGAGCAATTCAGCGTCCTCTTCGATCTTCAATACCAGGGCAGGTTCGGTCAAGCCAGCTTCACCCGCTTCAACCCCTTGCACATCGGGTAGATCGGATACGAGCGCTTGGGAATAAGCCTGATCAACGGCAGACGCCAATCGCTCAAACCAATTGTGCAAACTCGTCAATGCTTTTGCCGGCAGTTCGGCTGGATCTTTGAGTTCGTCCTGGCGGGCTACGCCAAACCAATTCACCTCTGCAGCAAGCACCAGAGGCAGTTCGCCGCAATGCGCTGGTACCAATGCGGCCAATTGAGCGACCTTCTCCTCCATCGTGCGAAGACAGCTTTCGCCGCTGGTCTCAACAAAGGCGAGCTCCGTCGCAATATCCTGGAGGAGCGCCTGCACAGCGGGCGAAGGACGAAGCAATGAAGTGTTCAAGTAGTTGGCGAGGAGTTAACGAGCACCAAATTGCTCAGCAATATTCCAGCCAACCGCTCACCACTTTTGGAACTTGTTAGTAAAGAGTCTTTTTCAAGTTGAGCAATCTATATTTTGAAAACTTAAGAGGTATTTTTCAAAGATCACTGGTCGTGATGAGTCCATGCAGGAACGGCCTTAGGGTGGATGCCGCGCCCTGCATTGGACTCCAAAGCACCTTCGCGGTGCTCCTGCCCAAAGACGGCGCATCCAGCCAATCAAACAGCCGCGCAATGAAAAAGGCCTTCAAAAATCGCTTCTTGAAGGCCTTTTACGTTCGTACTGTCTGTTGGTCGGTGTGAAAGGATTCGAACCTTCGACCCCTTGCACCCCATGCAAGTGCGCTACCAGGCTGCGCCACACACCGAAGCTGAAATTATAGCGTCCCCGTACGCACATTACCCCCTAAACGGCAAGCAGTTCACGGATTTCGTGCAGCTCTCGCTTGACCCAGTCAAGGCGCTGCTTCGTGTCGTGGTCAAGGATCAAATCCACTGCGGTCAGATCGTCTTCATCCGCTGACTCATCGGGCTCGTCAAGGCGATGGCCTTCATCGTCGAGCAGGGCTACGCCGTCGAGCATGACCTCGCCAGAACGGCGTTTGTCGCGCTCGGTCTGCACGATCTCTTGCAATTTGTTCCGCGCACCGCTGATGGTGAATCCTTGGTCGTAGAGCAAGTCGCGGATACGCCGAATCATGAGCACTTCGTGGTGCTGGTAGTAGCGGCGATTGCCACGCCGCTTCATGGGGCGCAGCTGCGTGAACTCCTGCTCCCAGTAGCGAAGCACGTGCGGCTTGACACCGCACAGGTCGCCTACTTCACCAATGGTGAAGTAGCGCTTGGCGGGGATGGGGGGAAGGGTTTTCTCCAAGGAAATCAAGGCGCTAGTGAGCAAAGCGGTGAATTTACTCTAAGAGCAATTCAAGTGCAAACACCCAGCGCAACTTATTTTGGGATTCACGCCTCTGGCGTGTCGCCCTGAATCTGTTCTTTGAGCTTGTGGCTGGCGTGAAAGGTGACGACGCGGCGCGCTTCAATCGGAATTGATTCGCCCGTGCGCGGGTTGCGCCCAGGGCGCGGCGCTTTGGTCCTGATCTGGAAATTGCCAAAGCCGGAGATCTTCACGTCATCGCCTTCGACCAAGCTGTCGGAGATCAACACGAAGAAGGAATCGATCATGTCCTTGGACTCGCGCTTGTTCAAACCAATGTGTTCGAACAACAACTCGGCAAGGTGCGCCTTGGTCAACGCAGGCGTCTCCAAGCTTTCAACTGAAAATTCCATGACGTTTCCTTGCGCGCGTTCGTCCATGTCTGCATTCATCGGGTCAGGGCTCACGGTCAGGCTCGCAGACGCGCGCCCAGTTCAGCCTTCATGCGTTCGAGCACCGCCTGCATGGCGGCTTCGATCTGCTCCTCGGTCAGTGTAGTTTCATCGCTGCTGAGGACAAGGCGCACGGCCAGGCTTTTCTCGCCCAGCTGCATGCTGGCTGTGGCCTGCTGTGGCTTGTAGATGTCAAAGAGCGTGGCTGAACGCAGGCTTGGAACGCCCGCACTACGGATAGCGGCCATGAGCGCGCCGTGCGTGACATGCTCACCCACGATCACGGCCAGATCTCGCTCGACCGGTTGCAATTTGCTCACCGCTGTGAAGTGCGGCACGCGCCGCTGCAGCAAGGCGTCGAGCTCAAGCTCAAAGAGAACGGGTGCCTGGGCGATTTCATACGCTTGGCGCCACTCTGGGTGCAACTCACCCACGAAACCAATGGCGCGGCCCGCCACGCTCACGCTGGCGCAGCGGCCGGGATGCATGGCCGGGTGAGTCGCCGGCTCAAATGTGGCGCCCAGTGGCGCCAGCAAATTTTCGACATCGCCCTTGATGTCGAAAAAGTCCACCGAGCGTTCGGCCTGACTCCAGCCCGGTTTTGACAAACGGCCAAAGGCCAGGCCAGCAACGCGCATGGGCTGATTGAAATTGGCCACTGTCGTGTCGGTGTTGACCACCGATGCATCACGCAAAAACACCCGCCCCAACTCAAACACGCGCACTTGGCCTGCCTTGCGGTCCAGGTTGAATTTGAGGACTTGCAAGAGCGAGCCCAGCAGCGAAGAACGCATCACGCTCATCTGGCTGGCGATCGGGTTCAAGAGCTTGATGGGGTTGGCGTTGCCCGCCAGCTCATGCTCCCAGCGCTCGTCCACAAAGCTGAAATTAATGGTCTCTTGGTAGCCGAGCCCGGCCAGCGCACGGCGCACGGCAAAGGGACTGCGCTGCGACTCCGGACGCAAGCGCGCAGAGATGGGCGCGAGCGGCGGCGTTTGCGGCAAGCGCTCGTAGCCCACCATACGCACAACTTCTTCGATCAAGTCTTCTTCGATCTGCAGGTCAAAGCGGTAGCTTGGAGGCATCACGGTGATCGTGCCCTCCCCTTCGGTCAGCGGCAAGCCCAGACGTTTGAGTGCACCAGCGCACTCCGCCTGCGACAGCGGCATGCCGATCACCTTGACCGCACGCGCCACGCGCAAAGTGACAGCTTGCGCTTGGGGCATGTTGGGCTGCTGATCTTCAACCGCGCCGCAGGCGGTGGCTGGCGTGCCGCAGATGTCCAGCACCAGTTGCGTGATGCGCTCCACGTGCTCGATGATCAGGCCAGAGTCCACCCCGCGTTCAAAGCGGTGACCCGCATCGGTAGAAAAGTTGAAGCGGCGCGAGCGGCCGGCAATCGACTTGGGCCACCAGAAAGCGGCTTCGATGTAGATGTTTTGTGTGTCGTCAGAGACGGCCGTAGCGTCGCCACCCATGATGCCGGCCAACGACTCGACCTGCTGGGCGTCGGCAATGACGCCGACTTTTTCATCCAGCGTCACGGTGCTCCCGTTTAGCAACTTCAGGGTTTCGCCAGGCTGGCCCCAGCGAACGTCGAGCCCGCCTTTGATCTTGTCCAAGTCAAAAATATGCGAGGGACGCCCCAATTCGAACATCACGTAATTGGAAATATCGACCAACGCCGTGACGCTGCGCTGCCCGCAACGGGCCAGGCGATCGACCATCCACTGCGGTGTAGCTGCTTTGGGATTGACGTTCTTAACGACGCGCCCAGTGAAGCGGCCGCACAAATCCGTGGCGGAAATTTTGACAGGCAGACCAGCGTTTGCCGTGACTGCTACCGCCGGGAAAGTGGGCGACTTCAAAGGCGCGCCTGTGAGCGCGGCCAGTTCACGCGCCACACCATACACGCTCAGGCAATGCGCAAGATTAGGCGTGAGCTTGAGCGTGAACAGCGTGTCGTCCAGCGACAGATGCGTGCGGATATCTTGGCCGAGCGGTGCATCGGCGGCCAACTCGAGCAGGCCCCCGTGGTCTTCAGACAGTTTGAGTTCACGCGCCGAGCACAGCATGCCAAAGCTGTCAGTGCCGCGCAGTTTGCCCACTTTGATCAGGAAGGGCTTGCCGTCTTCGCCGGGCGGCAACTCAGCGCCCACCAGGGCGCACGGCACCTTGATGCCCACGCGTGCATTGGGAGCGCCGCAGACGATGCTGAGCAACTCCGATTGACCCACGTCCACCTGGCAGATGCGCAACTTGTCGGCGTTCGGATGCTGCACGGCTTCTTTGATCTCACCAACCACGATGCCTTTGAAAGGCGGCGCGACGGGTTTGAGGTCCTCGACTTCGAGACCGGCCATGGTCAAGGTGTCGGCCAGTTGCTGGGTGGAAAGCGGTGGGTTGCAAAACTCGCGCAACCAGGATTCAGGAAATTGCATGATGGACTGGGCTCTTTTATTGGGCTGTTCTTTGGGCTAGAGGTGCGGCACGCGGCTTATTGGAATTGCGACAAGAAGCGAATGTCGCCGTCAAAAAAGAGCCGCAGGTCGTTCACGCCATAGCGCAGCATGGTCAGGCGATCCGGGCCCATGCCAAAGGCAAAACCAATGTATTTCTCAGGGTCCAGACCCATGTTGCGCACCACGTTTGGGTGCACCTGGCCTGAGCCCGCCACTTCCAGCCAACGGCCAGCCAGCGGGCCTGATGCGAACTGAATATCCACCTCGGCACTGGGCTCGGTGAAGGGGAAAAAGCTGGGCCGAAAACGCAGCACCAGATCGTCCGACTCAAAAAAGGTCCGGCAAAAATCAGTGAAGACCACCTTCAAATCCTTGAAGCTCACGTTCTCACCAATCCACAGGCCTTCGCACTGGTGAAACATGGGCGAATGCGTGGCGTCACTGTCGACGCGGTAAGTGCGTCCAGGCGCGATCACGCGGATCTCTGGCATGGGCTGCCCTGCGTCGAGCAAAGCACGATGGCGCTTGACGTGCTGAACGGCGTAACGAATCTGCATTGGGCTGGTGTGAGTGCGCAGCAAATTGGGCGCGGTGTCGGTGCCGCCTTCGACATAAAAAGTGTCGTGCATGGAGCGGGCCGGATGGTCTTCAGGCGTGTTGAGCGCAGTGAAGTTGAACCAATCTGTCTCGATCTCCGGGCCCTCTGCGACATCAAAGCCCATGGAGCCAAAGATCGCCTCAATACGCTCAAGCGTCAATGACACAGGGTGCAAGCCACCCGTCGTGGCTTGCCGGCCTGGCAAGGTCACATCCAGCGCCTCGGCCTTGAGTTGCGCTTGCAGTTCTGCTTGCGCCAACGCTTCACGGCGCTCGTTCAACGCGCGCTCAATAGCCTGCTTGGCCAGATTGATGGCAGCGCCGCGTGACTTCTTTTCTTCGACGCTCAGGGCCGCCATGCCCTTCATCAGCTCGGTCACCTGGCCGGACTTGCCCAGAAACTGCGCCTTGGCGTTTTCCAGGTCGGCAGGCGTCAGCGCGGCAGAAAAACTGGCCTTGGCCGAAAGCACCAAGTCATCGAGCAGGTCGGAAGATGTCGTCAAGGTCGTCATGGTCGTCTGGGTAGTCAAGCGAGAAAGATTGATGCGCCCAAGGCACAAAGGCGCATAAAGGCACGAAGGCCAGCAAAAACACAAGCACAAAGACAAAGGGCCAGAGCTTTTACAAGCCCCGGCCCCGTTGTCATTTTCAGGTGTTGGCTATTGAATCAACAGCCAGGCACCCGCCTAGATCAGGCAGCAGCCAGCTTGGCCTTGACTTGAGCCACGATGGCGCCGAAAGCAGCGCTGTCATGGATAGCCATGTCAGACAGAACCTTACGGTCGATTTCGATACCGGCTTTTTTCAGGCCGTTAGCGAACTGGCTGTAGGTCATGCCGAATGAACGGCTGGCGGCGTTGATACGCGCAATCCACAACTGGCGGAAAACGCGCTTTTTGGTGCGGCGGTCACGGTAGGCATATTGCCCAGCCTTCATTACCGCTTCTTTGGCGATACGGAAGACATTGCCGCGGCGACCGCGGAAACCTTTAGCGAGGGCGAGAACTTTTTTGTGGCGGGCGCGAGCCGTTACACCACGTTTGACGCGAGGCATGTGTTTACTCCTTGTTCGTCGTTAATTAAATACCCATGCCTGGCAGCATTTGCGCCATGTGACCCATATTGGTCTCATGAACTGCAACTGCACCGCGCAAGTGGCGTTTATTTTTGGTGGTCTTCTTGGTCAGAATGTGACGTTTGAAGGCTTGAC
>CAZNQE010000063.1:0-16193 GCA_964575005.1 uncultured Polaromonas sp. | reverse complement strand
AGCGTGATCTCGGTGCAGAGGTTGGACGAGTGCACAACGCCGGCGTGCTGCTGCGGGCTGCGCACATTGCAGGCGTCTTTCCAGGTGATCCAGGGATGGCCGGTCTCGAACAGCATCGAGAGCATCTTGCGCCACATATCGGTCGCCTGCAGCTTGCGCGACGGCTTGATCTCGCCGCGCTCGGCCTTGGCTTCGTAGGCCGTGTAGGCCTTTTCGAACTCGATGCCGAACTTGTCATGCAGGTCGGGTGTGTCCGATGGCGAGAACAAGGTCCAGCTGCCTTTTTCCATCACGCGGCGCATGAAGAGGTCAGGAATCCAGTTGGCCGTGTTCATGTCGTGCGTGCGGCGGCGGTCGTCGCCGGTGTTTTTGCGCAGTTCCAGGAACTCTTCAATGTCCAGGTGCCAGGTTTCCAGGTAAGCGCAGACCGCGCCCTTGCGTTTGCCGCCCTGGTTGACGGCCACGGCCGTGTCGTTCACTACTTTGAGGAAAGGCACAACGCCTTGCGATTCGCCGTTGGTGCCCTTGATGTGAGCGCCCAGGGCGCGCACGGGCGTCCAGTCATTGCCCAGGCCGCCTGCAAATTTGGACAGCAGGGCGTTTTCTTTGATCGCGTCGTAAATGCCGCCCAGGTCGTCAGCGACGGTGGTCAGGTAGCAAGACGAGAGCTGCGAGCGCAGTGTGCCGGCATTGAACAGCGTCGGGGTGCTGGACATGAAGTCGAACGAGGACATGATCTCGTAGAACTCGATGGCGCGGGTTTCGCGGTCGACTTCGTCCAGCGACAAGCCCATGGCCACGCGCATGAAGAAAGCCTGTGGCAATTCGATGCGCTGCTTGCGCACGTGCAGGAAGTAGCGATCGAACAAGGTCTGCAGGCCGAGGTAGTCAAACTGCATGTCACGCTCAGGCTTGAGCGCAGCGCCCAGGCGGGCCAGGTCGAAGTCCAGCAGTTTTTCGTCGAGCAGTTCGTTGTCCACGCCCTTTTTGATGAATTGCGGAAAGTACTCGGCGTAGCGCGTGCTCATTTCCTCATGCGCCACTTCACCGCCCAGCACTTCGCGGCGAATGGTGTGCAGCAACAGGCGGGCCGTGGCGTAGGTGTAGTCTGGATCTTTCTCAATCAGCGTACGCGCGGCCAGAATGGAGGCTTTGTAGACCTCGTCGATCGGCACGCCATCGTAGAGATTGCGCATGGTCTCAGACATGATCGGGTCGGGCTTGACGTCAGCGCCGAGTCCGGCGCAGGAAGCTTCGATCAATGCCTGCAGACGCTGCATGTCCAGCGCGACTTTCTGGCCGCGGTCGATGACATGCAGGGCGGGCACGGCGGGCATCTGATGGCTGCGGGCCGTGGCGCGCTCTTGCGTGCGCTTTTCGCGGTACAGCACATAGGCACGTGCGATTTCATGGTGGCCACCACGCATCAGGCCGAGCTCGACCTGGTCTTGCACGTCTTCAATATGAAAGGTGCCACCGCCTGGGCGCGAGCGCATCAGCGCGCGGATCACCGCTTGTGTCAGGCCGTCGACTGTTTCGCGCACGCTGGCAGAGGCTGCGCCTTGGGTGCCGTGCACGGCTAGGAAGGCCTTCATCATGGCCACAGCAATCTTGTTCGGCTCGAAAGGAACGACTGCGCCGTTGCGGCGAATGATCTGGTACTGGCTGTAGACCGTCGGGTTGTGCATCGGCTCGGCTGCTGCCGAGGTGCTGCCCAGCGCAGGTGCTGATGGATTGTGGATGCTTGTTTGCATGGATTTCCTCGGTTGCAATGAATTGGGGCGCTCTTGGGCTTCAGCCAAGTGTGTCAAATTACACGTGGCGAAAAGGCGCTTGGGCACTATATCTAGTGTCTGAGCCTAATTCAAGCACTACATGTAGTGTTTCTTAAAGATAAACCCGTGTTACAAGTTGTAACTCGAGGCGCCACTGATGGCGGATGTGCTAGCCGGGTTCCAGGCCTGCCGTCTGCGAGGCCGCGAGGCTCAGGGAACGCGACAGGCGCGGCCAGTCGAAGCCCGGTCCCGGGTCTTGTTTGCGGCTTGGTGCGATGTGCTCATGGCCCAGCACCTGGCTGATGGGATAGGCCGCCAACAAGGCCGCGCCCAGGCTGGCCAGGCTTTCATATTGGGCGCCCTCAAAGGTATCGCCCTCCAAACCTTCGAGCTCAATGCCGATCGAATCGTCATTGCAATTGGGTTTGCCGCGCCAGGACGAGGCACCGGCGTGCCAGGCGCGCTCTTGGCAACTGACGAACTGCCAGAGCTGCCCGTCCCGCGTGATGAAAAAATGCGCCGACACCTGCAGGCCGCGGATGCCCGCGAAGTAGGGATGTGCGTCCCAGTCCAGCTGATTGGTGAACAGGCGCTGCACGTGGTCTGTACCGTATTCACCGGGTGGCAGGCTGATGGAATGAATCACCAACAGCTCGCAGCGGCTGCCACTGGGCCGTGGCCCAAAGTTGGGTGAATCCAGCCGCCGGGCAAAGCGGTACCAGCCGTCAGTCCAAAGAGGCACCTGATCCGGCACTGCAGCCATCACAGCGGGTGGCGAGCTCAATGGCTGCGCTCGCCCTGAAGGCGGTGCGCCTCACAACAATAGATGGCCTGCCGAACTTGCAGCGCCTCATGGCGAGGCAAGTGCAGCTCACACACGGCGCAGGCCACCATGTCCGTGGTCTGCAACTTGGCTTGACGGCTTGGCCGGGTGGTCGAGCCTGGTGGGGTCCGCTGGCTGATTTCTGCACGCCGTTTGGCTTGCCAGAAGAAAAACACCAGCGCCACCAGCCCCAACACAAGGAGGTATTTCATAGGCTCAAAGGCGGTGCAGCAGCACTTCCAGCACAAAACGTGAGCCGATGTAGCCCAGCAGCAAAAGGCCTGAACCCAGGTAGAGCACATGCCTGGCCTGCCGCCCACGCCAACCAAGGCGCGCCCGGCCAGCAAGCAAGCCCGCAAACGTCAGCCAGGCCAGAACGGAAAAAATGATCTTGTGGCTGAGAACTTGGATATGCCCTGCGCCGTACAGCTTTTCAGCAAACAGCCAGCCCACCAGCAGCGAGGCCGTCAGCAACAAAAATCCGGCTTCCACGAATCTAAAGGTCAGGCGCTCGAGCTTGAGCAAGGGCACGCCGGGCTCGGTGGTGGTGGCCAGGCGCATGGCGCGCTCGCTGCGAGTCATCAGCCAGCCATGCAGCACAGCTGTGCCGAAAAGACCGTAAGACGCCAAGCCCAGCGCCCAATGCAAAGGCAGCCAGGGCGAGGCTATGCGCTCATAGCTGGAGCCCGGAAAAGTGAGTGACAGCAGCACGGCACCGGCACCCACGGCGGCCAAGGCCCAGCGTGCGCGCAGCTGCGGAATGAGCCGGCTTTCAATGGCGTAAACCGTGATTACCAGCCAAACGGTGGTGGACAGCGCAGGCGCAAAACCGAAGCGCGGCGGTTGACCCAGCAGGCCCTCGGCCAACGTGAGTGCGTGCAGCAGCAAGGCGGCCAGCAAGGCCAAGCGCGCCGTGCCATCGGCCATGCGCCGGCTACCGACGGCGAGCACGGCATACACCAGCGTCGCCGCCAGCCCCGCAGCAAAGCCAAACCATGCGCTGAAAGCTAAAATCATGGTGACAGTTTAGCCCTTCCCCTTGCGTTCCCAACCCCAGCTCCGACCGCGGAGCCCGCCCATGGCCTCAGCCCTTACTGACAAACTCTCCCGCCTCGTCAAGGAAATGCGGGGCCAGGCCCGCATCACCGAATCCAATGTGCAGGACATGCTGCGCGAGGTGCGCATGGCCCTGCTAGAGGCCGACGTGGCCCTGCCGGTGGTGCGCGATTTCATTGCCCGCGTAAAAGAAAAAGCGCTCGGCCAGGAAGTGATGGGCTCGCTGTCCCCGGGCCAGGCGCTGGTGGGCATCGTCAACCGCGAGCTGGCCGCCACCATGGGCGAAGGCGTGAGTGACATCAATCTGGCGGCGCAACCGCCGGCCGTGATCTTGATGGCCGGCTTGCAGGGCGCCGGTAAAACCACGACCACCGCCAAGCTGGCCAAGCACCTGATTGAAAAGCGCAAGAAGAAAGTGCTGACGGTCTCGGGCGACGTTTACCGCCCAGCCGCCATTGAGCAGTTGAAAACCGTGACCGCGCAGGCTGGGGCCGAGTGGTTCCCAAGCACGCCAGACCAAAAGCCCGCCGACATTGCCCGCGCTGCGCTCGACCACGCACGCCGCCACTTCTTTGATGTGCTGCTGGTCGACACCGCTGGCCGCTTGGCGATCGACGAAGCCTTGATGCAAGAAATCAAGGACCTGCACGCCATCTTGAACCCGGTCGAGACGCTGTTTGTCGTCGACGCCATGCAGGGCCAGGATGCGGTGAACACCGCCAAGGCTTTTAAAGAAGCGCTGCCTTTGACCGGCATCATCTTGACGAAGACTGACGGTGACTCGCGCGGTGGCGCTGCGCTGTCGGTGCGGCAGATCACGGGCGCGCCCATCAAGTTCTCAGGCACCAGCGAAAAGATCGACGGCCTGGAAGTGTTTGATGCTGAGCGGCACGCCGGCCGAATTCTGGGCATGGGCGACATCGTGGCCCTGGTCGAGCAAGTGGCCGCCGGCGTGGACATGGCCGCGGCGCAAAAATTTGCTGCCAAGATGAAAAGCGGCAGCGGCTTTGACCTGGAAGACTTTCTGGGCCAGCTGCAGCAAATGAAAAGCATGGGCGGGCTTTCGAGCCTGATGGACAAGTTGCCTGCGCAGATGATGGCCAAGGCCGGTCAGATGGACATGGACAAGGCCGAAAAAGACATCAAGCGCAAGGAGGGCATCATCCAGAGCATGACGCCTCTGGAGCGCCGAAAGCCTGAACTCATCAAGGCCACCCGCAAGCGCCGCATTGCTGCCGGCGCCGGGGTGCATGTGCAAGAAGTCAATCGCCTGCTCAACGAGTTTGATCAGATGGCCGGCATGATGAAAAAGATGAAGGGCAGCGGCATGATGAAGATGATGAAACGCATGGGCGGCATGAAAGGCATGCCCGGTATGCCCAAGTTCTGAGCCCAAGCTCTGATCTTTAGCGCCTGCCGGGGCGATTAGGCGGTTGCGCCAGCAACAAATCCGCATAAGCCCGGCCCTTGGCCGAGATGTGTTCGCGCATGGCATGCGCGGCCTGATCGCTCTGGTTATTCAGCAAGCCTTCCACGATCAGGCGATGGTCGGCCGCTGACGCCTGCAGTCGACCCGGCTGGTCACGCACGCGGCGCCTGAACCCGGCCAACTTCAAACGCAGCAGGCGCACCTGTTCCACCACTATGGTGTTGCCCGAGCCTTCGTACAGCGCGTCATGAAAGCGCTCATTCGCGTCTTCAAAAGCCAGGCGGTCGCCTGCCGCTGCGGCTAGCTCTGTTTCTTTGCACAGCGCGTCCACCACTTGGCGCTGCTCATGGTCCATGCGCAGCGTGCACAGTCGCACGGCGACGGCCTCCAATTCAGACAAAGCCTCCAGCATGCCTACCAGCTCGGTGGCGTCGGGTGCATGCACAAACATGCCCGAGCGCGGCTGAATGCGCACCAGATGTTGCGCGGCCAGGCTGAGCAAGGCCTCCCTGACGGGCGTGCGCGAGACCTCAAAGCGTGCGGCCAGGGCTTTTTCGTCCAGCGCAGCGCCCGGCATGAGGGCGCCGTTTTCAATGTCACGCATCAGGGCCAGACGAATGCGGTCAGGCTGGCTGAGCAGGGCGGCATCGGCCTCGCCGGCTGACGCATCAGCGTAAGTACGGACATCATTTTTCATATCACTCTGCCTTCTGGACATATCATTTGTTGAATCTGATATCTCAGATGAGACTCTGGAACCAGTTTAGACCAAAGGAAACAGCATGAAGAAGACCGTGACCGCCCTCGCATTCGGTTTGGCACTGAGCCTGGCAGGCGCCCAAAGCGCATTTCCCAGCCGAGCAGTGACTTTGGTCGTGCCAGTGCCGCCGGGCGGCATCCTGGACACCGTGGCGCGCATGGTCGTGCCGTCCATGACGCAGAGCCTGGGGCAGCCCGTGGTCATTGACAACAAGGCTGGCGCGGGCGGCAACATCGCGGCCACTGCCGTGGCCAAGTCAGCGCCGGATGGTCACAGCCTCCTGGTGGGTTACTCCATGTTCCACGTCGGCAACCCGTCGATGTACCCCAATCTGGCCTGGGACCCACTGCGCGACTTCACACCCATCGGCATGCTGGTCGTGTCGCCGCATGTGCTGGCCGTCAACCCGTCGGTGCCGGCCAAGACGCTCAAGGAGTTTGTGGATCTGGCGCGGACCAATCCCGGTAAGTTGAACTACGCCACCTCGGGCAATGGCTCGGTGCCGCATGTGGGCGTGGAGTTGTTCAAGCAGCAAAACCGCCTGTTCATCACGCACGTGCCTTACCGTGGCGCCGGCCCCGCCATGCTGGACGTGGTGGCAGGCAATGTGGAGATGACCGTGGCCACGCCGCCGTCGCTGCTGGCTTTTGTGCAGTCCGGCAAGATGCGCCCGCTCGCGGTGGCTGCGTCCAAGCGGTTGCCGCAGATGCCTGACGTGCCGACGGCTGCAGAAGCCGGTTTCCCCGGCTTTGAGCTGGAAGCCTGGGTGGCGCTGTTTGCGCCCATGGGCACGCCGCCGGCCACCATCGCAAAGCTGACCGAAGCCGCCAAGACCGCCATGGAATCGCCTGCGGTGCGCAAGTCGGCCGAGGCCGCTGGCGTCGAAATCCGCTACATGACCCCGACGCAACTCGACAGCGTGGTGCGCAAAGACATCGCCTACTGGTCCAACGTGATCAAGACCGCCAACATTCGCGCGGAGTAACGCCCAAGAGCCCGCTTGCCTGCTTCTTTTTTTGACCTCTGCCACTTTTCCAAATGACGACTGCTGATTCTTCTGCCTCTTTTATAGCCCGCGCGCTGGCCCTGGACTGCGCCGCCCTGAGCGACGCGCTAGACCGCTCTGGCGTGGCCGGCCAGTGCTACAAGATCGCGCCTTGCGACCGCAAGTTCCGCATGGCCGGCCATGCCTACACCGTGCTGTACCGCCCGGCTGGCCACGGCGAAGAGGGCCATGTGGGCGATTTCATTGACGACGTGGCGCCAGGCAGCGTGATCGTGATCGACAACCGCGGCCGCGACGACGTGGGCACCTGGGGCAACATCCTCACCGAGATGGCGCACCACCGAAAAATGGCGGGCACGGTCATTGACGGCATCAACCGCGACGTGGCTTTGTGCAGCGAGCTGAACTACCCGATCTACAGCCGCGGCAACTGGATGCGCACAGGTAAGGGCCGCATTCAACTGGCGGGTTTGCAGGTGCCGGTCACGATTGGCGGCGTCACGGTGCATCCGGGTGATTTGCTGCGCGGCGACGCTGACGGCGTGGTGGTGATTCCCAAGGCATTGCAAGAACAAGTCTTGACCTATGCCGAAGAAATCACGGCCAAGGAAAACGCGATCCGCGACGGCATCCGCAAAGGGCTGCGCATGGATGAGGCGCGGCGCCAGTACAGCTATCACCAGCTGCAAAGCCCGGCTTACACCGCTGACAAGGCCGCCAAGTAAGGGTCAAGCTGCGCGGGCCTTCAAACCCAGCGCTGCGGACAGCCCGCGTGCGTGCAGCCAAGCGCGCCTGAGCACAGCGGGCGAGCGTGCTTCCTCTGGAATCAAGAGATAGCCCTGGGCTTTGAGCGCTGTGCCCAGGCCGGTCTGGCTGGTGAGCACCGTGACGGGAATGGCCAGCAACAGCGGCAAGCCCACAGGCGTAAGCCAGACCAGAGCGCGCGGGTCCACCGCCGCCACCAGCAAGGCCAGCACCGCGACGAACACAGTTTGCGGCGCGAAACGTTCAACCGCCGTGGCCCAAGGCACGGCATTGGCTTCACGCGGGGGAGATTTCCAATCCAGCTTAAGGCCCGTGAGCGCAGCGACCACAAAGAGCGAGTGCGCCACCATGCGCACCGGCGCTTGCAAAAGCGCGACGCCGGTCTCCAACAAAGCGCTGCGCAACAGTGATGCGCTCCCACCAAAGCTGTGTTGTTCGCCGCGCATGAAGACGGCCACCAAGCCCAAAATGCGCGGCAAAAACAGCATGGACAGCGTCCACATCCACAGTGCAATCAACTCGGCCGGCAGCAAGTCCCAGGCTTGCACCATCTGCGGTGTGTCCAGCATCCAGAGCGTGGTGCCCAGCGTCAAAAAGCACAGCCACAGCGGCGCTGACAAATACGACATGGCGCCCGTGCCAAACATGCAGCGGTGCACGCGGTGAATGCCGGGCTCTGCGATCAGGCGGGCGTTTTGCAAATTGCCCTGGCACCAGCGGCGGTCGCGCTGCAACTCAGACAGCAAATCAGGCGGTTGTTGCTCGTAGCTACCGGCGAGGTCAGCCACCAGCCACACGTAATAACCGGCGCGGCGCATGAGCGCGGCTTCCACAAAGTCGTGGCTCATGATGCTGCCCGACATGCCGCCCGTGCCCGGGATGTGCGCCAGCGCGCAGTGCTTCATGAAGGGCTCGATGCGAATGATCGCGTTATGCCCCCAGTAGTGCGACTCGCCCATCTGCCAGAACTGCATGCCCAGCGTGAACAGCCGGCCCGTGACGCGCGAGGCGAACTGCTGCGTGCGCGCATGCAAAGTCACATGGCCGATGGCTTGTGTCGCCGTCTGAATGATGCCCGCGCGCGGGTTGGCCTCCATCAGCTTGGCCATGTTCACCAGGCAATCGCCGCTCATCACCGAGTCGGCGTCCAGCACCACCATGTAGCGGTAGTCCTTGCCCCAGCGGCGGCAAAAGTCCGCCACGTTGCCGGCCTTGCGGTCTGTGCGGCGCTTGCGCAGGCGGTAGTACACCTCGACCTGGGGCTGGCCTTGGCCCTGTGCGGCGGCTGCTGTGGCCAAACTGGCGCGAAGCGCTTCCCATGCCGCGCGCTCGGCGCGCTGGAGTTCAGGGCCAGCGCTGTCAGACAGTACGAATACATCAAAGTTGCCCGCATGCCCCGTGCTCGCGACGGACTCACACGTGGCGCGCAGGCCGGCAAAGACGGTGGTCACATCTTCGTTGCAGATCGGCATGATGATGGCTGTGCGCACACCGGGCGTAAGGCTGTGGTGGCGCACTTGCTTGACGGACAGCGCATGCTTGTCACCAAAGATCGAGACGTAAAACCCCATCAGCGCCGTCAAAAATCCGGTGACCACCCAACCCGAGAGCAGCGCGAACAAACCGAGCTGGCTATAGCGCAACCAGGCGCTGTCGTAGTCGGGCTGCATGTGCGCAAACAACACGGTGGCCAGCAGCGTGCTCAGAACCGTGGCCACGGGCAAGAAAATGCGACGGCGGTTGGTCGCTTTCATCCACGGGGCTTGTGCTGGGGGCTGCGCAGCTTCGCGGGTTGTTAATGGTTTCTCATCGCTCGTCACCGCCAGCAGCGCGGCTGTACCCAGACTGTTCCAAACGCCGCGCCACGGACGCGCCACCATGGAGCCTCGGTTGAGCGGCGGCGCAGTGACCGAGTTGGGATGGCGTTCTTCGCGCAGCGTGTGCGGTTCAACAGCCATCGCGGCCGCTTCAATCAAGGCGTGATGAGAGTGGTCCATGTTTCGCTCAGGGTGTGGTTGTCGTGTTGCAAAAAGGCGCGCAGCTCGACCGGCTTGGCCGGATCGATGCGCTGCACGCGCAGCGTCAGGCGCCACGCGCCGGTGACGGGATGTCGGTAAACCAGGCTTTCGAGCACTTCGCCGTTGCTGTCGGCGGTCGCAATGCCGCGCACGGGCGCGTCTTCGGTTAGCGCGCTAAGTGCCGGGCCAGTGAAGTCGATGACGTACTGCACCTGGCGTGCACGCGCTTCAGGCGTTGCGGCCGACCAGCCGATGCCGCGGCGCGACTGCGCGGCCCAGCCGTTGGGCGGGCGCTGCTGGTCGGCGCCTTGCCAAGCCAGGCGGTAAGCAAAGTCCAGCAACTGGCCTGGCTGCGGCAGTTGCTTGGGCACCCAATAGGCCACGATGTTGTCGTGCGTCTCGTCGGGTGTGGGGAGTTGCAGCAGCTCGACCTTGCCCGGCCCCCAGTCGCCCACGGGCGTGACCCAGACGCTGGGCCGCTTCTCGTAGCGCGCTTCGGTGTCTTCGTAGTTGGCAAAGCTGCGGTCGCGCTGCATCAGGCCAAAGCCCTTGAGGCCCTGCATGGCGAACGAGGTAGGCAGCGGCGCGTTCGGGTTTTGCAAGGGCCGCCACAGCCATTCACCTTCGGTCGTGGCGATCATCAAGCCGTCGGAGTCATGCACTTCGGGGCGAAAGTCACCGGCACCTGGCGCGCGCTGGTTCTCGCCAAAAAAGAACATGCTGGTCAGTGGCGCGATGCCCAGCGTGGCAATCGGCTTGTCGGTCGGTCGCATGAACACGCGGGCCTGCACCTCGACCACGGTCTCATCGCCGGGCTTCACATCAAAGCGGTAAGCACCTGCCAGACGCGGCGAATCCATGAGCGCCCAGAGCGTGGCTTGGCGTGCGCCGCGGGCGGGCTTTTCCAGCCAGAAGTCGGTGAAGCGCGGGAATTCTTCTGCTCCCCCGCCCACGGTGTCCACTGCCAGGCCACGTGCTGACAAACCGTAGCGCTGGTCTTTGCCCAGCGCCCGAAAGTAGCTCGCGCCCGCAAAGGCGATCAGCTCGTCCTTGTGTTTGTCTGAATTCAAATGCCCGATCAGCCGCACGCCCGCGTGGCCGATGTCGCCCCAGGCGTCTGCCGTGAAACGGTTCTTGCCGTAGTCAAAGTCCAGCGCGTCAAAGCGCAGGCGGCGCTGCCCGTTCGGCGTGACTTCATGAATGCGCACGCTGTCGCCACTTCGCCCGGCATGAAAAAGCATGGCTTCGATGGGCGACTGGTCGGCTTGCCACAGCGCGCGGTCGGGTTTGAAGCGGATGTCGCGGTAGTCGTCGTAGCTCAGCTCTTTGAGATCGGGCGGAATGGCGGCGGCGATGGGCCGAAAGGGAAGGGCGGCGCGCTGGGCGGCCAGGGTAGCGACGTCGTCCAGGCCCCATGCTTTCGCCGTCTTTTTGATGTTGCCGGCGGCGCTTGCCTGCGCGCCCAGCGCCTGCGCTTGCGCCAGCCCAAAGGCCAGACTCAGCACGAGCAACAAGGAGCGGAAGGAGTTGAAAAACGCCGGCATGACCTGTCTAGGGCAAACCCTGTGCCAGGTCTGAAAAGTCGTTTTAGATCAAGGGCTTGGACTCAAACTTGAGCCCGGCACTCACGCGGGTGAGCAAGCAGACCTGAAAAAACAGCCTTAAATGTCGCCGCGCAGCGACAGGCTGATGGCGGCTTTCCAAAAGCCGAAAGAAATCAAAGACTTAGCTTGTCGCCATTCGGCGACGCCGAGCCCGATGCTCCATCGGCCTTGAAGTGCCCGGGCGTCAGGCCGTGCTTTTGCATGAGCCGGTAAAACTCGGTTCGGTTGCGGTCAGCCAGGCGCGCGGCGTCGGCCACATTGCCGTCGGTCAGCTTGAGCAAACCCACCAGATAGTCGCGCTCAAAACGCTGGCGCGCCTCGGCCAGACTCAGCACCTGCATGCTGGGGGAGCGTAGCGCGCGCTGCACCAAGGCCAAAGAAATCAAAGGCGTGGTCGACAGCGCACACACCTGCTCCACCACGTTGTGCAACTGCCGCACGTTACCCGGCCAGGCTGCCATGCTGAGCGCCTTCAAGGCTTCAGGCGCAAAACCGCTCAAGCGCTTGCTGTACTTTTGCGCGAGCTTGAGCAAGAAATGGTTGGCCAACAAAGGAATGTCTTCGCGTCGCTCCGACAGCGGCGGCAAGGTCAGCGTGACCACGTTCAGGCGGTAATAGAGGTCAGCGCGAAACAGGCCCTCGGCCATCGCGGCGTCCAGGTCGTGGTGCGTGGCCGACAAGATTCGCACATCGACCGGAATCGACTGACTGGCGCCCAGCGGCCGCACCACGCGCTCTTGCAGCACGCGCAAGAGCTTGACTTGCAGGGCTGGGGGCATGTCGCCGATTTCGTCGAGCAGCAGCGTGCCGCCATCAGCCGCCTGAAACAAACCCTTGTGGTTGGCGACCGCGTCGGTGAAGGCGCCTTTGACGTGCCCGAAGAGTTCTGACTCCAGCAGCGCTTCAGGAATCGCTCCGCAATTGACCGCAATGAAGGGCTTGCTGGCGCGCGCGCTGGCCTGGTGAATGGACTGCGCCAGCAACTCCTTGCCGGTGCCGCTCTCGCCGCGGATCAACACGCTGGCGTCGGTCTGCGCGACCATGCGTGCCTCGGCCAGGGCCTCGGCCATGCGGCCTGAGCGGCTGATGATGCCGCTTTGCCAGACGCTTTGGCCGGGCTTGGCTGTGGTGTCCGCCGGGGCGCTGAGCGCGAGTGCGTCGGCAATCTTGTCGAGCAGCGCCTTGCCGTCAAAGGGCTTGGTGAGGTAGGTGAAGACGCCGCGCTCGGTGGCTTGCACGGCGTCCGGAATGGTGCCGTGCGCGGTGAGCAAGATCACCGGCAGGGAGGGGTGAAGCTGCCGCACTTCATCAAACAAGGCCAGGCCATCACGGCCGGGCAACTGCACGTCGCTCAGCAGCAACTGGGGCCGCTCGATGTGCATTTGCGTGAGCGCAGCTTCGGCCGATGTGGCGGTGCTCACGCGGTAACCCGCAGCGTCCAGGCGCATGGTCAAGAGGCGCAGCATGTCGGGGTCGTCGTCCACGACCAGCACGTGGGCGCCAGCCTGTGCGCCAACTTGTTGGCCGCCCGACTTGTTCGACAGCGCGCTCATGGTTGTGGCGCCACGGCGCGTGCTGCGGGTGTGCGCAGCAGGCGGTTGCCCGCGCCGGGTGCCGCTGAAGGCGCGGAAGACGGCGCGGAAGACGGCGCCGCGGGCGTAGGCCGGCTGACCAGGCTGCGTTCAATGGCTTTGAGCGCTTCAAGTCGTTCAGTGCTTTGGTCCAGCCGGCGCTGCAAGTCCTTGACCTGTTGGTTTTGCTTGTCCAGCAGGTCTTCCAGCCGGCGCTGCTCGCTCAGCCGAACCATGAGCAGCCGCGCCAGCGGATGCACGGCCTTGGCCTCATCCGACGCATTGCCCAGCACCTTGGCCACGGTTTCTTGTGCGCGTATCAGCTCCGGCAACTGGTGCAGCTGCGCCAGCACCAAGGCCAGTTGCAGTTGTTCTTGCGGGGTGTTGCTGCTGACGAGCCGCGCCAGCTCGGTGTTTAGCTCGGGGGCGGCCATGTTGCGCAGGCGCTCGGCGTAGTTGGCTAAGGTGACGGCACTCACCTCGGCTGGACTCGGGTTTGCTTTGTTCGCTGGTGTTGCGTTGGCCGTCGCTATCGCCGTGGCTGCTGCCTGCGCACTCTCCGCGCCAAGCGGTCTTGCAGCGGCGGTCTGTGCAGCCTGTGCAGGCGGATCGCTGGGCGGCCTCAGCAGCGCGCAGCCGCTGATGAGCAAGGGCAGTAACAGCGGGAACAGCGGTAGGAAATTAAAGGACGATCGCATGGGGAATTTCTATCTTGAAGTGTGCACCAGGCTGCTCGGGCAAAAGCACAATGCGCCCGCCGTGGGCAGCAATGTATTCATGCACGATGGACAGGCCAATGCCGCTGCCGCGAACCGCGCCTGCCGGCTGGCGTTCGCCCCGGTAAAAGGGCTCAAAGATGCGCGTGCGATCGGCCTCAGCCACGCCACTGCCTTCATCATCAAGTTGAATGCTGACCCGCCCCGGCTCGCTGGCCAAGGTGATGCGGATCAAGCCGCCGACCGGAGAAAAACGAATGGCATTCGACAAGAGATTTGCCAGGGCAACGCCCAGTTTTTCGGCATCGACTTCCAGTCTCAGTCCCCGCGTGCCGTTTGGCGTTTGAATTTGCAGGCGCAGCTCACGCGCACGCCACTGAAGCTGCTGCGCTTCGACCTGCGCTTCAATGAGCGGCAATAAATCCACGGGCTGCCTGTGCAACTGACGCGCTTCAAAGGCGGCCGCATTAAAGCGCAGCAAGTCTTCAATCTGGCTTTGCAGCACGCCCGTGTTGGCGCGCAAAATTTGCACGATCTCTTGCTGCTTGGCGCTCAAATCGCCCACCACGCCGTCTTCAAGCAGCGACACACCTTCGCGCAGCGAGGCCAGCGGGGTTTTGAGCTCGTGCGAGATGTGGCGCAGAAAGCGCGCCTTGTCGGCGTCCAGTTCCACCAGGCGCAGCCTCAGCCAGTTCAGGCGCTCGCCCACCAGGGCCAGGTCGGCCGGGCCTTCAATGGCAATCGGCTTGTCCAACTGGTTTTGTCCCAGGCCGACGATGGCGCGCTCCAGCCTTTTGAGCGGTCGCGTGAGCCAGATGCCGAAGGTCAAAGCCATCACCACGGCCAGTGCGATGGCCCAGCTGACTTGCTGCGTCAATCGCCGGCGACTGCTTTCGAGCTTGCCCAGCAAGGCGTTGTTGCGTGCTTGCAGTGCCTGCCGAACGCCTTGGGCCATGGCGGTGTGAATGCGGTCCAGGTCACGGAACTCCTGTGCCAGCAGGCGCTCGCGCTCAAGCGCCGTGTCGGGCGGGCCAGTGAGCAGCTCGCTGATACCGTGCATCTGCGCACGCCAGCGCTCGACTTGCGTTCGCGGCACGCCAGCCTGCGCCAACTTGTCCACCGTCTCTTCAGTTTCTTTGGCCTCTTCCCGAAAGCGCTCGCGCAGCACCCGGTCGTCCAGCACGACTGACTGGCGGGAGCTGCGCTCCATGGACACGCTGCGCTCGGCCAGGGATTGCGCTTCAGCGCTGAGCGCCAGCGCAGCCACGGCGCTGTCGCGGCTTTGCAGGGTTAGTTCTTCGAGCGTGAAGAGTGCCCGCAAGGAGGCCGCGCCCAACAAGGCCGCCACCAGCAAGAAGGCCAGCGCCAGCAGCTGCCGGAATGAAAAGCGCTGCAGGAGACGGTTGACTGTGCTGCGGCCCGCCTGGGGCATGGCCTCGGCAGTCGCCTCCAGAGGCTGAACAGGCTCCGAAGGCTCGGTCGGGGGCAGGCTCGCGGCCATTAAATTGCCAGCGCTTCGTCCTGTGTGGTCAGCACTTCGCCGCGCAGCGAGCGCTGCATGGCCTCCGTGATCTTCACGTTGATCATCTGGCCGACGAGCCGGGGCTGGCCCTTGAAGTTCACCACCCGGTTGCATTCGGTGCGGCCCATGAGTTCGGTCGCGTCTTTGCGAGAGGTGCCTTCGACCAGGATGCGTTGCACCGTGCCGTGGCGGCTGGCGCTGATGGCGCGCACGTTGGCGTCAATGGTTTCTTGCAGGTGACGCAAGCGTTTGAGCTTGACCTCGTGCGGTGTGTCGTCCGGCAGATTGGCTGCGGGCGTGCCCGGGCGTGGGCTGTAGATGAAACTGAACGAAGTGTCATAGCCGATGTCGTCAATCAGCTTCATCATCTTGCCAAAGTCGTCTTCCGTCTCGCCCGGAAAGCCGACGATGAAGTCGCTGCTCATCGCCAGGTCAGGTCGGATGGCGCGCAACTTCCTGATCGTGCTCTTGTATTCCATGGCCGTGTAGCCGCGCTTCATGGCCATCAAGATGCGGTCACTGCCGTGCTGCACCGGCAGGTGCAAATGGTTCACCAGCTTAGGCAGGCGCGCATACGCGTCGATCAAGCTCTGCGTGAACTCGTTCGGGTGGCTCGTCACATAGCGAATGCGCTCAATGCCGGGGATGTCGCTCACGTAGTCCAGCAGCATGGCAAAGTCAGCGATCTCCGCGCTGCCGCTTTTGCGGTCGGCCGTCATGGGGCCGCGGTAGGCGTTCACGTTTTGCCCCAGCAAGGTGACTTCTTTCACGCCTTGGTCGGCCAGGCCGGCGACTTCCACCAGCACGTCTTCAAACGGGCGCGAGACTTCTTCGCCGCGCGTGTAAGGCACCACGCAGTAGCTGCAGTACTTGGAGCAGCCTTCCATGATGCTCACGAAAGCGCTGGCGCCCTCGACGCGTGCGGGCGGCAGATGGTCGAACTTTTCGATCTCGGGAAAGCTGATGTCCACTTGAGAAATCCCAAGCCGCGCGCGGGCCTTGAGCATCTCGGGCAAGCGGTGCAGGGTCTGCGGGCCAAACACGACGTCCACATAAGGCGCGCGTTTGACGATGGCTTCGCCCTCCTGGCTGGCCACGCAGCCGCCCACGCCAATCAGCACGCCTTTTTTCTTGAGGTGCTTGATGCG
>CAZNQE010000062.1:0-16269 GCA_964575005.1 uncultured Polaromonas sp. | reverse complement strand
CCGCGCTGGCTTACGGCACGGCCACGGTGCCGGCGGTGGACAAAATCACCGGCCCGGGCAATGCGTATGTGGCCGCAGCCAAGCGGCGTGTGTTTGGCACTGTCGGCATCGACATGATTGCTGGCCCGTCTGAAATCTTGGTGCTGGCCGACGGGACCACGCCCGCCGACTGGGTGGCGATGGATCTGTTCAGCCAGGCCGAGCATGACGAATTGGCGCAGAGCATCTTGCTGTGCCCGGATGCGGCTTACATCGACGCGGTGCAAGCTGCCATCGACCGCTTGCTGCCCACAATGCCGCGTGCCGCCATCATTGCCAAGTCGCTGAACGACCGCGGCGCCTTGATCCTGACGCGCGACATGGCTGAGGCTTGCGCCATCAGCAACCGCATCGCGCCAGAGCACCTGGAAGTCTCCAGTGCATCGCCGCACCAGTGGGAGCCGCTCTTGAAACACGCCGGCGCGATTTTCCTGGGCGCCTTCACCAGCGAAAGCCTGGGTGACTATTGCGCTGGCCCCAACCACGTGTTGCCCACCAGCGGCACCGCGCGCTTTTCCAGCCCGCTGGGCGTGTACGACTTTCAAAAACGCTCCAGCCTCATTGAGGTGAGCGAAGCGGGCGCGCAAGTGCTCGGCCCCATCGCGGCTGAGTTGGCCTACGGGGAAGGCTTGCAAGCCCACGCGCGTGCAGCGGAGTTGCGCTTGACCACCGTGCCAGCGATGCGAGGTGCCGCATGAGCAACAACACATTGAGCCCCGCGCTGCAAAAGCGCCTGCGCCAGGACGTGCAGTCCATGCACGCCTATGCCGTGCAAGACGCCACCGGCATGGTCAAGCTGGATGCGATGGAAAACCCGCACCGCTTGCCGGCTGCTCTGCAAGCCGAACTCGGTCAGCGCCTGGGCGCGGTCGCGCTCAATCGCTACCCCGACGGCCGCGTGAACGACTTGCGGGATGCGCTTGCCACTTACGCCGGCTTGCCAGAAGGCTTTGATCTGATGCTGGGCAACGGCTCGGACGAACTGATTTCCTTGCTGGCGCTGGCTTGCGATGTGCCTGGCGCGTCGGTGCTCGCGCCCGTGCCTGGCTTTGTCATGTACGCCATGAGCGCACAGCTGCAAGGGCTTGAATTCATCGGCGTGCCCTTGACGGCCGACTTCGAGTTGGACGAAGCCGCCATGCTGGCCGCCATCGCTGAAAAGAAGCCATCCATCGTTTACTTGGCCTACCCCAACAACCCGACCGCCAACCTCTGGGACGACGCGGTGATTGAACGCATCATCGAAGCCGTAGGTGCCGAAGGTGGGCTGATGGTGATGGACGAGGCCTACCAGCCGTTTTCGAGCAAGAGCTACATCGACCGCATCAGCCGCCACAGCCATGTGCTCTTGATGCGCACGCTCAGCAAGTTTGGCCTGGCCGGCGTGCGACTGGGTTACATGATGGGCCCCAAGGCCTTGATCGCCGAGATCGACAAGGTGCGCCCGCCCTACAACATCAGCGTGCTCAATTGCGAATGTGCGCTGTTTGCGCTGGCGCACCAGGCTGTGTTTGCCGAGCAGGCGGCCGATTTGCGACGCGAGCGCACGCGTCTGCTCGCTGCTTTGCCCAAGCTGCCAAGGCTCACCGCTTTCAACAGCGACGCCAACATGATCCTTGTCCGCGTAGCGTCGCGCGACGCATCAGATACCGACCCGGCAGCCCGCGTTTTTGCCAGCTTGAAGGCCAGCGGCGTGCTGATCAAAAACATTTCTAAAATGCACCCCTTGCTGGCCAATTGCCTGCGCCTGACCGTTGGCACCGAAGGCGAGAACACGCAGATGTTGGCCGCACTACAAAAAGCACTATGACCACCCCAGACCTCAGTCCCGCGCCGCGCACCGTTGAAGTCACGCGCAACACCGCCGAGACGCAGATCACCGTCAAGATCAACCTCGATGGCACGGGTCAGTCGCGCCTGTCCACGGGCATTGGTTTTTTCGACCACATGCTGGACCAGATTGCACGCCACGGCCTGATCGACCTGGACATCCAGGCGCTGGGTGACTTGCATATTGACGGCCATCACACGGTGGAAGACGTGGGCATCACGCTGGGCCAGGCTGTGGCCAAGGCGGTGGGCGACAAGAAAGGGCTGCGTCGTTACGGCCACGCCTACGTGCCTTTGGACGAAGCGCTGAGCCGCGTGGTGATCGATTTCTCAGGCCGTCCAGGCTTGGTGATGCACGTGCCTTTCACGAGCGGCATGATCGGCACCTTCGACTCGCAACTGACCTATGAATTCTTTCAAGGCTTCGCGAACCACGCCTTTGTGACCTTGCACATCGACAACTTGCGCGGTGCCAACTCGCACCATCAGGCCGAAACCGTGTTCAAGGCTTTTGCCCGCGCCCTGCGCATGGCGATCGAGCATGACCCGCGCATGTGCGGCGTGATTCCTTCGACCAAGGGCTCGCTCTGAGCGCTCTCTTCAACGCCTGCCAGATGATGCGCGCATGACTGTCTTGAAAAAAGTCGCCGTGGTGGACTACGGCATGGGCAACCTGCGTTCCGTTTCGCAGGCCGTGGCGCATGTGGCCGCCGGTACGGGTTTTGAGGTGGTGGTGACCTCCAGCGCGCAAGAAGTGCTGGACGCTGACCGCGTGGTTTTGCCAGGGCAGGGCGCCATGCCGGACTGCATGCGCGAGTTAGCCGAGTCGGGTTTGCGGGAGGCCGTGCTGCACGCGGCTGCGCACAAGCCTTTGTTTGGCGTGTGCGTGGGCATGCAGATGCTGCTAAACCGCAGCGAGGAAGGACCGCCTGGCGTGGGCACGCCTGGCCTGGGCTTGTTCCCTGGCGACGTGCGCAAATTCGATTTGGCGGGTCGGCTACAGCCAGACGGCAGCCGGTACAAAGTGCCGCAAATGGGCTGGAATCAGGTGTTCCAGACCGCCCCACACCCTTTGTGGGACGGCGTTGCAGACGGCGCCTACTTCTATTTCGTGCACAGCTTTTATGCCAAGCCGTCGGATGGACACCACAGTGCAGGCGAGGCCGACTATGGCGGGCGCTTCACAGCTGTGCTGGCGCGGGATAATATTTTTGCAGCTCAGTTTCACCCCGAAAAAAGCGCCGAACAAGGTTTGGCGCTGTATCGAAACTTTCTGCACTGGAAGCCCTGAGGCTCCCGTTCGTTTCAACCCGTTCTTCTGGCTTTTTTCACCGCCTCATCATGCTACTTATCCCCGCAATCGACCTCAAGGATGGCCACTGCGTTCGCCTCAAGCAAGGCGACATGGACCAGTCCACCACGTTTGGCGAGGATCCTGCTGCGATCGCGCGCAGTTGGGTGGACAAGGGCGCGCGCCGCCTGCATTTGGTGGACCTGAACGGCGCCTTTGCTGGCAAGCCTAAAAACGAAGCGGCGATCCGCAAGATTTTGCAGACCGTGGGCAGCGAGGTTGATGTGCAACTCGGCGGCGGCATCCGCGATCTGGACACCATTGAGCGCTACCTGGATGCCGGCCTGCGTTACGTGATCATCGGCACGGCGGCGGTCAAAAACCCGGGCTTTTTGCAAGACGCCTGCACGGCTTTCGGTGGCCACATCATCGTTGGGCTGGACGCCAAGGACGGCAAAGTCGCCACGGACGGCTGGAGCAAACTGACCGGCCATGAAGTGGTGGACCTGGCCAAAAAATTCGAAGACTACGGCGTCGAGTCCATCATCTACACCGACATCGGCCGGGACGGCATGCTCAGCGGCATCAATATCGAAGCCACCGTCAAGTTGGCGCAGGCGCTCAGCATTCCTGTCATCGCCTCGGGCGGCTTGTCGAACATGGCTGACATCGACGCGCTTTGCGCGGTCGAAGGCGAGGGCGTGGAAGGCGTGATCTGCGGCCGCTCGATCTACAGCGGCGACCTCGACTTCGCAGCGGCGCAAGCCCGTGCCGACGAGCTCAACGGTTGATTGTTTTAAAGACCTGAATGCTCGCCAAACGCATCATTCCCTGCCTGGACGTCACGGGCGGGCGCGTCGTCAAGGGCGTGAACTTTCTTGAGCTTCGGGATGCCGGTGACCCGGTTGAAATCGCGGCGCGCTACAACGACCAGGGCGCGGATGAGCTGACCTTTCTGGACATCACCGCCACCAGCGATGGGCGAGATTTGATCTTGCACATCATTGAAGCCGTGGCCTCGCAAGTCTTCATCCCTCTTACAGTCGGCGGCGGTGTTCGCACCGTGGACGACGTGCGTCGCCTGCTCAACGCGGGCGCCGATAAGACCTGTTTCAATTCTGCTGCATTGGCCAGGCCCGAAGTCATCAACGAAGTGTCTTCCCGTTATGGCGCGCAATGCATCGTGGTGGCGATTGACGCCAAGCGCCGCTCAGCCGAAGACGCGCAACTGCGCGGAGCAGGCTGGGATGTGTACAGCCACGGTGGTCGCAAGAACACCGGCCTGGATGCCGTAGCGTGGGCCACTGAAATGGCGCAGCGCGGCGCGGGCGAGATCTTGCTGACCAGCATGGACCGCGACGGCACCAAGTCCGGCTTTGACCTGGCCCTGACACGCGCCGTGAGCGACGCGGTCAGCGTGCCCGTGATCGCCTCGGGCGGCGTGGGCAATCTCGACGATCTGGCCGATGGCATCACCCTCGGCGGTGCCGACGCTGTGCTGGCGGCCAGCATTTTTCATTACGGTGAATACACCGTGGGCCAGGCCAAGCAGCGCATGGCCGAGCGAGGCATCCCCGTCCGTCTCTGAGTCATGCGCGGCTTGTCTGGCTTCGCCGACAATATGCGCATGAACTGGTTAGACGACGTACTTTGGGATGAACGCGGACTGGTCCCCGTGATTGCGCAAGAAGCCGCCAGCGGCGACGTGCTGATGTTTGCGTGGATGAACCGCGAGGCCCTGCAAGAAACGGCCGACACGGGTCGGGCTGTTTATTTCAGCCGCTCCCGCGGCCGTTTGTGGCGCAAGGGTGAAGAATCTGGCCATGTGCAAATGGTGCATGACATACGACTTGACTGCGACAACGACGTGGTCTTGCTCAAGGTCACCCAGCTCGGCCATGAGCCCGGCATCGCCTGCCATACCGGCCGCCACAGTTGCTTTTATCAGCGCCACGAAGCCGGGCAATGGCACACGGTTGAGCCGGTGCTCAAAGACCCCGAACACATCTACAAGTAAGCGCTTCGCTCATGACATCCAACGATTCTCTCGCCCGTCTGGCTCAGGTCATCGAAAGCCGCAAGGTTTCCGCTGGTGGTGATCCGAATCAGAGCTACGTCGCCCGTTTGCTCCACAAAGGCCCTGACGCTTTCCTGAAAAAAATTGGTGAAGAAGCCACCGAAGCCGTGATGGCGGCCAAGGACATGGACCACCTCGGCCACAAGCCCGAGTTGCAGGCCTTGCTGGTGGGCGAAGTGGCAGACCTGTGGTTTCACAGCATGATCGCGCTGGCGCACTACGGTTTGACGCCCGCCGATGTGATCGCCGAGCTCGAGCGCCGAGAAGGCACCAGTGGCATTGAGGAAAAAGCCTTGCGCAAGGCCTTGCTTCGCGCCGACGCCGAAAAATAAGCCGGGCCGCGAAGCTGGCGGCTGATCAGTTCCTCCGATCTTGAAAGGAAATGACATGGACGCTAATCAATTGGACCGCTACGAGAACAAGACCAGCAGCGACCGACTGGTCATGCAGGTTCTTTATGGGCTGCACACCCTGGCTTGGTTCAGTGGTGGGGTTTTCGCGGTGGTGGCGCTCATCATCAATTACCTGCGCCGGGCGGACGAAGCCAACGTGCTTTATATCGAGCACCATGACTTCATGATCGCGACCTTTTGGTGGACGCTGCTGTGGTTGATCGTGCTGTCACCGCTGTGGCTGCTGTTCATCTTCCCGGGCATGATTGCTTACGGCATCGTGTGGCTGTGGTACCTGTACCGCTGCATCAAGGGCTGGATGCGCTTTAACTCGGGCCGCCCAGCGCGCGACTTGGTTACCGCTTGAGTTCTTCACGCCTGCATAGCGTTCAGTCCGGCGACAATCACAGCATGGAAAATTGTCTCTTTTGCAAAATCGCCGCCGGAAAAATCCCCAGCCGCAAGGTGTACGAAGACGAGCAATTGCTGGCCTTTCATGACATCAACCCGTGGGCACCGGTTCACTTTTTGATGATTCCCAAACAGCACATCGCGTCAATGGCACAGGTCGGGCCTGAGCATGAGGCCTTGCTGGGCCGGATGATGGCCCTGGCCCCCAGTCTGGCGCTTGAGCAAGGCTGCAGGCCTTACCCCGAAGGCGGCTTTCGGATCGTGACCAACACGGGCGCTGAAGGCGGACAGGAAGTGCACCATCTGCATTTGCATGTCATGGGCGGGCCGCGTCCATGGTTGCGCGGCTAAGTTCAAACACTGCTGGGATGGACATTGCGCTCTTCCCTTGGTGAGCCTTGCCAAGCACCTTAGAATCACGCCATTCGACGCACCTGCGTTGGCACTGGCACTTAAAAGCTTAGGAGAGAAACATGGGTTCGTTTTCCATTTGGCACTGGCTGATTGTTCTGTTGATCGTGGTCATGGTGTTCGGCACCAAGAAACTCAAGAACATCGGTGGCGACCTCGGTGGCGCTGTCAAGGGCTTCAAGGATGGCATGAAAGAAGGCGGCCAGTCGCCGACTGAAGATACCGCTGCACCCACCCAGGTCACGGCTCAGGCGGCCGCGGTCGACAAGGCCACCATTGACGTGCAGGCACGTCAAAAGTCTTGATCGATTCAGGTTTGCGTCTCTTGCCCACGGCTGATGCAGCCCCGCTGCAAGATTGGTGTGACCTCGCGTGATCGACCTCGGAATATCCAAGCTAGCCTTGATCGGCGCGGTAGCGCTGATCGTTATCGGCCCTGAGAAGTTGCCGCGTGTGGCCCGGACAATCGGCACCCTGCTGGGTAAGGCCCAGCGTTATGTCGCTGATGTCAAAAGCGAAGTCAACCGTTCCATGGAACTGGATGAGCTCAAGAAGATGAAAGACAGCGTAGAGGGTGCTGCCCGCGACGTTGAAAACTCCATCCAGACCAGTGCCAGCGATTTTGAAAAATCCTGGGAAGACACCACTTCTTCTGCCAGCCTGAGCGACCCATCGGACGCGCCGGGCATGATCAGTTTTCCGGAATACCGACATCCCGGCAAGCACTGGCGGGTCAAGCAAGGCGCCATGCCTCAGTGGTACAAGGCCCGATCAGGCGTGCGTACGCGTGCGCTTTCCGGCGCGGCTCGCGTCGCGCGATTCCGGCCCAAAAGCAGCGCTGGCCGGCATGGTTGAAAGCATGTGCTTGATTGGCCATCTGGCCGCCTCATCCAGCGCTTGTTGCTGAACCCCGACACCACTGCGCAAGCACCGACCTTAAGTTTCCATGAGCGATCCGCAAACCGACAAGCCCGACGAACTCGCCGGAACCGAGCAGCCTTTTGTGCAGCACCTCATGGAGTTGCGCGATCGCATGATCAAGGCAGTTATAGCCATTGGCGTGGTGGCAGCGGTGCTGGCCATCTTTCCGGGGCCGGGTGCGTTGTACGACTTGATGGCCGCGCCTCTCGTGGCCAGCCTTCCCAAGGGGGCGACGCTCATCGCCACCAATGTGATCTCGCCCTTTGTGGTGCCCATCAAGATTCTGTTCATGGCCGCGTTCATGATCGCGCTACCCGTGGTGCTTTACCAGGTCTGGGCCTTTGTCGCGCCGGGCCTGTACTCCCACGAAAAAAAGCTGGTCATGCCGCTCGTGGTGTCCAGCACGCTGCTGTTTTTCATTGGCGTTGCGTTTTGCTACTACTTCGTTTTTGGCCAGGTTTTCAGCTTCATCCAGAGCTTTGCCCCCAAGTCCATCACGGCAGCACCTGATATCGAGGAATACCTGAACTTTGTGCTGGGTATGTTCCTGGCGTTCGGCCTGGCTTTTGAAGTGCCCATTGCCGTGATTTTGCTCGTGCGCATGGGCATCCTGACGGTGGCCCAATTGCGCGAATACCGGGGTTATTTCTGGGTCGGCGCGGCGGTGTTGACCGCTTTGGTCACGCCGCCCGATGCGGGCTCCATGCTCATGCTGCTGGGTGTTGTCGGAAGCTTGTATGAGGTGGGCATCATCGCCGCCCAGCTTTTTGTCAAGCACACCAAGGCGCCCGAGGTGGATGCCGAGGACGCTGCGCTCAAGTCCTGAGCTCTTCCGCTCAATCTGCTTTCAGCGCGGCAGTGCCGGCCTTTGACGCTTGCCCGGCGTGACCTGAACATCTAGCGTCGTTTCCTTGCGCTGCACCTTCAACGGCGCGCTGACACCGGGTTTCAGCGCCGCCACAGCGCTCAGCAGTTCGGTCACGTTGTGTACTGGCGCGCCGGCCACGGCCACGATCACATCGCCCGGCCGGATGCCTGCTGCGGCCGCTGGGCCACTTTGCAGCACGCCTGTGATGATCACGCCACTGGCCGCCTTGATGTTGAAGGTCTGGGCCAGTTCCGGGCTGAGCTCCTGGGGTTCGACCCCAATCCAGCCACGCGTCACCTGCCCCTCCTTGACGATGCTTTCCAGCACCTGCCGAGCGGTGGACACGGGAATGGCAAATCCAATGCCCATGGAGCCGCCCGAGCGCGAGTAAATGGCGGTGTTGATGCCGAGCAGCCGCCCCTGGGTGTCCACCAGGGCGCCGCCCGAGTTGCCTGGGTTGATGGCGGCGTCCGTCTGGATGAAGTTTTCGAACACATTGATGCCCAGCTGGTTACGACCCAGCGCGCTGATGATGCCGCTGGTGACAGTCTGACCCACCCCAAACGGATTGCCGATGGCCAGTACCTGGTCGCCGATTTCGATGGATTCCGCATTGCCCAGCACGATGACCGGCAACTTGTCCAACTCGATTTTGAGGATGGCAAGATCGGTTTCCGGATCAGTGCCGATGACCTTGGCGCGCGCCTTGCGCGCGTCGTTCAGGCTGACTTCGATCTCGTCCGCGCCTTCGACCACATGGTTGTTGGTCAGGATGTAGCCGTTGGGGCTGACGATCACGCCGCTGCCCAGGCCAAGCTGAGGCTCGCTGCGCCCTTGGTCGCCAAAGAAAAATCGGAACCACGGATCGTCCGCGTTGGGGTTGCGCGCCGCTGCCTTGCTGGCGCTGATGCTGACCACGGCGCCTGACGCCGCCTTGGCCGCCGCGCTCAAGCTGCCAGGCGCAGGGTTGGCCAACTTGGCGCTGCTCCCCGCTGGCGCTTCAATCACTGACAGGCCGGCTTGGCTGCTGCCGCGCTGAAGCCACTGCGGCTTGAGGCTGGCGACCACGAAATAAGCCGCCAGCAGGACGGTCACGGTCTGGGAGAACAAAAGCCAAAGTCTTCGCATGGACATAAAGGTGAGTGCCAGATCAGGAAATGGGTCAGTGCAGATTAAAACGAAAGGCCGTCAGGGTAAAGCAGGGCAATGGACCTGGGCATTGAGCCTTCAGCCCAGGTCACTATTTTGCGCTCGCCGACACATTGATAATCTGTCGGATGACCTCAGAACCCAGCCTATTAATGCCTTCTGTGGATCGCCAGGAATTGCTGCGCGAGTTCAACGCGCTACTGCAACCTGAGCGTTTCAAAGACTACGGCCCCAACGGACTCCAGGTCGAGGGCAGGCGTGACATCCGGCGCATCGTCTCTGGCGTCACAGCGAGCCTGGCTTTGATCGAGGCAGCAGTCCTTGCCGAGGCAGACGCCATTTTTGTGCATCACGGCCTGTTCTGGCGCGGTCAGGATGGCTGCATCACGGGTTGGATGAAGCAGCGCCTGGGGCTTTTGCTGGCCCATGACATCAATCTTTTTGCGTACCACCTCCCGCTGGATGCGCATCCGACCCTGGGCAATAACGCACAGCTAGCCGGGCGCTTGGGCTTGCGCGCCTTTGACGGTGAGACGGGTCGGTTTGGCGACGCTGGCCTGGGCTTTTTGGGTGAGCGTATGGCGCCTCACGACAACGAAGGTTTTTCCAGCGCAGAAGACTTGGCTGCCCATGTCACGCAGTGCCTGGGTCGGCGTGCGGTGCTGGTTTCTGGCAGAGCAGGGCCGTTGCAACGCATCGCCTGGTGCTCGGGCGGGGCGCAGGGTTATTTTGAGTCTGCCATTGCGGCTGGCGCACAGGCTTACATCACGGGCGAAATCTCCGAGCCGCAAGCGCATTACGCGCGCGAGATGGGTGTGGCTTACATTGCATGCGGGCATCACGCATCCGAGCGCTATGGCGCACCGGCCGTTGCAGCTCACGTGGCAGGGCAGTGGGGCCTGGCACACCAGTTCATCGATATCGACAACCCTGCTTGATCGCATGCCATGCAAGTCAATCCATCTCCGGAACCTTTCAAACCCCTGCTCATGACCATGGGCGATGCTGCTGGCATCGGCCCCGAGATCATCGTCAAGGCTTTTGCGCAGGCACCTAGCGATCTGGCTGGCGTCGTGGTGGCCGGTGACATGTCCGTGATGCGGCGTGCCGTCGCGCTGCACCGTGCGCAACATGGTGATTCAGTTGCACTGGCCGTGGCCGAGGTGATTGACCCAGCCGATGCGCAGCACTTACCGCCGCGCTGCATCGCGGTTTGGCAGGCCTGCGACCCCATCACACCGCCTGCCTTTGGCCTGGTTTCTGCGGCGGCGGGCCTGGCGGCGGCTCAGTGCATTGCCAAGGCTGCGCAGTGGGCTTTGCAAGGAAAAGCCTTGGGCTTGGTCACTGCGCCGATCCACAAGGAGGCCCTGGCCGCAGCGGGCGAACCGTGGGCAAATTTCCCCGGTCACACGGAGCTTCTTCAGGCGCAGGCAGCCACCTTTCTCGGGTGTTCTGTCAGTGCCCTGCCAGTGCGCATGATGCTGGCCAACCCTGAGCTGAAGACCGTGTTGGTGAGTATCCACGTGTCGTTGCGCCACGCCATCGAGGCTGTTCGTTACGAAACGGTGCTGGAAACACTGCAGATCACCCACGCCGCGCTGGCCCCGTTGTTAAAGCGTGCTCCTCGGCTCGGCGTTGCCGGCCTGAACCCGCATGCAGGTGAAAACGGTCTTTTTGGAAGGGAAGAAATCGACATCATCGCGCCAGCCATAGAAGCCGCACGTGCTCAAGGCATCGATGCCCTGGGGCCTTACGCGCCGGACACGGTGTTCATGCGGGCAAGAGGGCACGGCGGCCAGCCCGGCGAATTTGACGCGGTGGTGGCCATGTACCACGACCAAGGTTTGATTCCCGTCAAGTACCTGGGCGTGGCAGACGGCGTGAATGTCACGCTAGGGCTGCCCTTGCTGCGCACCAGCCCGGACCACGGCACCGCCTTTGACCTGGCCGGCACCGGCAAGGCAGACCCTGCCAGCCTTCTGTGTGCCTTGCGAATGGCGCGGGCCTTGGCGGCTTAGTTCGCGCTGGATTTGCGCGCCAGGCTGTCCCTGATCTCACGCAGCAGGATCACATCCTCTGGCGTGGTGACAGGCGCAATCGGTGCAACTGGCGCTGGCTCGGCACGTTTGAGTCGGTTGATCTGCGTGACCATGATGAAGATGATGAAGGCCAGAATCGCAAAATTGACCGCCGTCGTGATGAAGTTGCCATAAGCCAGCACGGACACGCCGGCCTTTTGGAGGGCATCCAGGGTGTTTGGCGTTCCAGGCGGGATGCTTCCCAGCACGATGTAGAGATTGGAAAAGTCGAGCTTGCCAAAGACGGCTCCCACCAGCGGCATGATGATGTCGCGCACCAGGGAGTCCACGATCTTGCTGAAAGCGGCGCCGATGATCACACCCACGGCCAGATCAATCACATTCCCCTTGAGCGCAAATTCCTTGAATTCCTTAAGCACTGGCATGGCATCTCCCGCAGTTGATTTCTGAACACTTTTTTATTATGTATTCAAATGTCCCGTGCGCAGCGGCTGGTAAGAACCGCGTCAAAATCACCGGCTGCGCTCCGCTACAATCATTGGTTGTCCCCAATAAGCCTTTTTCAAGCGCGTACTTGAAGGAATTTCATGACTCCAGCCAGCGTTAATGCAAGCGTTGTCGCCCCCGAAGGCGCAACTGTAGACCAACAAAAGAGAAACTGGATCGTTGCCACCTGCGCCGTTGGTGGCGCTGGCGTCGCAGCGGTTGCTGTGCCTTTTGTGAGCACGTTCCAGCCATCTGAGCGTGCAAAGGCCGCCGGTGCGGCGGTAGAGGTCGATATTTCTGCCATGAAGCCCGGTGAAAAAATCACCGTCGAATGGCGCGGCAAGCCGGTCTGGATCATCAAACGGACTCCTGAGCAATTGGAAGCCTTGAAAAAGGTTGAAAACCAATTGGCCGATCCGCGCTCTGAGCGTAAGCCTGACGAACTCACGCCTGCTTACGCACGCAATGACAACCGTTCCATCAAGCCTGACGTCATGGTCGCAGTGGGCATCTGTTCCCACCTGGGCTGCTCGCCGGTGGACAAATTCTCGATGGGTGCACAGCCCTCCCTGCCGGACGACTGGCAAGGCGGCTTTTTGTGCCCTTGCCACGGCTCGACCTTCGACATGGCTGGCCGCGTTTACAAAAACAAGCCTGCGCCCGACAACCTGGAGGTGCCACCGCACATGTACCTCACGGATACCCGGTTGCTGATTGGCGAAGACAAAAAGGCCTGAAGCTTGTCAGGACCTGCCGGCGCATCCTCGCCGGGTCGGTCCCTCACTGAGTAGGAACTGTTATGGCTGAACTAAAAGAAATTTCCCCTGACGCCCCCGTGGGTGCCAAATTGCTGAACTGGGTGGACAACCGTTTCCCGGCCAGTAAGCTTTACAAAGAGCACCTGGGTGAGTACTACGCACCCAAGAACCTTAACTTCTGGTACGTTTTCGGGGCTCTGTCGCTGCTGGTTCTGGTGATCCAGATCGTCACCGGCATCTTCTTGACCATGAACTACAAGCCAGACGCTGCGCTGGCCTTTGCTTCGGTCGAATACATCATGCGTGATGTGCCCTGGGGCTGGCTGATTCGCTACATGCACTCCACCGGCGCCAGCGCGTTTTTCGTGGTCGTGTATCTGCACATGTTCCGCGGCCTGATGTATGGCAGCTACCGCAAGCCGCGCGAATTGATCTGGATTTTCGGTTGCGCCATCTTCTTGGCGCTGATGGCTGAGGCCTTCATGGGCTATCTGCTGCCATGGGGCCAGATGAGCTACTGGGGTGCTCAGGTGATCGTGAACCTGTTCGCGGCCATTCCTTTCATCGGTCCTGACCTGGCTCTGCTGATTCGCGGTGACTACGTCGTCGGCGACGCCACCCTGAATCGCTTCTTTGCTTTTCACGTCATTGCCGTGCCTCTGGTGCTGCTGGGTTTGGTGGTTGCGCACATCATCGCGCTGCATGAAGTGGGCTCCAACAATCCTGACGGCGTCGAGATCAAAGGCCCGAACGCACAGCGAGATGCGGCCGGTCACCCTGTAGACGGTATTCCCTTCCATCCCTTCTACACCGTGCATGACATTTTTGCGGTGAGCGTGTTCTTGATGATCTTCACGGCCATCATCTTCTTCGCACCTGAAGCCGGTGGTTATTTCCTGGAGTTCAACAACTTCATCCCCGCTGACTCGCTGAAGACGCCAGCGCACATCGCACCGGTCTGGTATTTCACGCCGTTTTATTCGATGCTGCGCGCCATCACTGGCGAGATGATGTACGTACTGGTGGCCTGCGTTGTGTTGGCTGCTGGCTTCACAGTCCTCAAAGGTCGCATCAGCACCTTGCTCAAGATGGCTATCGCCGGCATCGCTGTGGTCGCCATTGCCGCCATGTTGATGCTCGATGCCAAGTTCTGGGGCGTGGTCGCCATGGGCGGCGCGGTCATCATCTTGTTCTTCTTGCCGTGGCTGGATTACAGCGAAGTCAAGTCAATCCGCTACCGTCCTGATTGGCATAAGTATCTGTACGCGATTTTTGTCATCAACTTCATCGTGCTGGGTTACTTGGGCATCAAGCCACCGTCGCCTATCAATGAGCGTGTCTCGCAGATTGGCACCTTGTTTTACTTCGGCTTCTTCCTGCTGATGCCATGGTGGAGCCGTCTGGGCAGTTTCAAGCGCGTGCCTGACCGCATCAACTTTGTTGCCCACTGAGCCGGAGAATTTTGACCATGAACAAAATCAAACAACTGGCCTTGGGCCTCGTGGCATCTCTCGTGTTGGCCACGGGAGCACAAGCCTCGTCCGAGGGCATCGCCTGGGACAAGGCGCCTAGCAAGACCACCGATCTTGGTGCACTGCAAAATGGCGCCAAGCTTTTCGTCAACTACTGCCTGAACTGCCACTCGGCGGCCTTCATGCGCTACAACCGTCTGACCGACATCGGCCTGACCGAGCAGCAGATTAAAGACAACCTCCTGTTCACCACCGACAAGGTGGGCGAGACCATGAAGGCGAACATCGACCCCAAGCAGGCGAAGGTTTGGTTCGGTGGCAACCCGCCTGACCTGACCTTGATTGCGCGTTCGCGTTCAGGTGCGCAGGGCACTGGTGCAGATTACCTGTACACCTACCTGCGCACTTACTACCCGGACGATACCAAGGCAACCGGCTGGAACAATCTGGCCTTCCCTAACGTGGGCATGCCGCACGTTCTGTGGGAACTGCAAGGCAAGCGCGAGCCGATCTTTGAAACGCAAAGCAGCCATGGCCATGACGTTCAGGTCTTCAAAGGCTGGAAGCAGATCACGCCGGGCACCATGACACCGATGCAGTACGACCAAGCGATGGGCGACCTCGTGGGTTACCTGCAGTGGATGGCAGAACCAGCCCAAAACCAGCGCGTGCGTATCGGCGTGTGGGTCTTGCTGTTCCTCGGCATGTTTACCGTGATCGCCTGGCGCCTGAACGCAGCGTTCTGGAAAGACGTCAAATAATTTTTTCGCCGGGCAGCAATGTCCCGGCACTTTTGGAGTGGCAGGCGCGGTCAAGTTGACCCAACGTCTCCCACTCCTTTGCATCCCAGGAGTTCTCCGTCATGATGGTCCTTTATTCAGGTACGACCTGTCCCTTTTCGCACCGTTGCCGCTTTGTGCTGTTCGAAAAAGGCATGGACTTCGAAATCCGCGACGTTGATCTCTACAACAAGCCCGAGGACATCAGCGTCATGAACCCTTATGGGCAAGTGCCCATTTTGGTTGAGCGCGACCTGATCTTGTATGAGTCGAACATCATCAATGAATACATTGACGAGCGTTTTCCTCATCCCCAGCTCATGCCCGGTGACCCGGTGGACCGCGCCCGTGTGCGTCTCTTTTTGCTGAACTTCGAAAAAGAGTTGTTCGTGCACGTGAGCACGCTGGAGTCGCGCGCGGCCAAGGGCAACGAAAAGACGCTCGAGAAAGCGCGCGCCCACATTCGCGATCGCCTGACGCAACTCGCGCCCGTGTTCTTGAAGAACAAGTTCATGCTGGGCGAGAATTTCTCGATGCTCGACGTCGCTATTGCACCGCTGTTGTGGCGTCTTGACTACTACGGCATCGATTTGTCAAAGAACGCAGCCCCCTTGCTGAAGTACGCGGAACGCATCTTCTCGCGTCCTGCTTATATCGAAGCGCTGACGCCTTCTGAAAAGGTCATGCGCAAATAAGCGCAGGAAATCGCGCTTGGCTGAGTTCATGAATGCGCTGGACGCCACTTCGACACGCCCTTATTTGATCAGGGCGCTGTACGAGTGGTGCACCGACAACGGCCTGACGCCTTATGTCGCCGTGTTGGTGGACGAGTCGGTGCAGGTGCCGCGCGAGTACGTCAAAAACAATGAGATTGTGCTGAACATCAGTTTTGATGCCACCAGTTCACTCAAACTTGGCAATGACTTCATCGAGTTCAAGGCTCGTTTTGCCGGAAGTGCCCGAGAGATCATTGTCCCGGTGAGTAGGGTCATCGCCATCTATGCCCGGGAAAACGGGCAGGGCATGGCTTTCCCCGCGCCTGTTGAGTCTGTTGCAGGCCCCTTGTCAAATGCAGAGCTCACGAGCGCATCACCCAAGACGTCGCCTGCGTCCCATGGTGCAACAGGCGAGTCAAGTGACGGCAAAGTGGTTCAGTTCCTAGCTGAAGGAGTTGAAGGCACTCAAAGCTCCAACGTACACAAGGATGAGTCTGAGCCCCCTGAGCCTCAACCGCCAAAATCTCCGCAGGGCCGTCCGGCCCTCAAGCGAGTGAAGTAAACTATTGCATTGCGCCGATTTAGCTCAGTTGGTAGAGCAACCGCCTTGTAAGCGGTAGGTCATCAGTT